>NZ_JAKDLO010000074.1 GCF_030452765.1 Intrasporangium sp.
TGCAGCAATCCCGATCGACAGTGCAGCAATCCCGATCGACAGTGCAGCAATCCCGGTCGACAGTGCAGTAGTTCCGAACGACAGTGCAGTTCGGGGCGGGGCCGCGAGTGGGTTACTGGTTGACCAGGACGGCTCGGGCTTCTCGGACGGTGATGCGGGTGCCCCGGCTGGCGAACGGTGACGGTGTCGGGTAGTTCGACCCAGTCGCTGCCGTTGATGCGGAAGTCGGCACCGAAGGTGACCTCGAGCGAGGCGGTGAAGGTCCCTCGCTGTCGGGGACGAGCTCGGGCAGGCAGGTGGTCCCGATGAAGTCCCAGTCGATGCTGCCGCCACAAGGGATTGCCGTGCGGACCAAATGGAAGGGATCCGTTGTCCACAGGCTGGCGTCAGATCAGAGCAACTCGGTGCGACCCTGCTCGGCCAGCGTGGTCACGACCTTCTTGACGTCCTGGCAGTGATCCCGGGTGGTCACCAGGAGCGCATCGGCAGTGTCGATGACGACGATGTCCTCGACGCCGACGAGAGCCACGAGCCGGCCACTACCCGCAGACACGACACCGGTGGAGTCGACCGAGACGACGTCATCCACCCCGGAGAGGGCGACGATCCCGGTGGGGCCCCCGTGACCGTCAGACAGACCGGCGACGGACTGGAAGTCGCCGACGTCGTCCCAACCGAGGTCGGCCGGCACCACCGCGACCCGTCTGGCCGCCGCCGCCGGTTCGGCGACCGCATGGTCGATCGCGATCGCAGTAAGCGACGGCCACAGCTCGTAGAGCCGGTCAGGCTGGGCAGCGATCATGCGCAGGACCGACACCATATCGGGATGCCTCAGCGCGAGCAGCTCGAGGAGTGTCGTGGCTTGTACGACGAACATGCCTGCGTTCCAGCGGTATTCGCCGCTCGCGAGATACCGTTTCGCTGTCTCGAGGTCCGGCTTCTCGACGAACTCCTCGACGCGACGGCCACGCTCTGCCTCGGCGATCCCAAGCGGGGCGCCTTGCCGGATGTAGCCGAACCCGGTGGCCGGGCCGGTCGGCTCGATGCCGATCGTGACGAGCTCGCCGGCTCGGGCGAGGACGACGGCCTCGCGGATCGCCGCATGGAAGGCGGGCTCATCCTCGATGAGATGATCCGCGGCGAACGAGCCGAGGAGCGCGTCGGGATCACGGCGTTCGATGAGGGCGGCTGCGAGGCCGATCGCAGGCATCGAGTCACGGGGGGTGGGCTCGGCCACGACCGACTCGGCCGCAAGCATGGGCAGTTGACGCCGAACCGCGTCGGCATGACTCGAGCCGGCGACCACGATGACGCGATCGTCAACCAGGGGCGCCAACCGCGACCACGTGGTCTGCAGCAGCGACTGCCCTGAGCCGGTGAGGTCGAGCAGGAACTTCGGGGCCGCCCGTCGGGAGAGGGGCCACAGACGTGTGCCCGAGCCACCGGCCGGGATGACGGCCCAGAAGCCCGGGATCGTTGAAGTCACGCCGTCACTGTAGTGGTCGAGGGCAGACCGTCCGTACCCACTCGGGCCGGGCGCTGATGCCCGGTCGAGCGGGCGGATGTGCCCGCGCGAGCGGGATGGGACTGTTAGGCGGTGGTCAGGTCACGGCGCCGGAAGGCGCCCACGGCCGCAGCCGCAAGAGCCGCGGCGATCAGCAGCAACGCCGCCAGCGGCACCCCAGAGACCGATCCGCCCGGGGGCACGCTCGCGTGCACGAACGGTGACACGTCGATCACCGCCTGCGGCAGCTTGAGGATCGACCCGAACTCGCCGACCACGACGAAGACGGCCAGCACCGCCCAGGCCAGGACGACGAGTCGGGGCAGCGCACCGAAGACGACGAGCGCGAGCCCGACGCAGACCCACACGGCCGGGATCGGAGCCAGCACGCTCGGCAGCAGGCGGCCGAGCGTGGCACCCACCCCGCCCGAGGCTCGACCGTAGCTGAGCGCCATACCGAGTCCGGTGACGACGAGCAGCAGGGCGCTGCCACCCAGCGCGATGAGCGCGTGGCTGCCGAGCAGCGCGGGCCGCGAGGTGCGCGTGGCGAGAACCTGCTCCGAGTGTCCCTCGGCCTCTTCCGAGCGCAGTCGCAGCGCCGCGGAGATCCCGTAGGCGGCCGCGCCGATCGCCAGGAAGTTCAGCTCGGCGCCGAGGTAGACGTCAGACAGGGAAGAGGCACTGCCGCCGAGCTGCCGCAGCATCTCCTCGACCTTCGGGTCGCTCACGAAATCGCCGACGTTGTGCGCGACGCTGCCGAGGACGAGACCGAGCAGCGCATACGCGATTGCCCAGCCGATGAATGCGCCCCGCTGTAGCCGCCAGGCCAGCGCGAGCGGGCTCGAGAGCGACGCGGACGCACGCGCGGGGCCGGCGCGCCCGGCCACCAAGCCTGCCCCGAGGTCGCGCCGCTCACGCAACGCATAGGCCACCCCCACGCTCGCGACGGTGAACACCAGCGGGATGAGGAACACGACGAACCGGTTGGCGCCGTAGATATCGAGCTTCTCCCCCCAGCCGAGCGGCGAGAGCCAGGTCAGCCACGACAGCGCGCCCTGTGACGAGTCGCCGATCGCGCGCAGCACATAGGCCACGCCGAGCGCACCCAGCGCCCACGCCGACGCACCGCGCGCGGTCTGGGTCAGCTGGACCGCGATCGCCGTGATGCCGGTGAATGCGAGCCCTGCCGACAGCCAGTAGAGCCCATAACCGATGGAGCCGGGCGCGTCGAGGCCCAGCCCCACGAGGGAGAGCACAACGACGACGCTCGTCACGACACAGGCCCCGATCGCGAGCACGACGGCCGCTGTGAGCGGTGCGCGGCGCCCGACGACGGCCGCGCCGACGAGCTCGGTGCGTCCGGCCTCCTCCTCCGTCCGGGTGTGTCGTCGTACCAGGGCATACGCGAGCAGAGCGACGAAGATCGCGCCCATCGACACCGTCTTGAAGCTCGCGATCGCGCCGGGGTTGGTCGGGTCGGAGATCGGGCCGAACATCGCGACGATCGCGGGGGAGGCGTTGACCGCCTCTGCCGCCCTCGTCAGCTCCTCCGGCGTCGGGTAGAGCGCGAGCGCGGCCTGCGCCGACCCGCCCGCGAGCAGCACCAGCAGGACGATGCAGATCGGCAGGACGACTCGGTCGCGCCGCAGCGCGAGCCGTAGCAGGGTACCGGTGCCAGTGAGGCCGCTCATGACCGGCTCGCCTCCGGTGTGCGGTACTGCCGCATGAACAAGTCCTCCAGAGTGGGCGGTGAGCTCGCCAGGGTCCGTATGCCGCTCGCCCCCAGCCGCTCGAGCAGCTCGCCCAGGTGGTCGGTGGCGACCGAGCAGGTCACCCGGTCGCCCTCGATGACGACATCGACGACGCCCGACTGGCTCTCAAGTTCGTGGAGATCGACCGGGTTGGCTGTCGTGGCCTCGATCTTCGTCATGGATCCGCCACGCATGGCCTCGATGGCGCCGGTCTCGACGTTGCGCCCGGACCGGATGATGCTGATCCGGTCGGACAGGGCCTCGACCTCGCTGAGGATATGGCTCGAGAGCAGCACCGTCCCACCGCCTGCCGTGAACTCCTGCACCGCGCTGCGGAAGACGGCCTCCATGAGCGGATCGAGCCCGGAGGTCGGCTCGTCGAGCAGCAGCAGCTCCACGTCGGCGGACATGGCCGCGACAAGCGCGACCTTCTGCCGGTTGCCCTTCGAGTAGGTGCGACCCTTCTTGGTCGGGTCGAGGTCGAACCGTGCGACGAGGTCGGCGCGGCGCTTCTCGTCGAGACCGCCGCGCAGCCGGCCGAGCAGGTCGATCGCCTCGCCGCCGGTGAGGTTGGGCCACAGGCTGACGTCGCCAGGGACATAGGCGAGGCGACGGTGCAACGTCTCCGTGTCGTGCCACGGGTCCTCGCCGAGGACAGTGGCTTGGCCACTGTCGGCGCGCAGCAGTCCGAGCAGAATGCGGATCGCCGTCGACTTGCCCGCACCGTTCGGGCCGAGGAAGCCGTGGATCTCGCCCGTCTCGACCGCTAGGTCGAGCCCGTCGAGGGCGACGGTGGTGCCGTATGACTTGTGGAGGTCGGTGACCTCGACTGCGAGTGTCATGGTCTCAACGATACATAGGATTCAGGAACTAGTGAATGTTTTTAATGTTTTGGCTACACTGGCCATAGGTCCCAGCGAGGAGGCGACGATGACGAGGAAAGCTGCCCGAGGGCGGCGGGACGAGCAGGCGGTGGCGGACTACGTCGAGCGGTTCGGCGATGTCCTGACCGATGCCGGGATGCCGCGGCTCGCCTCCCGAGTCTTCGCCCGGCTGCTCGCCGACGACGACGGCCGGATGACGGCGGCCGAGCTGACCGAGGCGCTCGCGGTGAGCCCGGCCGCCATCTCCGGCGCGGTGAACTACCTGACCCACGTCCGGATGATCGGCAAGGAGCGAGAACGTGGCAGCCGCCGCGACGTCTACGTCGTGCATGCCGACGCCTGGCACGAGGCCGTCCTGAACCGCGACCGGGTCATGTCCGCGATCCAGCGCAGCATGAGCCAAGGGGTCGCCGCGGTCGGGGGAGCGGAGACACCGGCCGGACGCCGGATGCAGCTGTCGGTCGACTTCGTCGAGTTCCTCACGGATCGGCTACAGGACCTGCAGGGCGAGTGGGCCGAGCGCCGCGCCAAGATCATCGCCGCCTGGCCCCCAGATGCCTGACCGCACCCTGCCTAGGTAGGCAGGTGCCGCTTGACCGAGCTCGCGAGTGCCCCAGTTCCCCGGTAAGCCGGCGAGTCCCGCTGACCCGACGACATACTGAGACACATGGGTGCAGGGGTGCTGGGTCGATGGTCGGTGGTTGCAGGGGTCGCCCTCTTGGCGACGCTCGGTGGATGCAGCGCCTCGGTTACGCCTGAGGGCACGGTGACCGTGACCGTCACTGCGCAGCCGCGCACCTCACCCGACGTCACGACGACATCACCTGGATCCTCGACGGAGCCCGCCGCCACGGTCCCGGCTTCGCCGGCGACGTCGACCGCCGACGCCTCTGCCCTGCAGGCCCTCGTGGATCGGATCAACCATGGCCACCTCAACCCGCGGGTGCGCACCGTTTTCGTGGCGACGGACGCGGGGGTGTTCTGCTCGCTCACGGACCCGGTCATCGGCTGCGAGCTGACCCATGGCGGGCGGATCAAGCCACCGGCGGACCTCTGTCAGGGGGGCGCCGGTGCACATGACATCGGCCGGGTTGTCTTCGGTGATGCCGACCCGGAGCCGCAGTGCAACTCCGACACGATCGTCGAGCCGGACGCGCCGCAGCTGCAGAGCGGACAGACGGCGAAGAGCTCGAGCGGCACGCTGGCCTGCCTGGCCGAGCCGTCTGGAGTCTCGTGCTACGACCAGGTTTCGGGTACGGGCTTCTTCCTCGGCCGCGGCAGCTACGCGATCTACACCAAGTAGCTGCTCGTCGGCCCGGTCAGCGGATCAGGTCAAGGGACGGCTGTCGTAGGCCGCGAGGATCCGGTCGGCCGCGATCGTCGCGGGGATCTCACCGGCCAGCACTGCTGCGCTCACTTCGGCCCGAACCGCGGCAACCCCCGCTGATCGCTTGAGACGCTGGTCGAGATCGTCGCGCACGAGCGCCCACATGAAGTCGAGCTGCTGCCCGGCACGTTTGCTCGCCAGACCCCCTTCACCGAGGTGCTCACGGTGGGCGAGGACCCGCTCCCAGACGGCGTCGATGCCCACCCCGGTCAGCCCCGAGCACGTCACGACGGGCGGTGCCCAGCCCACCTTGTCGCGACCGTGCACGAAACGGAGTGCACCCGCGAGCTCCCTTGCGGCGACGCGGGACTCGCCCTCATGTTCTTGGTCAGCCTTGTTGACGGCGATGACGTCGGCGATCTCGAGGATGCCCTTCTTGATCCCCTGCAGCTGATCGCCGGTGCGCGCCAGCGTGAGGAAGAGGAACGTGTCGACCATCCCGGCAACGGTCACCTCGGACTGCCCGACGCCGACCGTCTCGACGAGCACGACGTCATACCCGGCCGACTCGAGGACGATCATCGCCTGGGTCGTCGCGCGAGCCACCCCGCCCAGTGTTCCCGCAGATGGCGAAGGGCGGATGTATGCCGCTGGGCTGGCTGACAGGGCCGCCATCCTCGTCTTGTCGCCGAGGACCGAGCCGCCGGTGCGGACGGACGAGGGGTCGACGGCGAGCACGCCGACGCGATGGCCCTGCTCGATGAGGTGCTGGCCGAGCGTCTCGATGAGCGTCGACTTGCCGACCCCAGGGACCCCGGAGATGCCGACCCGCACGGCAGACGGTTGTTCTGGTCCTCCGGGTGCGCCCGCCATGAGCTGCTCGAGCAGCCGACGGGCGGCGACCCGGTGGTCGGCGCGCGACGACTCGACCAGGGTGATCGCCCGCGCCACCGACGCCCGTTGCCCTGTCCGGACCCCGGCCACGAGTGCGTCGACGTCGACATGTCGTCTCCGCCGGGCAACGCTGACCGAGGCCGGACTGCGCTCTCGATCAGGAGTGGCGCACTCTCGATCAGGGTCGGGCGAGGTCACGGCTGCAGCTGCGCGGTCAGCTTCTCGAGCAGGTCGAGCGCCGAGTCGGCGACGATCGTGCCGGGCAGGAAGACCGCCGCGGCACCCATGTCCTTGAGGGTCTGCACGTCGTCCGGCGGGATGACCCCGCCGATGACGACCATGATGTCGTCACGCCCGAGATCGGCCAGGGCACGCCGCAGCGCCGGCAGCAGCGTCAGGTGACCGGCGGCGAGCGAGGACACCCCGACGATGTGCACGTCCGCGTCGACCGCCTGCTGCGCGACCTCTTCCGGCGTCGAGAAGAGCGGGCCCACGTCGACATCGAAGCCGAGGTCGGCGAACGCGGTGACGACGACCTTCTGGCCGCGGTCGTGCCCGTCCTGACCCATCTTGGCAACGAGGATCCGCGGCCGGCGACCCTCCTCATCCTCGAAGGCCGCCGTCGCTTCGAGCACCCGGGCGACCTTGCCGTCGTCGGCGTGGGATGACTCGTCGCGGTACACCCCACTGATGGTACGGATGACTGCCTGATGGCGCCCCCACACCTTCTCGAGCGCGGTCGAGATCTCGCCGACGGTCGCCTTGGCCCGAGCGGCGTCGACCGCGAGCGCGAGCAGGTTGCCGACCAGCGACCCCCGCTCCGAGCCACGCTCGGCCGAGGCCGTGAGGGCCTGGAGCGTCCGGCGCACCTCGTCCGGATCCCGCTCGGCCCGCAGCCGTTCGAGGCTCGCGACCTGCTGGCGGTAAACCTCGTCGTTGTCGACCTTCAGGACCTCCAGGTGATCCTCGTCCGCAAGCCGGTAGGTGTTGACCCCGATGACCTTCTGCGCCCCGGAGTCGATCCGGGCCTGCGTGCGGGCCGCCGCCTCCTCGATGCGCATCTTCGGGATGCCGGCCTCGATGGCTTTGGCCATGCCGCCGGCCGCCTCGGCCTCCTCGATCCGCGCCCATGCCTTCTCGGCGAGGTCCTGGGTGAGCCGCTCGACGTAGTACGACCCGGCCCACGGGTCGATGACCTCGGTCGTGCGCGACTCCTGCTGCAGGAGTAGCTGGGTGTTGCGGGCGATCCTGGCCGAGAAGTCGGTGGGCAGCGCGATCGCCTCGTCGAGGGCATTCGTGTGCAGCGACTGGGTATGGCCCTGGGTCGCGGCCATCGCCTCGATGCAGGTGCGCTGGACGTTGTTGAAGACGTCCTGGGCAGTGAGCGACCAGCCCGATGTCTGCGAATGTGTCCGCAGCGACAGCGATTTCGGGTTCTTGGGGTCGAACTGCCGCACGAGCCGGGCCCACAGCGCCCGCGCCGCGCGAAGCTTGGCGACCTCCATGAAGAAGTTCATCCCGATCGCCCAGAAGAACGAGAGCCGTGGTGCGAACGCGTCGATGTCGAGGCCCGCCCCGAGCCCGGCGCGGACATACTCGATGCCGTTTGCGAGGGTGTACGCGAGCTCGAGATCGGCTGTCGCACCGGCCTCCTGGATGTGGTAGCCGGAGATCGAGATCGAGTTGAAGCGTGGCATCTTCGCAGCGGCGTAGGCGAAGATGTCCGAGATGATCCGCATGCTCGGCTCGGGCGGGTAGATATAGGTGTTGCGGACCATGAACTCCTTGAGGATGTCGTTCTGGATCGTCCCCGCGAGCTGCTCCGGCTTCACCCCCTGCTCCTCGGCCGCGACGATGTAGAGCGCCATGATCGGCAGGACCGCGCCGTTCATCGTCATCGAGACGGACATCTGGTCGAGCGGGATGCCCTTGAACAGCGTTCGTGCATCGTGGATCGAGTCGATCGCGACGCCCGCCATGCCGACGTCGCCGCGCACCCTCGGGTGGTCCGAGTCGTAGCCACGGTGCGTCGCGAGGTCGAAGGCGACCGACAGGCCCTTCTGCCCCGCCGCGAGGTTGCGCCGGTAGAACGCGTTGGACTCCTCGGCAGTCGAGAACCCGGCGTACTGTCGGATCGTCCACGGCCGCGTCGTGTACATCGTCGGGTATGGCCCACGCAGGAACGGGGTGAGTCCAGGCCACGTGTCGAGCGCGGTGAGACCGTCGAGGTGCTCGGGCCCGTAGACGGGCAGGATGTCGATGCCCTCAGGGCTGTGCCATGGATCCCCTTGGTATGCCGCTCTGCTCGTTACCGACCGCGCCGCACCTTGCGCGTCGGTCGGCTCAAGTGGCAGGTCGGCGAAACTGCTCGGGACGCCGCTCATGCCGCTACCTCGCTCCGGTCGGCGCTCATGCCTTCTTTCGCGCCTCTTCCCGTAGCTCCGGGCCTCACTCGCTGGCGCTCGCTCGTTTCCTCGCTCCGGTCGGCGCTCATGCCAGCTTCTCCCTTGTCGTCGTCAGGAAAGCCAGGGCGTCGAGGCCCATTGCGGCGGAGTCGTCCACGAGGTCCGCGGGTATCGTCCGCTCACCGGGCTTGCCGGCGAGGATGACCCACCTGGCTCCGTCCTGTCGCAGCGCGGCGACCGCCTCGGCCCCCCACTCGAGATAGGCCGCGTCGGTGCCGCAGACGCAGACGACCGGCGGTTCGTCCTGGGCCTCGTAGGCCCGCAGGAGCGATTCGACACCTTCGGTGGCCCCGGCCGTCATCACCGGTATCCCTCCGGCGGCAAGCAGGTTCGCGGCGAAGCTGGCCCGCGCCGTGTGCGCCGCGACGGTGCCCAGGGTTGCGAGGAAGACCGGGTGCGTGGCGGGCTCGTCACGCAACGCCTCGAAGGCGGCGCCATAGCGGCGGACCTGACGTGCCATCGGGTCAGAGTCCCGCTGGAGCGGAGTCTCCTCGAGGTTCGGGAACTCGGTGAGCCCGGTGATCTGCCGGGACCGGTGGGCCACCTGGTCGGTCCGTCGCGCGGCGACCTCGTCGATCCGGCCCCGGAGAGACCCGTCAGACAGGGCTGCCTCGATCCCGCCGGCGGCCTCGATCGCCTGGAACTGCGCCCACCCGGCACGGGCCAGCCCGTCGGTGAGCAGCTCAGCGGCATACGACCCTCCGGCGGGGTCGGTGACGCCGGCCACGTGCGACTCGGCGATGAGCAGCGAGGATGTGTTGCGCGCGTTGCGCCGCCCGAGCGCGCTGGGCAGGCCGAGTGGTGAGTCGAAGGGCAGCACGGTCACCGCGTCGGCACCGCCGACTCCCGCTGCGAAGGCGGCGACGGTCGTGCGGAGCATGTTGACGTAAGGGTCATACCTGCTCATCATCGGGCGGCTCGTCACCGCGTGCTGGCGCTGCGCGCCGGCCTCAGACGAGGAGCCGGACAGCTCGGAGACGCGCGCCCAAAGGCGGCGCGCGGCGCGGAGCTTGGCGATGGTCGGGAACTGCTCGTCCGTTGCGGCATAACGGAACTCGATCAGTGGTAGCGCGTCGTCCACCGCCTGGCCGGCGGCGGTCAGCGCGCGCAGGTAGGCGGCGCCGACGGCGAGGGAGTAGCCGAGCTCCTGTCCGTCGGACGCGCCGAGGTCGTGGACCACGGTGGCATCGACGACGATGGCGCGCACCCCGGCTGACCGGGCGACCTCGGCGAGCTCGGTGAGCTGGCCGGCGGAGCGGGGGTGGCCGTCGGCGCGGACGGCGGCGCCGATCGGGTCGCACCCGAGGTTGCTGTCCTGGTGCAGGTGGATCCCCTGGTCCTCCGCGACCGCGACGAGCGCACGCGCGGCAGCCAGCGGGTCAGGGGCATCGACGATGACGGGGGCGACATCGAGCAGCACGCCCTTCAGGACAGTCGACAGATCCGTGGGGGTCAGCTGGCCACCGAGCTGAAGCCAGAGCGAGGTGACGCCACCCTCGAGGTCCAGCAACGCCTCCTCGTTGGCGCGCTTCGGGTCGAGCCCGCCGACGTGCGAGCGGATGTCCCACCCGTGCTCCGGCCGGTATGGCAGCCGGCCGCGCGTGAAGGGAGCGTGACCCGGTGCGCCCACCGGGGGTAGGTCCCGCACCGACTCGACGGTCCCCAGTGGGGCCACGGCGATCCCGTCCAGAGTGGTGTGTGTCAGCCGGCCCCAAGCCGCGCTGTCCGGGGCGCCCTCGGGGAGCCGGCGTGCCTTGCGCAGCGCGGTCGCCGCAGCCTGCTCCCACTCGGCCTGAGTGTGCTCGTCATCGGGACCTGCCAACGCGAGGAGGTTCTCGGCAGTCATGCCTCGCAGCCTAGGCGCCACCCTGCCCCCCGGCCACGCCTCGCGCTGTGCAATGTCTCTCAGCCACCCAGCCACTCGGGCCACTCGGCCACCACGTGAACCGACGGGCCAACTGGCCGGAACGAACTGTGGTGCCAGGCCCGGCCCGTGCTCAACCCGTGGCTTTGCCTGCCGTCGTTCCGTCCGGTTGGCCCCGTCGAGTGCGAGCCGTCTGCTCGAGCATGCGTCGCACATAGTCCGGTTCGAACATGACCTGGTCCCATGTGAAGCGGAGCACGACCCAACCCCGCGCACCGAGCTCTGTGTAGCGGCGACAGTCTCGCACGAGCTGCTCGCGCTCCCCGTGGAACTCGAAGCCTTCCGCCTCGATGACGATCTTCAGGTCGGCGTCGGCCAGGTCGACCCGGGCCCGGAACGAGTCGTCGGACATCTCGTCCGACGTGAGGTCTCGCCAGCCAGTGCAGCACGACTCCGTCGGCGGCGCCTGCCGGCAGACTGCGTTTGGCCCGGACGGTGACGTGCGGTTGCTCTGGGACGGTCTTGACCTTCCAGCCCCAGTGCAGCGCGGCGCTCGTGTGCGACATCGTGCCGCTGAGACGGTGCGCGGCGGCCTGGCTCTCCTGCTCCGTCGCCAGCGCATAATGGCCGCGACCGGTCTTGACGATGATGCCCTCGTCCAGCGCGCCCTTGATGTGGCGCCAGTGCCCGGCTCGCCTCAGCTCTCCCCAGGTCGCCGTCCCGCCAAGCCGCTGCAGTGCTCGCTCCGCCTTCATCCCAGCACTCTTTCTCAGCGGGACAACCGGCCGCCCCAGTTGTCCACAGGGACAACCGGCCGGAACGACGATGGGGTCTGGGTTGCGCTCGTGCTCAGCAGGTCCTGCGGCGGCAGTTCGTTCCGGCCAGTTGTCCCATGCCTCTGCGGTCCGGGGGAACCGTGCAGGATGCCTCGGTCGTGACCGTCGAGAAGGGGACAAACATCTGCGTATCGGTCACGGCGGCTCCTTTGTTCGGGGTCGCCTACGTCCGCTCGCTAGACTCCGGTGCTCGTGACCATGTTCCTCCCGTTCGACGAGATCTCCGCCACCGTCGCGGCTCTCGAGGACGAGCTGGTCACCATCCGCCGCGACCTGCACGAACATCCCGAGCTCGGTCGGGCCGAGGTCCGCACGACACAGGTGCTCGCCACTCGCTTCGAGCGGTCGGGCATCCCGTTCCGACGGCTACGGGGCAGCGGGCTTGTCGCACACGTCGGGCCGACGGAACCGGCTCGGACGATCGGGCTCCGCGCCGACCTCGACGCGCTGCCGATCCGCGAACAGACCGGGTTGCCCTTCGCCTCGCGGACCGACGGTGTGAGCCATGCCTGCGGGCACGACGTGCACACGACGGCCGCGCTCGGAGCCGCCTTGGCCCTCAAGGCCATCGAGGAGGATCTGGCCCACTTCGGGGTGGCGGCGCGGGTCGTCTTCCAGCCGGCTGAGGAGGTCATGCCCGGCGGTGCAGAGGATGTCGTGGCCCAAGGTGGGATCGAGGGTATGGAGCGGATCTTCGCGCTGCACTGCGACCCGTCCATCGACGTCGGCAGCGTCGGCCTGCGGGTCGGCGCCATCACGGCTGCGACCGACCAGGTCGATGTCACCCTGTCGGGCACTGGTGGCCATACGTCGCGGCCGCACCTGACGCAGGACCTCACCTATGCGCTCGCCAAGGTCGTCACCGACGTGCCCGCCGCGCTGTCCCGGCGCCTTGACCCTCGTGCGGCGGCCGCGCTCGTCTGGGGGGCGATCCACGCAGGCGGGGCCCACAACGTGATCCCGTCGACCGGCAAGGTCCTCGGCACCTTGCGCATGCTCGACGCCACCGCCTGGGACGGCTCGGAGCGGCTCTTCGCCGAGCTCGTCCATGAGGTCGTCTCCCCGTACGGCGTCAAGGCGGACGTGTCCGTCGTCAAGGGCGTGCCGCCCGTCGTCAACGACGCGTCGTGCGTCGATGTGCTGACCCTGGCGGTGGGCGAGGCCGGTGCCCTGGTGGCCCCGACCCCGCAGAGCCTCGGCGGCGAGGACTTCGCCTGGTACCTGTCCCGGATCCCGGGGGCGATGGCGCGGCTCGGGACGAGAGCGCCCGGAGGCACGACCTACGACCTGCACCGTGGCGACCTCATCGTCGACGAGGCCGCGATCGGGGTCGGGGCCCGCACCCTCGCCGGATGTGTGATCGCCAGCGTCTCCCTCGCGCCCGCATCGGCAGGCCTCGACAACGTGCGCGTCGCGGACAGATGAACACTTCGCCGCAGTTCACCGAAGCGGACCGAGCCGCACGGATTCGAGAGTTACAGTGCAGACCGCGAACCGGCGCCCGGTTCGCGACCTGCACCATAGAAGGAGCACCCCTTGCGTCACGCAACACAGGTCGCCGCGATAGTCGCCGCGGCCGCTCTCGGACTTGCCGCGTGTGGCTCGTCCGACACCCCGTCATCCGGCGGCACCGCCGACGGCACCCAGCCGGCTGCCGCCGGCGACAAGCCGCTGATGGTCGGCATGGCGTATGACGTCGGCGGCCGGGGCGACCAGTCGTTCAACGATGCCGCCGCCAAGGGCCTCGACAAGGCCAAGGCCGAGCTCGGTGTCAAGGGCCAGGATGCCGCTGCCACGAACGGTGAGCCGGAGTCCGCCCGGGAGGAACGCCTTCAGCAGCTCATCGACGCCGGGTACGACAACATCGTCGCCGTCGGGTTCGCCTACGCGCCGGCCGTCAAGAAGGTTGCCGCCGCCGAGAAGGACGTCAAGTTCGCGCTGGTCGACTCGACCGACGCTCAAGGCCCCAACATCGAGAACATCACGTTCGCGGAGAACGAGGGCTCGTTCCTCGTCGGTGCGGCTGCCGCGCTCAAGACGAAGACGAACCACATCGGCTTCATCGGCGGTGTCGAGACCCCGCTCATCAAGAAGTTCGAGGTCGGCTACATCGCCGGCGCCAAGAAGGTCGACCCGGACCTCAAGATCGACGTCAAGTATCTCACCCAGCCGCCGGACTTCTCCGGCTTCTCGTCGGTCGACAAGGGCAAGGCCGCTGCCGAGGGCATGTACCAGCAGGGTGCCGACATCGTCTACCACGCCGCGGGTGGCTCCGGTGGGGGTGTCTTCCAGGCCGCCAAGGCTGCCGGCAAGTGGGCGATCGGGGTCGACTCCGACCAGGCCTTGACGGCAGATGCCGCCGTCCGCGACGTCATCCTCACCTCGATGATCAAGCGGGTCGACATCGGCGTCTTCGACTTCATCAGCTCGGTCAAGGACGGCACCTTCACGCCCGGCGAGAAGGTCTTCGACCTCAAGGCCGGTGGTGTCGACTTCTCGACGACCGGGGGGCACGTCGACGACATCAAGGGCAAGCTCGACGACTTCAAGCAGCAGATCATCTCGGGCGAGATCAAGGTCCCGTCCGCCTGAGCCGAGGTCGGCCGGCCCGGGCGGCGCAGCGCGTGTTGCCCGGGCCTTTCTGCCTTGCACCGGACCGACCGGCGGTACGTTCGTGACGGTGGCAGTCCATCCCGCCCGCAGGCAGCGGGCCCGCACGAGGAGCGTGTCCCATCGTCGCGAACGACGCCCGGCTCCGCGGCGCGGCCGAAGGCGGCATGGCCGCACCTGTGACGGCTGACGCACGGCTGACGCACGGAGGCACGCCCGTGGTCGAGCTGCACGGGATCACCAAGCGGTTCCCCGGCGTCGTCGCCAACAAGGACATCGAGCTCACCGTCGACAAGGGCACGATCCATGCCATCGTCGGGGAGAACGGCGCCGGCAAGTCGACGCTGATGAAGATCCTCTACGGCGTGCAACAACCCGACGAGGGCACGATCATGGTCGATGGGAACGAGCTCAGGCTGCGCACCCCCTCGGACGCGATCGCCGCCGGCATCGGCATGGTCTTCCAGCATTTCCAGCTGGCGGACAACTTCACTGTCCTCGAGAACGTCGTGCTGGGCGCCGAGGGCCTGCACGGTATCGGTGACAGCGCTCGAGACACGATCCGAGAGCTGTCCGACGGATACGGGCTCGGCATCGACCCCGAGGCCCTCGTGGCCGATCTCGGCGTCGGTGCGCGGCAACGCATCGAGATCCTCAAGGTCCTCTATCGGGGTGCCCGGATCATCATCCTCGACGAGCCCACCGCGGTTCTCGTCCCGCAGGAGGTCTCCGAGCTGTTCGACAACCTCCGAGGGCTGACGGCCGAGGGGTTCACCGTCATCTTCATCTCGCACAAGCTGGACGAAGTGCTCCAGGTCGCCGACGCGATCACGGTCATCCGACGGGGCACGACTGTCGCCGAGGTCGATCCCAAGCGCGTCACTGCGCGACAGCTTGCCGAGCTCATGGTCGGCACCGAGCTGCCCAGCGCCCATACGGAACAGTCCACCGTCACGGACACGCCGGTGCTGACCATCGAGGCCACCTCCCTCGACAACCCGTTCGGCGGGCCTCGCCTTCTCGATGGCATCGACCTGACGATCCACACCGGCGAGATCGTCGGCATCGCCGGGGTCGAAGGCAACGGCCAGGCCGAGCTCGTCGAGGTGATCATGGGCATGCGCGAGCCATCCGCCGGTCGGATCCTGCTCGGCGAGCTCGATACCTCCACCTGGCAGACCAGGGAGATCCGGGAGGCCGGCATCGGCTACATCCCCGAGGACCGACATCGGCACGGCCTCCTGCTCGAGTCGCCACTCTGGGAGAACGTCGTCCTCGGGCACCAGACCGAGCCGACCTACCGCACGGGTCCCGGCCGATGGCTCATCAACAGCTCGGCAGCCAAGAAGGAGACGCAGCAGATCGTCGTGCAGTACGACGTGCGTACTCCCTCCATCGACGTCACGTCCGGTTCGCTGTCCGGCGGCAACCAGCAGAAGCTCATCATCGGCCGTGAGATGCGGCGCAACCCACGGGTGCTCGTCGCGGCACACCCCACGCGCGGGGTTGACGTTGGGGCACAGGCCGCGATCTGGGGCCACATCCGCGATGCCCGGCGCAACGGGCTGGGCGTCCTGCTCATCTCGGCCGACCTCGACGAGCTCGTTGGCCTTTCGGACACGATCCGGGTCATCCTCCGTGGCCGCATCGTCGGGCAGTTCAACCCCGACACCGTCACTCGCGAGGAGCTCGGCGCGGCCATGACCGGAGCGGTGGCGGACGACGCCCGAGCCGACCCGAAGGAGCAGGGCCATTGAGCACCCGGTTCGATGCCCGGCGCATTCTCAGGGCGATCGCGGCACCCGTTCTCGCGGTCGTCGTCGCGGTCGTCGTCACCTCGCTCATCCTCGCCGCCGCCAACGACCCGGTCGGCCAGGTCTGGTCGGTGATCCTGTCGCCCCCGAAGCCTCGCGTGGTGGCCGCGATCATCAACGCGGCAACGGTCTACTACCTGTCTGCGGTGGCAGTCGCCATCGGCTTCAAGATGAACCTGTTCAACATCGGGGTGGACGGGCAGTACCGGATCGCCGCATTCTTCGCCGCGCTCGTGGCGGGACAGGGCTGGCTGCCCGGTCCGCTCAACGTCCTGCTCGGCCTCGCCGTCGCGGTCCTCACCGGCGGGATCTGGGCCGCCGTTGCGGGCATCCTCAAAGTCTGGCGTGGTGTCTCCGAGGTCATCTCGACGATCATGCTCAACGCGATCGCGACGTTCCTGGTCGCGTTGCTGCTGCGGAAGGCCGCCCTCGAGCCGGGCGGCTCCAACATCGTGCAGACCAAGCCGATCCCGGAGTCCTCGAGGGTCCCCGGCTTCCCACTCATCCCTGGCAGCAGCCGCGAGATCTACGGGCTGGTCATCCTCGCGATCCTCGTCGGCATCGCCTACTGGTTCGTCCTGAACAAGACCCGCTTCGGCTTCGACCTGCGGGCCACTGGCGCCTCCGAGACGGCCGCCGTAGCGAGCGGCGTCAACGTGGGGCGGATGGTGGCTGTGTCGATGATCATCTCCGGCGGCGTCGCGGGCCTCGTCGGCATGCCGCTCCTGTTCGGTCAGGACTACTCGTACGGCTCGACGTTCCAGCCGGGGCTTGGCTTCGCGGGTATCGCGATCGCGCTGCTGGGGCGCAACCACCCGGTCGGCATCGCCTTCGCAGCGCTGCTGTGGTCGTTCCTCGACCAGCAGTCCAACGCCCTGCAGATCCAGGCCGGTGTCAGCGACAAGCTCGTCCTGGTCATCCAGGGCGTCATCGTCCTGTCGGTCGTCATCGCCTACGAGATCGTCCGGCGGGCCAACGTCCGGCTCGAGCAACGCCGCGTCGCGGCCCGCCTTGCGGCGGAAGCCGGGACCCCGCTGCAAGGAGCCCGGGCATGAGTGGCGGCGACGCCGCGACCCGCACGCGCAGGAGCGAGCCCGATACCACGTCCTCGAGGTGGCGACGCTCGGCGCTGCTGCGCGGCACCGTGTATGCCGTCATCGGCCTCGTGGTGGTATCGATCGTCCGCGTCATCACGGGTGCCGACGACATCGCCTCGTCCGGCGCGATCGCCGCTGCCCTCGCGCTCGCGGCCCCGATCGCGCTCGCCGGCCTCGGCGGTCTGTGGTCCGAGCGGGCCGGCATCGTCAACATCGGTCTCGAGGGCATGATGATCCTGGGCACGTGGGGTGGTGCGTTCTTCGCGTACCACTACGGCGCCTGGGCCGGCGTGCTCGGGGCGATCCTGCTCGGCGCGATCGGTGGCGCCATCCACGCCTTGGCCACGGTCGTCTTCGGCGTCGACCACATCGTCTCTGGTGTCGCGATCAACACGCTCGGCGCCGGGGCAGCCGCCTACCTCGCGGCCCGGACCTTCACCGGGCTGCCGGGAGGTGGCCCGACCCAGTCGCCTGGCCTGCCGAGTCTGCCCACGGTGACGATCGGGCGGCTTGCCGACTGGCTCGGTGACCTCGAGCAGAGTGGCACCTTCCTCGTCGCCGATGTCGCCTCGGTGCTGCGGGCCTTCGTCTACCACCTCTCGGTCCTGACGATCATCGTCGCGCTCCTCTTCGTGTTCACCGCCTGGGTGCTCTGGCGGACCGGTTTCGGGCTGCGCCTGCGATCCTGCGGCGAGGCGCCCACGGCTGCCGAGACCCTCGGGGTCAACGTCTCCCGCTACAAGCTCGTCGCCACCGTCGTCTCCGGCGGACTGGCCGGCCTGGGCGGAGGGTTCCTCGTGCTCGTCGCGTCCGGCCTCTACCGCGACGGCCAGACCGGCGGTCGAGGCTTCATCGGCCTCGCCGCGATGATCTTCGGCAACTGGCGGCCAGGGGGCCTTGCCGGCGGAGCGGCGCTCTTCGGCTACACCGACGCGATCAACCTGCGTGGCGGTGACGACGTCATCCGCGCCTACCTCCTGCCGATCTCCGTCTTCCTGCTCCTCTGGGGTTTCTGGCAGCTGCGACGCCACAAGAGCGGCAAGCCGGTCACCGGTGTCGTCTCGGTGGTCATGGCGGTCCTCGTCTTCGTCTGGTTCATGATCATCAAGGCCATGCCGAGTGAGATCACCGCGATGACCCCCTACATCGCCACGCTGCTCGTCCTCGCCTTCGCGTCCCAACGGTTGCGGATGCCCAAGGCCGACGGCCTCGTCTACCGCAGGGGCGAAGCCTCGTGACGCCTCAGCCCGAGCGGGACGAAACCGCCTCGACGACACCAGGCTCAGCGGCATACGACATCGACTGGGGCGCCCTGCACGAGCGCGCCGTGGCGCTGATGCACGCCGCGTACGCCCCGTACTCACGGTTCCCCGTCGGGGTCGCCGGGCTCGTCGACGACGGGCGTGTCGTCGCGGGGTGCAACGTCGAGAACGCCTCCTACGGCGTCGCTCTCTGCGCGGAGTGCGGCATGGTGTCAGATCTCGTGGCGACCGGGGGCGGCCGCCTCGTCGCGGTCTACTGCGTCGGGGCCGATGGACGACCGCTCATGCCGTGCGGGCGATGCCGGCAGCTGCTCTGGGAGCACGGTGGGCCCACGTGCCTGCTGCGGACTCCCACGGGAGTGCTGCCGATGACCGCGGTGCTGCCGCAGGCCTTCGGACGAGAGAACCTGGACAGGTTGGCGGGTCAGGTGAGGACGAAGGAGTGACGTGGCATGAGAAAGGTGGACCAGTGAGCGAGCCCTATGACGCCGTCGAGGTCATCACGACGAAGCGTGACGGCGACGAGCTGTCCGACCGGCAGATCGACTGGGTGGTTGATGCGTACACTCGCGGTGCCGTCGCCGAGGAGCAGATGGCCGCGCTCGCGATGGCGATCTACCTGCGCGGCATGAGCCACCGGGAGGTCGCCGGGTGGACCGACGCGATGATCCGGTCAGGCGAGCGGCTCGACTTCTCGGCGCTGTCACGGCCGACGAGTGACAAGCACTCGACCGGTGGGGTCGGCGACAAGATCACCCTCCCGCTGGTGCCCCTCGTCGCCGCGTGCGGGGTCGCCGTTCCGCAGCTTTCGGGGCGCGGACTGGGACACACCGGAGGGACCCTCGACAAGCTCGAGTCCATCCCGGGCTGGAGCGCCACCCTCACGAACGAGGAGATGATGCTCCAGCTCGAGGACGTCGGTGCCGTGATCTGTGCCGCGGGCACCGGACTGGCACCAGCCGACAAAAAGCTCTACGCGCTGCGTGACGTGACGGGGACGGTCTCGTGCGTGCCCCTGATCGCCTCATCGATCATGAGCAAGAAGATCGCCGAGGGCACCGGATCGCTCGTCCTCGACGTCAAGGTCGGCTCCGGGGCCTTCATGAAGGACCTCACCGGGGCCCGTGAACTCGCAGAGACGATGGTGCGGCTGGGGCAGGACGCCCGTATCCGTACCGTTGCACTGCTGACGAACATGCAGACCCCGCTCGGGCTGACCGTGGGAAACGCCCTCGAGGTGCGCGAGTCGGTCGAGGTCCTGGCCGGCGGTGGGCCACCCGACGTCGTCGAGCTGACCATCGCGCTGGCCCGGGAGATGGTGGCCGGTGCTGGAGTGCCGAGCGTCGATCCGGCTGATGTCCTCGCCTCGGGAAAGGCGATGGACGTGTGGCGTCGGATGATCCGCGCCCAGGGCGCCGACCCTGACGCAGCCCTGCCTGCGGCTGCGGAGACGCACACCGTGCTGGCGCCGGCCGACGGTGTCCTCGTCACGCTCGACGCGCTCGCCGTAGGCGTGGCGTCGTGGCGACTCGGAGCGGGGCGCGCCCGCAAGGAGGACCCGGTACAGGCGGGTGCGGGGATCGAACTGCACGCCAAGCCGGGCGCGGTCCTGCGCGGCGGGGAACCCCTGATGACGCTCCACACTGACGAACCCAACCGCTTCGAGCGGGCCGTCGGGGCGCTTGCGGGTGCCTACGTGATCGCTCCGGAGGGCTCGAGGCCCGACCTCCTGCCCATCGTGGTGGAACGGGTCGTGTGAGGCGGGTGCGCTGGCCTTGCCGGCTCGCCGCGGCGAAAGGGTAGGTCGTCGCTCAGCTCCCGCTGGCCGGGGGCTGATTATGACTTCCACGCGGCGGCTGCTAGAGTACGGGCTCCCGCCGCAAGCCACCAGAGACGGACAGCGGTTCGGAGGTCCCTCGGACACCGACCCGTCGATTTGACTCGCGGAGATCGCGGTGGGTAAGTTTGGGTGGTTGCCTTTGTTGGCTGGGTTGCCGTGTGGTGGTCTGGTT
>NZ_JAKDLO010000260.1 GCF_030452765.1 Intrasporangium sp.
GGTCCTCTCGGTGCTGGCTCGGGCCACCCCCGTCGCTCGTTCCGCAGGCTACCGACTCACAGCAGCCCGTGGCGTCAGGACCCACGAACAAGCCAAGGTGCTCGGGGTTTGGCAGGATCACTTGTATGCCGTATCCGGCCCGTCCGGTCCCTGACCCTTTGCCGCAGTTCGTGGGCACTGCCACCGTCCGGCAGACCGAGGAGCAACGCGAGGCGCTGCTCTCGTTTGTCGAGAAGGGGTATCGCGAGGGGAGGTCACTGCGAGAACTCGCGGCTCTGACCGACAGGACCCAGACGGCCATCCGCCGTGCGCTCAGCGAGCGGGGCGTGGCGCTCCGTCCCCGGGGCGCGCCCGCTCTGGAGGGTTGACCCAAGCTGCCGGCCCTTTGGCGCTCTTCAGGTCAGGCCCAGGGTGGCTCGGTCGACGGGTCGTCTGCTGACTTCGGGCCAGACTGCCCTGCCCACGAGGGCCGGGACCACCCACATGTCGGGTGGGACGCTCTGCAAGATCAGCTCTAGTCCGATGGCTGCGCCCTCGTCCTCCAGGGCTAGCAGGAAGTCGAGGTGGTCCGCTCCCTGGGCGATGCGTACGGGGAGGAGTTGGTCTGGCCGCTTGGGTGCGGGCACGACCCGGAGGTCCTCGAGAGTGGTCAAGGCGCTCTCGACGAGGTCGAGTTGTTCGTCGTTGAGCTGGAGCACGCCGAGGTGGTCTCGCAGGTCTTGGACGATCCCCCGCTCGGTGTTGGCGTCACCTGGTGCCCCGCCGCGCTCCCACACCTCGGCGACCGCTTCGTCGTGGGAGGTCAGGGTGGGTGGCTTTGATATCACTGCTCGCCTTGCTGTCTGGGGTCGCTCGAGCCGCCCTGCCCTGATGGCTTTCCATGCAAGGGCTGCCCCGATGCGGCTGGCTGGCGGGCCTTGCGTCGCAGCTCGCAGCTGAGCGGTCACGATGGGCTTGGTGTTGGGGTCGGCGGCCGCGGCGAGCAGGGCTCGTCCGAGGGCGCCGAGACTGCTCGAGGGTCCTTGGAGTGCGCGGAGGGTGATCTCGGCGAGGAGCCGCTGGTACTTCGGTGCTGCGGCTGCGAGCCCGTCATCGAGCAGCTCCGCGGCGAGTTCGGGAGCTACCGGGAAGACCCGCCCGAGACGGCCTGGGTCGTCGTCGACGCGGCGCAGGATGTCGAGGACCAGGTCCCGATGGTGGTTGTTGCCGTCGTTGAAGAGCTTGCCGGCGGCGAACACCCAGGTGTTGCGCCAGTGGGGGCTGGCCGCCAGTGCGTGCAGCCGGTCGGTGATGTCTTGGTCCTGACCGTCACAGAGGGCGCGCGCGGCCATGTACTCCTGCAGGCTTCGCACCTCGAAGCCGATCGCGCCGTCTTTGGGGACCAGGAGCACGAGTCGTTGGGTGGCTGCGAGGACGAGCTCATTCGCCGCCTCGAGCCGTGATTGCTCGTCGATATGCCCGACCTCTGTGAGCCGTGCGACGGCCAGGTGCTGCAGGTCGCTGGCGGAGATCGTCGCGCTGGCGTCGCCCGTCATCTCGGCTCGGGACTGCAGGAGGAGTCCGACGCGCTCGTGGAGGTGGTTGACGTCCGCCTGGTGCTCGCTGAGTCGCTTGGACAGGTGGTTTCGTTTCCCGAGTTCCCGGTCGTAGATCGCCTCGTAGTAGCGGCTGAAGAGCCGGTAGCGGTCGCTGGGCAGGGTGGCGAACCGCTCGAGGATGAACGACATGATCATCACCTGGAGCGGGGTCTCCATGAGTCGTTGCTGTGCGGGGTCTCGCCGGGCGATGTCGAGGCGTTGTTCGACGGTGTCTCGGCGCTCGGGGTCGTCGGCGAGTCGGTCTGAGACGACCAGGGCCGCGAACGTCGCTGCGGCTTCTGGGGCTAGGGGAAGCAGTTGGAGGTCGGTGAAGGACTGGGAGGCGAAGGTCTCGGTGAAGCCGGCTGGCCGGGTGGTGATCACGACCATGAGATCCATGTCGGCGTCTTCGGCGTCGGAGACGAGTTCGTCGATGAGCTCGATGAGGCGCCGACGTGTTGGTGCAGCGGTGACTTCGTCGAGCCCATCGAGGACGAGGAGGGAGGGCCAGGTGCGCAGCCATGTCTGGAGGAGGGCAGGGGTGATCTCGTGGTCGCAGCGTTTGGTGATCTGGTTGGCGATCCAGCGGGAGAGGCGTACCTCGCCGGTGGCGGTGATCTCGTCGGCGAGGTCGGCCAGGTTGATCCGGAATGGCCAGCGTGGGTTCCGCGGGCTTGGGGTGCGGTTGCGGCTGAGCGCGGCCGCCGTGTCAGCGGCGACCTGGGCGGCGTCGGCGGCCAGCGGAGCCTTGCGGAGTAGCGCGTAGCGGTAGCTCTGGGCCAGGAAGCGCCCCAGGGTGGTTTTGCCCTGCCCGGGTCCTCCGATGAGGATCACGTTCCGGGGCCCGTTGGTCAGTGAAGGCTTCAGCACGCGGTCGCCCATCGTGATGAGCTTCCTGAGCGCAGAGGACCGTTTGTGCGCGCCGGGCCATCGTGTGGGGAGGTCGACCACGATCCGCTCGAGGGCGGTCTTTCCTCCTGGGGTTCCGCCGGCTTCGTCGAAGTGAACCCACCGCTCACTCATCAGTGTCCGTCGGGTGTGATCCTGTAGGACCGGCCCGAGCTGGGCCTGCGTGAGTCGGCCGGTATGCGTGTCGAGGTTGTTAAGGACGTCGCCGAGGGTCAGAAGCGCGGCGTAGGCATGTCGCACCGGCAGGTTGTTGTCCAGGATCGCTTCGACCTGGGACCGGTGCCAAATCTTCCACCGCCGCAGAGGCAAGGCGCGGAACGCCTTGTCGGCCAGCCTCTGGCGGACGTGGGCGTCGAGGGCGTCGATGCCCCCCGTGCCGGGGACGCTGGACAGCTCGACGTTCGTCACGAAGATGATCGAGTTTGGTACCTCGGTGCGCCGATTGTCGGGGTCGGCCCATTGATCGAGCTCGGAATCGATCATGCGCCGCAGCCACGCCGCGTTCTCCGTCGGCTTGCTCGACGGCTCGGCGCGGTACTTGGCCTGGATCACCGTGTACCCGTCCCAGCTGGTCTGGTCGTCAAGGACCGTCGCCGACCAGTTGATGGGTCCCCGGAAGGTGGCTTCTCGGCCGCCGTCGGGCCCTGCGCCGAATGCGGTGACGCCCGGTCCCAGGGCACCCAGGCAAAGTGACACCACAAGGTCCTCGAAGACTTCGGCTCCCAGGCCGTTGAGGTTGTAGCGGGTCACGCTCCACAGGATGCCTGATCGGTGCGACTGAGCTCAGCGCGCCGCGGCTGCGTTCGCCGATCTCTTTGCCGCTCAGGTCTCCGGCTTGCCCGGCCTGGGGCTCCAGCCCGGTCGCCAGGCTCGGTCGAAGCGTCGGCCTGACACTCAGACCACCGGTCTGGTCGCCCTTGCCCCACGCACGGCAGGCAAGAGTCAGCCTGTCCGCCGTGGCCCAGGGGTCTGGTCTTCAATCGGTTTCTTGCCCGCACCTGCTGGAGGGCCTTGGGCACGGCCCCGACCGTGCCTGATCGCTAGTCCCGGCTCAAGCCGTGCCGGCGGGCCTGTCCGGTGTTGTCGTGGGCAGGGGTACCCCCCGCGAGACCAGCAGTTGGCGGGCGTGCAAGTCGATCGTGTCGAATGAGGCCGCTGGGCCGAGAACTTTGAAGTCTTCGTCAATCAGACCGAGGTCACGCATCGGCAGGCTTGGAAGGGCGGCCCCGTCTCGGGTGTACATCGGTGTGCCGTCATCCCAGTAGGTGTGGCGGTTGGCGTAGACCTCGAGCCCGATGGTCATGGTGATGCCGCGTTCAACGACGCTCGTGATCACGGCCGAGGTGCAGGTGAAGCAGGGGACCTCGGGGAGATAGTCGGGGTCGTGCTCGAGCGGTCCGCGAGGACGCACGTTGTAGAGGTCTCCGCCAACGCCGCCGGCGTGGATTGCTTTGGCGGCATAGGACCGGGCGAGCGTCTTGTCGGTGGTGACGTAGGCGCGGTTCGGGTCGGTGGGGTAGTCGGCGCCGAATGTGTAGACCAGCGGGAGGGTCGGCAATGACGACGCCGCTCGGATTGTGTCGCCGGGGCGTAAGCCGGGGTGCCCACCATGCCAGTACCGCGTCATCCGGGTCATAGCTGGCAGTCTTCCGGCGAGCACTGACACCAGAAGTTGCGTCGCGGGCCGCTCGCGCAGCCTGTCGGCACGCCTTGGCCGCGTGGGGGTGTTCAAGCGCAACATTTGGACGACGGCAGTGTCAGACGCTCGTCTCGATGAGTCTGCAAAGGCCTTCGCTGCTGTGTGTTTGGCCAGGTGGGTCCAGCGTCTGTCGAGACGCAGCGGAGATTGAGGAATCTCTGGCCCGACCCTGACGAGCACCGCCCCGGGCAATTTACTCGGCAGGGTGCGCGTCCGCGGCGTGACCTTCAGTACTTGCTGAAGAAGTCGACCGCCTGTTGCCTGATCCGGTCGAGGCGCTTGGAGACCGCACTGTGGTTCGCGTACCCCAGGATCTGGGCGATCTCGGTGCGACTGGTCACGCCACTGTTGAGTAGGACCACGATCTGCCTGTTTCGGGCATCGAGGATGGCGAGGAAGTCATTGGTGACGATCCGTCCGATCACCTCGCTTTCGGGACCCTGGACGGGGATCGTGTCGGTGAGCTCGACGAACTTCACTGACACCTTGGAGCGCTTGGAGTAGAGCTTGCGCTCGAAGTCCTCACGGGCGAAGG
>NZ_JAKDLO010000261.1 GCF_030452765.1 Intrasporangium sp.
GTCCCTCGCCCGGGCGGGGGAGGGGAGGTCGCCGGCCGGACGTCCGTTGGGGTCAGGGGTCAATGATCCGGTGACTGCTCTCGTCATGGCGAGGTAGTGGCACCGGTCGCATCCTGCGGGGCGGGTTCATCGGCCGGGCGTGGGCGCTTCTCTGCTCGCCGCTGCGGGGCTCCCGTCTCGTGACTGGGCCCTCAACCGGTCGTGTGCGGCGCTGCTGAATGGGTCGGGGTGGCTCCCGGGCGGCGGCGAGAGCGCACCGTGCTCGACCCAGGGACCGCTCGGAGCCGGCAAAGACCCGACCCCGGCCCCCAACCGGAACTGGGCCTCGTCGATCGGACCGACACCGATCTCGGCCCTGAGCGCGTTGACCGCGTCGCGGACCTCGACCGGGCCCGCCGGGTCGTCCATCAGCGGCTCGTGCAGCTCGCGTCCTGAGGGGATCATGTCGTCCTCGTAGTCGTAGGTGTCGATGAATCTCGGCTTGTACCCGAGCTGGTCACGCAGATACCCCACGATCTGCGGGTCCTGCACGGAACGGATCAGATCGCCGTCGTTGCGGACCAGGATAAGCGCCACGCTCGGCTCGGGGACGTTAGGCTCCTGAGGCCATGACGCCTGCGCGTAGGCCTTGTCGCTGGCCTCGCTCGACTGCTCGATGACCCTGCCGGCGCGCTCGAGACGCTGCCGGTTGGCCTCCGGGCCGGTGCCCGCCACCCCGAGGCGCAACGCCTGGCGCGCGTCCAGGCCGAGCACCTGCGGGTAGGTGAAGGCATCTGGGTCCAGCCGGTCGACCGCCCGTGCCCCGCCCGCCTCGCGGGCGACGTCCGTGTGGCCGGCGCCGCGGTGACCGGTGCTCTTGGCCTGCTCGACGGCGCGGCCAGGATCCAGACCGTCCTGCTCGGTACGGCCGGGGTCGTTGTTCACGATGCGCCTGTCCCGGCGCGGTCCACCTCGGTCAGACGGGCACGCTCATCCAGGTCGAGGCGCGAAACACCGCGTGCGGCGTGCGCGGCGCCGTACAGGTGCTCGCTGGCGGCGGTGGCCATCGGCAGCGCCAGCTTGAGGGCATCCCCGAGGGCGTCGGCGCGGGCCCGGAGCGCCGCCAGGTCGAACACCCGGCCGACGTTCGACCCTTCCTGGTCGATTCCCCGGACAGACTCGCCGGCGTCCTGGGCCATCAGTGCAGCCTTCTTCAGTTCACCGGCGATGGTGATGCCGACACCGGCGAAGCTCCGACAGCTTCGCCGGGCAGATCCCATCTCTTGGGCCGCCGCCTGCGACCGCGCCAGCCTGCCCGGTTCACCCTCGCGCGCGCTCATCCGGGTCTGGGCCTGCGCCCGGGTAAGCGCGCGGGAGGCCTCAGCCACCCCCGCGTGCAGACCGTGGAGGCGAGCCCGGGCAGAGGTGACCTGCAGCCGGGCCAGGCTCAGCACCTGCAGGACATGGTTCGTCTTCCCGGTCGTTGACGCGGTCATGCACGGCGCTCCTCCCGCTTCGGCAGAACCCGGCAACGCGTCCTCGACGAGCGGGTCCAGAGGCCGCACCTCAGCTGCCCGCAGGACGCGTTCGAGATCGCCTATGTCGCGAAGTGCCAGGAGCAGATGCGCCCGGGCGCCGGCTACATCCTCACCCGTCGGCCGGTCCTTAGAAGCCATCTGGCGCCTCCGCCTATCGAGCCTTTGGTCAGGGCCTCGCCACGGCCGGCGACACCCGCTATCAAGGAGGAAAGCCACCGCCGCGGTCTCTGGCGTTCACCCCGGCAGCGACCCTCCTGGGATATGCCGAGCACCTTCGGTAGCCGGCGCTTCCTGGCCACCAGCGCAGTCCGTGTCGCCTGCCATGAGCATGGGACCGTCCTGACCGGTTTTCAGCCAGTGGGATGGGACCAGCTGGTTGCCAGTTGTGGGACCGCCCGGCGTGTCTGGCCGGCGAGGTCCTGGTCTGCTCGTTGAATCGCCTCCTCGGTTCGGGGGAACCTCAGGACATCGTCATGGGAGAGGATGGGCGGGTGAGCAGGTCTGCGAGGTCTGGCGCTGTGGCGCCTGCGGGGTATGCGGAGCTTCTGGAGCAGGTCAAGGTTCGGGTCCGGACATCGCGGGTACAGGCGGCGCGGGCGGTGAACACTGAGCTGGTCGGCTTGTACTGGCAGATCGGGCGCTTGATCCTGGACCGGCAGGAGTCGGAGGGGTGGGGGAGCAAGGTCATCGGCCGGCTCGCCGCGGATCTGCGAGCAGAGTTCCCGGGGATGCGGGGGCTGTCTAAGCGGAGCCTGGTCTACATGCGGACCTTCGCTTCCGCGTTCGAGGCGCCAATTGCGCAGCAGGCTGCTGCGCAATTGCCGTGGGGGCACATCATGGTGCTGTTGGACAAGGTGACTGATCCCGAGGCCAGGCAGTGGTACGCCGCGCAGGCGGTCGAGCATGGGTGGTCGCGGGCGGTGAAAGGCACGCGCAGGACGCGCGGCGGCGCGCGCACGGGGGTGTGTCATGAGCGTGCGGGAGTACCTGGACTTCGTCGTGCGCGTGCTCGCCCGGGTTACCGCCGGGGTCATCGCGGTCCTGCTGGCGCTCGGGGTCATCCTCGCGCTCGCCGCGTGGGCCACGGGGGCGGGGTGGCTGATGTGGTTCTGGCTGCCCGGCTCGGCTGTGATCGTGCTGCTGTTGTTCGTCTTGATCGAGGCCGTGCGCTGCCAGAGCCAGCCCTTCGGCGCCGGTCGCGCACCGACGAAGGCGCGGCATGAGGTCGACGGGGCGGCCCAGTCAGCAGCAGGCCCATGGCCACGGCGGCGGCAGCAGCGCGGGCCTGGCATCTTCTCGGGGCGGGCGCGTGCCTCTCACGCGGTTGCCTCCTGCGCCAACCGGATCGAGAAGAAGCTGAACAGGCTCGACGGGGCGCGGGCCGGCGTGAACTACGCCCCCGAGAAGGCCAGAGTCGCCATCCTTAAGGGCAGGTCGGGATCTGGCTTCGACTAGATGTTCCTCGCGATGATGATCGAACACACCACCAGGGGCGGATCGAGATGGCCACGACCGAGGGGCCGCGACCGTGCGGGGGCTGCTGGGCTGACGCCGGTCATGTCTGCCATCGAGGGCGCGTTTTGCCGCAGCAGCCCGTGGCGCGCGTTCGCGCGGCGACGAATGCTGCCCTGGGCACTGGATGGGTTCGATCTTCACGGCGATGTCCTGGAGATCGGCGCGGGGAGCGGAGCCATGGCGCAGGGCGTGGCCAGAACCTTGCCCGATGCGCGTCTTACCGTCACCGACCTCGATGAGGCGATGGTCGCGGCCGCGGCCGCTCGGCTTCATCGCCACCCGGGTGTTCGCGTCGAACGTGCCGATGTCACCGCGTTGCCCTATCCGGGCGGCTCATTCGATGTTGTGACCGCGTACCTGATGCTGCATCATGTCGGTGACTGGCGTGACTCCTTGAGCGAGTCGGCCCGGGTGTTGCGTCCCGGCGGCGTCTTCATCGGCTACGACCTGACCGACACGCCGCTGGCCCGGGCGGTCCATCGCCTGGAGGGCTCGGCGCACAGAATCATCGCCGCCGCCGAGCTTCGCGAGGCTCTGGCCGTGGCGGGCTTCACCGATATCGCCGTCGACACATCGGTTCGCGAGCACCTGATGCGTTTTCGCGCCTTCAAGCGTGCAGTGTGACCGATTGAAGTCCAGGGTGCTCGGGGCTCGTGTGCCATGCCTGCGATCTGATCCTTCAGGCCAGGCACCAAGGATGGGCGAGCTCGTCGACCTGGCGATCGAGCATGCCCAAAGTATCCACCTCCACGGGCCGTGAGGCCGTGACCAGCGCGGCCGCGGCGACCACGCGGCGTAGCCCCAGTCAGCGGCTGCCCCAAGGAGGCGGCGCGGCAGTCATCGGAATCACCCCGGCCGGTGGTGGCCGCTTGGTGAGCACTGGTGGCACGCCGATCAAGACCGCTCCAGGATCGGGGTCCAAGACGCGGCAGCCTGGCGGCACGGTGATGGCCGCTGTGGTTCGCTTCGGCTATGGCGGTCATCGCGGTCATCGGCTATGAGCGTGTCTTGCCTCGACGGGCAGCACCCGGGCTGCTGGCGTGATGACGCGGGTAGTGGATCCGCGTCGGGTCGGGGCGCCGGAGGGTGCGCTGCTGGGCCCGGCGGTGGCCGCCGTGTTGGGGCTGGGGGTGGGTTCGTTGAAGAACGCGACGTACGCGGGCCGCTACCTGCCAGATGGGCGCACCGGTTCGGGGCGGGCGTGGTGGTGGCCGGCCACCGTGGATCGTTACCTGCAGGCGCGGCGGCCCGCCGGGACGGTGCCGGCCTCGCAGGTGGCCGCCCTGCTGGGGTTGCCGCTGCGCAAGGTGTACCGGCTGACCGGGCTGCGCCCGGTCGCGCGGGTCGGTAACCGCCCGTGGTGGTCGCTACAGGAAGTGCTCGACTACCAGGCGTCGATGCCACCTGCGGACGCGGTCCGGGTGCCTGAGGTCGCGGCCGCCCTTGGCGTCGGCCCGGCGCGGGTTCGCACCCTGGGGCGTACCGGCTGGCCGCCGGACGGGCGGGACGCTTCGGGGCGGCTGTGGTGGCGCCGGGAACGCCTGGATGAGCTGCTCGGTCCTGCCCGGCGGCGCGTCCTGGCAGGCTGCGCGAGGCCTCGGCCCGGCCTGCAGGAGTGATTGAGGCAGGGCTGGGCGCAGCG
>NZ_JAKDLO010000075.1 GCF_030452765.1 Intrasporangium sp.
GGGTCGGGTCGTCCTCGAAGAGCAGGTCCATCTGGTCGTCGGTCAGGCACGCGACCGCGTCCGACCGGCCGGTGCCGCGCGGGTCGAACCCGATGATGTCGTAGGAGGCTCGCAGGTCCTCGCTGAAGACGAAGGCGGCGTACTCGGCATACTGCAGGCCCGAGCCGCCGGGGCCGCCGGGGTTGATGAGCATCGAGCCCACCCGTTTCGACGGGTCGGTGGCCGGCACCTTGCGCAGGGCCAACCGGAAGGTGTCCCCGGACGGCTTCGCGTAGTCGACCGGCACGAGCACGGTCGCGCACAGGTGGCTCGACGAGTCCCCGCACGACGACCAGGCCACCGTCTGGGTGTAGAAGCGGTCGAGGGCCGCCGGGTGGTCGGTGCTCTTCGCGGCCGCGGTGGGCGGGACGGTGGGCGCGGTCGGGGCGTTGCCGGGTGAGGGCCGGTCCGACGCGGCTCCCGAGGGGATCGTCGTCGGGGTCGCGGCCGGTGTCGCGTCAACGGGCCGGAACACCCAGACCCCGAGCGCCACGGCGACGACGAGGGCAGCGACCGCGACGATGGCCACGACCCGGGTACGCCACCACCACTTCCCTGGAGCGGGAGCCCCGGTTCGCGAGCCCGCCGGCCCCGGATCGTCCGAGGTCCCCGCCACGCCCGGAGGCCCGCCGGACACGGCCCGGCGGAGAGCGGCATACGGCTCGGTGGGCCCCTCGGGCAGGTCACCGGGCTGCGGGTCGTCGCTCAGCACTTCAGTCCGTCCTCGGGCACGGTGCCCGCCACGTAGTAGGCGTCGATGGCGTCGTCGACGCAGCTGTTGGAGCGCATATAGGCCGTATGGCCGTCGCCGACGTAGGTGATCAGCACACCATGCGCGAGCTGGTCGCGCAGCCGGACCGCCCACTCGTAGGGCGTCGCAGGGTCGCGCGTCGTGCCGACGACGACGATGGGACCGCTGCCCTCCGCGGTGATCCTGCGGGGGCCCTCACCGCCCCGGACCGGCCAGACCCCGCACGGCAGGTTGCCCCACGCGAGGAACGGTCCCCACGTCGGGGCCACCTTGGTGAACTCCTTCGCGTACCGCTGGTAGGCCGCGAGGTCCGGGCTGTCGGGCCGGTCGAGACAGTTGACCGCGTAGATGGCCTCCATGATGTTGCCGGCGTAGCCGCCGCCCGGATCACGGTCGGCGTAGGTGTCGGCCAGACGCATCAGATCGGAGCCGTCGCCCTGCTCGGCCGCGAGCAACGCGTCGGTCAGGATGCCCCACGAGCCCTGGTCGTACATCGCGGCCGCGATCCCGAGTGACGCCCACGCCTCGTTGAGCTCCGGCACCGCCGAGTCGCCGCTGGGGATCGGCTGCCCGTCGAGTCGGTGCAGGAAGTCGCGGATCCACTGCATGCCCTCATCGACCGTGTCGCCGAGCGGGCAGCCGCCCGCCTCGATGCAGTCCTGCACGTAGGCGCGGGTCGCCAGCTCGAAGCCCTCGGCCTGGCCCTTGGACATCTGTGCGCTGGTCAGGTCCGGGGGGACCACCCCGTCGAGCACCATCCGACCGACCCGATCGGTGAAGTGCTCCGCATAGGTCGCGCCGAGGAAGGTGCCGTAGGACTTGCCCAGGTAGGTCAGCCGGGAGTCGCCGAGCGCGGCCCGGAGCACGTCGAGGTCCTTGGCGACATCGACGGTCGAGACATGAGGCAACAGTGCCTTGTTGTGCGCCTCGCAGCCGTTCGCCATGTCCTTCGCCTCGCCGAGCAGCCGCTCCTGCTCCGGGTGGTCGTCAGGGGTGGGGTCGGTGCCGAGGAACTGGTCGAGCTGGTGGTCGGTGAGGCAGTCGATCGGGGCGGACGCGCCGACGCCGCGCGGGTCGAAGCCGACCACGTCGAAGTACTTGCGGACGGGCGGCCCGACGATCAGGTCGGCGTCCTTCGCGTAGTCGACCCCGGAGGCGCCCGGGCCGCCGGGGTTGACCACGAGCGAGCCGATGCGGTCCTTCTGGTCGCGGGCGGGAGCCCGCAGCACCACGATCCTGATATCCCCCGTGGACGGGTCGGCGTAGTCGACGGGGACGGTGAGTCGCGCGCACTGGAAGGAGCCGTCGCAGGTGCTCCACGAGAGCTGTTGCGAGTAGTACGGCGCGAGCGCGGCGGTCGGTGCGGCGTTGACGCCTGTCTCGCTGGTGGGCGGGGGGAGCTCGACCGGTGCGGGGCCACCGGTCGTGCACGCGGTCAGCACGATGGCCACCAGCGCCGCGACAACGACTGCCAAGGTCCGGCGACGAGGTCGGCGAAGGGGTCGGTCGAGCGCGGCGCGGGCGTGGTCACCCGCGCAGGCCCTCCGAGCACTCATGAGCGAAACCGTAACTCGCTCAGACGCCGAGATCGCGGGGAACCCGCAGCCGCAGCGCCATCGACTCGAGGGCGAGCAGCGGCGAGACGTTGGCATGGATGCGTTCGCGCGCCTCGGCGATCGCGTCGAGGTGGCGGAGCAGCCGCTCTGCCGTGAAGACGCCCGAGATGGCGCGTACCGTGTCGACGGCGTCGGGATTGACGAGCTCGACGTCCGAGCCCAGGCGCATCACCAGCGCGTCGCGGTAGACCGAGGCGAGGTCGACGAGCGACCGGTCGATGACGTCGCGGACGTGCCGCTTGGCCCTGCCCTTCTGGTCCCTGGCGAGGGCGGCGAGCTGGGTGCGGATGTGGGGTGGCTGGGTGCGGGCGGTCGGGTCGGCACCGAGCGTCTCGAGCAGGCGCGTCCGCTCGGCGGCGTCGCGCTCGGTGGAGGCTGCCGCCGACTCCTCCTCGGCGATCATCGTGAGGTTCTCGGCGGCCTGGACCGCCTCGCCGACCCCCCGGATGCGGGTCGTCATCGAGACGATGTCGTGCCGCCGCCTGCGGGCGCCCTCGTCACGGGCGAGACGTCGCGCGAGGCCGATGTGGGACTGGGCGGCCCGGGCTGCGTAGAGCGCCATCGGCCGCTCGACGCCGTCCCGGCGAACCAGCAGGTCGGCGACGGCGTGGACCGGAGGTGTGCGCAGCCGCACGTGCCGGGACCGGGAGCGGATCGTGATGATGACGTCCTCCAGGCTCGGCGCGCAGAGCACCCAGACCGTGCGCGGCGTCGGCTCCTCGAGGGCCTTGAGCAGCGCGTTGGCGGGCGCGTCGCTGAAGGCGGTGAGCCGGTCGGCGTCCTCGATGATGACCACGCGCCAACGTCCGACCGAGGGCCGCAGCGCCGCCTCCTGGATGAGCTCGCGCATGGCGGCGACCTTGATCGACAGGCCCTCGGTCGCGACGACCTTGACGTCGGCGTGGGACCCGTCGAGCGCGGTGCGGCACTCCCGGCACGTGCCGCAGCCGCCGCTCGGGCACTGCAGGGCGGCCGCGAAGGCCCGAGCCGCGTTGGAGCGTCCCGACCCGGGCGGGCCGGTGAGCAGCCACGCGTGCGTCATCGCGGCCTCGTCGTGCACCGCACGGGAGAGGGTCTCGACCGCCGGCTCCTGTCCGACGAGGTCGTCCCAGACGCTCACTGCGGCTCCCCGGACGCCGGTATGCCGCTCAGCCGGGTCGCCGGCTCCGGCCGGGCCGCGCCGGTGGTGGCCTGCCAGAGGGCGGCGAGCCGCCCACGGACCTGCGCGGCGATCTCGTCGGGCGGCAGCCCGGCGTCCAGGACCAGGTAGCGCTCGGGGTCGCGGGCTGCGAGGTCGAGGAAGCCCTGCCGGACCGCGGCGTGGAACTCGTCGGCCTCGGACTCGAGCCGGTCGTGGACCTCGCCGCGACGCTGCCGGCCAACCTCGGGCGGCACGTCGAGCACGACCGTCAGGTCGGGCAGCAGGCCGCCGACCGCCCAGTGCTGTAGCCGCCGGATCTCGTCGGCGCCGAGCTGTCTGCCCGCACCCTGGTAGGCGATCGAGCTGTCGGTGTAGCGGTCGGTGATGACGACCCGGCCCGCGTCCAGGGCCGGGCGGATGACCTGCTCGACGTGGTGTGCCTTGTCGGCGGCGAAGAGCAGCGCCTCGGCTCGCGGCGTCATGTGCTCCCCGTGCAGCAGCAGGTCACGGATGCGGGCACCGAGCGGGGTGCCGCCGGGCTGCCGCGTGACGAGAACCACACGACCCCGGCGCTCGAGCTCGTCGGTGAGCAGGCGCACCTGCGTGCTCTTGCCTGCCCCGTCGCCGCCCTCGAAGCAGATGAACAGCCCCGGCGCCGTGCTCTGGCAGGGCGGTTCGGCCCCGCATGCGCCTCCGGTGTCGTCCACGGGCCGAGCCTATGCGAACGTCCCGACAGCCGTGGGCGAGCCCCGCTCGGGCGCTCGGGCCGGCCGAGCGACGTACTCGTCCCGCCCGAACGGGTCGAGCGACACCGACAGACCGAGGGTCAGGAGCACCGTCAGCCCGAGCTGGGCGCCGTCCGCGGCCAGCTGCGCCACCGTGATGGGCATGCAGGAAGCGTAACGACGCACCCCACCCGTCCGCGCGTCACAGACGATGGGGTATGCCGCTCAGCCGGCCACCGCTCGTGCCCGCGAATGCGCGGGGGCCGGCTCGGCGGCATACCCACTGGTCTCTGGGCGGCTCAGCCCGTGCCGGCCAGTTCGACCTGCGCCAGCCAGAGGGCTGCCGCGCTCGTCGGGTCGTCGAGGTCGATCCCGGTGCGCTGCTGCACGGCGGCGATCCGGTGACGCAGCGAGTTGCGATGGCAGCCGAGCTCGTTCGCCGCTCGTTCCCAGCTCCCCCGGTGCCGCAGGTAGGCCACCGCGGCGGCTTCCAGCTCGGGTCGGCCGAGCGCCTGCAGGGCGAGCCACTCGCGGCGGCCCCGGTCCCGTGGGTCGGTACTGCCCTCGAGGTCGACGCAGGCGCCGTCCTCGAGCCCGGCGAGGATCCGTTCGGCGGCCCGCAGGGTCGCGGCGACGACCGCGCCCGACGCCGCGGTGAGCGGCAGCACCGGCGTGGCGACCCTGCGGTGTGGGTCTGTGCCAAGGCCGAGCAGGCGTGCGGTGACCCGGGGCGGCACGAGCACGCGCAGCCGGTCGGGCCGCCAGTGTCCCCAGACGTCGAGACGATGGCGCTCGCACTCGTCGACGACCTCGTCGGCGGCATCACGACCCAGCTCGCCGATGACGACGAGCGCAGCGGCCTCCGGAGGCGCCTCCAGCGAGAGCGCGGCCGCCAGCTCGCGTGCCGCGCCGACCCGCCCGGTGAGCAGCAGCGCGGCGACCGCTTCGCGTTCGGCGCGCCGGCGCATGACTCCGGTGTGACGCAGCTCGACGGCAAGCGCGAGCAGCGAGGTCGTCGTCACCAGCAGCTGGCGGTTACGGGCGGTCACCGGTCGCCGCTGCGCGGTGGCGAGGAAGCCCCGCAGGCGCCCGCCGCGGGACAGCGGCTGAACGGCCACGTCGAGGTCGCCGAGCGGGAACGTCGCGGCGGCGTGCGGCCCCGCCCCACGCAGGCGGCGCACCTCGCTGCCGACCCGCCCGGCACTCGACCGATGCTCGCGAGGCCAGACGGTCACCACGGCGCCGTCCGGGTCGAGGTGCGCCGCCCACCCGTCGATGGCCGAAGCGAGGACCCGCACGACCGCGGCAACCGGGTTGCGGTCGCTTGCTGCCCGCACGAGGCCGCGTTGGGCCCCCAGCGCGAGGTCGAGGTCGGCGCGTCCGGCCGCGGCCAACAGCTCCCAGTAGCGGCGGGCGACGAGCTGGAAGGGGGTCGGCTCGGGGACCGCGTAGAGCGGCAGGCCCGCCGCGTCGCAGACCCGGACGAGCACCGGCGGAACCCGGGTATGGACGGGACCCAGGCCGAGGGCCAGTCCGCGCAGTCCGTGGCCGACGAGCATCGTCGCGTAGGCCCGTAGGGGGGCGGTGTGCATCGTCAGGTTCATCCCGGTGGTGAGCAGCAGCTCGCCACCGGCGAGGTACGGCCGGGGGTCGCGCAGCTCGCTGACGTGCACCCCGGTCAGTGCCTCGGCCGACGGCGCGACCGTCCCGACCTGCGCGAGGTCCGCGCCCAGGGCTTCGCTGAGCTCGACAAGGGTTGCCATGGACACATCGTCCATCATCTCGATATCTGGGACGAATCATCCGAAGACAGGGCGCCTCCGGCCTGCTTACGGTGACGGCACCCGACGAAGGAGAGCCCCATGTCCCGTGACGTCCCCGGACCGACGGTCCCCCAGACCCGACACCTGGGCACGGCGGTCCCCGGCCCCAGGTCGCGCGCCCTGCAGACCGAGCGTGACGCCGCCCTGCCCGACGGCCTCGGCAGGACCCTGCCGATCTTCGTCGAGCGCATGGCCGGCGGCATCATCGAGGACGTCGACGGCAACCGGATCGTGGACCTCGCGTCCGGCATCGCGGTGACCAGCGTCGGCGCCGCCCACCCTGAGGTGGCGCGCCGGGTCGCCGCACAGGCGCAGCGCTTCACCCACACCTGTTTCCTCGTGACGCAGTACGAGGGGTACGTGCGGGTCGCCCAGTGGCTCAACTCGCACGCACCGGGCGACTTCGCCAAGTCGACGGCCCTGTTCTCGACCGGGGCGGAGGCCGTGGAGAACGCGGTCAAGATCGCCCGGGCCGCCACCGGACGGCCAGGTGTCGTCGTCTTCGACAACGCCTACCACGGCCGCACCCTGTTCACCCTGGCGATGACGGCCAAGGACAAGCCGTACAAGACCGGCTTCGGGCCGCTGCCGACCGAGCACGTGCACCGTGCCGCGTTCCCCGACCCGCTGCGGTGGCCCGGCAGTCCCGCCCCGGCCCAGGTGGCCGACGAGGCGCTGCGCGCCTTCGAGGACCTCGTGGCGCGGGTCGGGGCAGAGCAGATCGCCTGTGTCGTCGTCGAGCCCATCCAGGGCGAGGGCGGCTTCATCGTCCCGCCGGCCGGCTTCCTGCCCCGCCTCGCCGAGACCGCTCGGCGCCACGGCATCGTCGTCGTCGGCGACGAGGTCCAGGCCGGGCTGGCCCGTACCGGGACCCTCTTCGCCGCCGAGCACGACGGGTTCGTGCCCGATCTGGTCTGCACCGCGAAGGCCCTCGGCGGCGGGCTGCCCATCTCGGCTGTGACCGGCCGGGCCGAGATCATGGCCGCGGTGTCGGCGGGCGGCCTCGGCGGCACGTACTCCGGCAACCCCCTCGCCTGCGAGGCAGCGCTCGCCGTGTTCGAGATCATCGACAAGGAGGACCTGACCGGACGCGCGCGAGCCATCGGGCAGCAGGTGCGCGAAGCGCTCGCCCCGCTGGTCGGTCTTGGTCGCGGGGTCGCCGAGCTGCGCGGCCGGGGTGCCATGCTCGCCCTCGAGCTCGTCCGGCCGGGCACGCTCGAGCCGGACCCCGACGCAGCCGCCGCCATCGCGAAGGCCTGCCACCAGCAGGGCGTTCTCGTCCTCGTGTGCGGCACGCTCGGCAACGTCATACGGCTGCTGCCGCCCCTCGTCATCGACGACGACCTCCTCGCCGACGCGCTCGGCGTGGTGGCCGGCGCGATCTGCGAGCAGGTTGCGGCAGCCGACCGTGTGGAGGTGTCGGCATGACCACGGTCGCCATCGCCCCCTCGTACAGCCCGCGCACCGGTCGGCGCGTCGACGGGCCCGCCGAGAGCACTGCCGAGGAGGTGGCCGCCGTCCTCGACGCTGCCGCACGGGCCTTCCCGCTCGTGTCCGCGACGCCACCGGCCGTCCGGGCGGGCTGGCTCGAGGCGATCGCATGGGCCCTCGAGGCGAACGCGGACAGGCTTGCCGCCCTCGCCGACGAGGAGACTGCCCTCGGCGGCCCACGGCTGCTCGGCGAGCTGGCCAAGTGCGCAGCATCGGCTCGCTTCTACGGCTCGGTGGCGGCCGCCGGGCACTGGGTCGGTGCCCTCGTCGACACGGTCCCGGGCCCGGTCCCGAGCGTGCTGCGTCGCGCCAACGTGGCACTCGGGCCGGTCGCGGTCTTCGGTGCGAGCAACTTCCCGTTCGGCTTCGGGGTGCTCGGGCACGACACGTGCTCGGCCATCGCGGCGGGTTGCAGCGTCGTCGTCAAGGCACATCCCGCCCACCCGCGGCTGTCGGCCGCGCTCGCCGAGCTCGCCGTGCAGGCGCTCGCCGAGGCCGGCGCACCGGACGGGACCTTCGGGCTCGTCTCCGGCTTCGACGCGGGTCTCGCCCTGGTCGACGCACCTGAGGTCAGCGCGCTCGCCTTCACCGGCTCCCAGCGCGCCGGGCTCGCGCTCGCCGAGCGGGCCGCGGGCCGCGAGGCGCCCATTCCGGTGTTCGCCGAGATGGGCACCGTCAACCCGGTCGTCGTGACACCGTCCGCTGCGGCGGGCCGCGACGCGATCGCCACGGGCTTCGTCGGCTCGTTCACGCTCGGGCAGGGCCAGTTCTGCACCAAGCCCGGTCTGCTCCTCGTCCCGGAGGGGTCAGGCCTCGCCGAGGCGGTCGCAACCATCTTGGCCGGCGCCGCACCAGGCCCGCTGCTGACGCAGGCCATCGCCGACGGCTACGGGGCCGGGGTCGAACGCCTGACCGGGGCCGGTGGCACGGTCCTCGCCGCGGCCGGGGATGCCGCCGCTGGGGATGGTGCGGTCGACACGGGCGAGGGTGGCACGGGCAAGGGTGGCACGGGCGAGGGTGGCACGGGCAAGGGTGTCGCCACCAAGAGCAGCAGGGCCAAGGGTGGCGACGCCGGGGGCGCCGACGAAGGGACCGCGTTCACCGCCCGCCCGGTGGCTCTCCGAGTCGACCTCGACGAGCTGCAGCCCGGCTCGCCGTTCCTTCAGGAGTGCTTCGGGCCGATGGCGCTCGTGGCCGAGTACGCCTCCCTCGGGGCTGCGCTGGCCGCCCTGGCCCGGCTGCAGCCTTCTCTGGCCGGGGCCGTCATGACCGCCGGACCGCACGACCCGGACGCGGGCCCCCTCGTCGCGGCGCTCGCACGCCAGGTGGGCCGGGTCGTCGTCGACGGCTGGCCGACGGGCGTTGCGACGAGCTGGGGCATGCACCACGGTGGTCCGTGGCCCGCGGCCTCCCGGGCAGACGCGACGAGTGTGGGCTCCGCCGCGTTGCTCCGCTTCACCCGCCCCGTGTGCTTCCAGGACGTGCCCGCGGCCGCGCTACCGTCGTTCCTGTGCGACGACAACCCGTGGAGCCTACCGATGTCGAGGACCTCGACGTGGTGAGCCGACCGACAGCCCTCGCCGACCCGGCGAGCCGCGCCAGGCCCGACGACCGGGCCGAGGCACCCCTGGCCGGCATCGTCGTGGCCGACTTCAGCCGGGTGCTCGCCGGGCCACTGGCGACCATGACCCTGGCCGACCTCGGTGCCCGCGTCATCAAGGTCGAGCGTCCCGGGTCGGGCGACGACACCCGGTCCTGGGGGCCGCCGTTCACCGAGCACGGCTCGACGTACTTCGCCAGCGTCAACCGGTCCAAGGAGTCGGTCGCGCTCGACCTGCGCGATCCCGAGGGGCGGGCCGCCGCGCGCCGTCTCGCGGAGCGGGCCGACGTCGTCATCGAGAACTTCAAGCCGGGCACCATGGCCCGCCTCGGCCTGGCCTACGAGGACCTGGCCCCAGCCAACCCCGGCCTCGTGTACTGCTCGATCAGCGGGTTCGGGTCGGCCGGTGGCGCCGGGCTGCTCGGGTACGACTTCATCGTCCAGGCGGTCGGCGGGCTGATGAGCATCACCGGGGCCGCGGGGGGCGAGCCGACCAAGGTCGGCGTGGCGCTCGTCGACGTGCTGACCGGCAAGGACGCCGTCATCGGCATCCTCGCGGCGCTCGCCGCGCGGGCCCGGACCGGTCGTGGCGACCGGATCGAGGTGACGCTCCTGACCAGCCTGCTCGGCGGCCTGGCCAACCAGGCGCAGGCACAGCTGTCCGTCGGCATCGACCCGGTCCCGCTCGGCAACCGGCACCCGTCGATCGCGCCGTACGAGACGCTGCACTGCGCCGACGGCCTGCTCGCCGTCGCGTGCGGCAACGACGAACAGTTCGGGCGGCTCAGCACGGCCCTCGGCCTCTCCTGGCTCTGCGACGACACGCGGTTCGCGACGAACGCCGCTCGGGTGGCCAACCGCGACGAGCTGGTCGCCTGGCTCGAGAGTGTCCTGACCACCGCACCGGCCGGATACTGGGCGCAGACCCTGACCACCGCGCAGGTCCCGGCCGGCCAGGTCGGCACGATCGGCGGCGGCATCGCGCTGGCCGAAGAGCTGGGCCTGGCACCGACCGTCGACCTCGGTCCCACGCACGCGCCGCAGGTGCGCCACCCGGTCGGCTGGGCGGCATACGAGACAGTGCGGCCGACCCCGCCGCCCGAGCTCGGCGAGCACACCGAGAGCGTGCTGGCCTGGCTCGACGAACCCCAGCCGGCGCGGCGGCGCGCCCCGAAGCGCCGCAACGGCGGACCGGCGGCCCCTGCCCCAACCGACGAGAGGTGACCCTCGGGTCCACCACGGGGCCCTCGGGGATCACCAACGGGTCGATCGGCCGACGTCGCGGTCGTCCGGGCCGACGCGGGGCAGGAGCACGGCGGCATCCGCGGCTTCGTCGTGCCGACGAGCACCCCCGGCTTCTCCGCTCCGAAGGTCAAGCACAAGATGACATGTCGCAGTCTCGGTGCGTCATGTCGCAGGTCATGTCGCAGTCTCGGTGCGTCATGTCGCAGTCTCGGTGCGTCAGCGTCATGTCGCAGGTCATGTCGCAGTCTCGCCGGTCCGGCAGCACGACCAAGCCAGCTCTGCGCGACATGACCTGCAACGTGACCGCCGGGGCCATCGGTCTGCGACATGACCAGTGACGTGACCGCCGGGGCCATCAGTCTGCGATATGACCGGTGACGTGGCAGCCGGGGCCATCGGTCTGCGACATGACCAGTGACCTGAGTCACCCCAAGTCACGGACGCCGCTTGACGAGCTCCTCGGCGATCTGGACCGCGTTGAGTGCGGCACCCTTGCGCAGGTTGTCGCCGACGACGAAGAGCACGAGCCCCTTGCCCTCCGGCGCAGCCTGGTCGATGCGGACGCGGCCGACGAAGACCTCGTCGCGTCCCGCGGCCTCGAGCGGGTTCGGCACGTCGGTGACAACGACACCCGGCGCGTTCTTGAGCAGGTCGAGCGCCTCCTCTGGCGAGATGTCCTGTTCGAACTCCGCGTGGATGGCGAGGCTGTGGCCGCTGAAGACCGGCACCCGCACGCACGTCCCGGAGACCCGCAGGTCGGGGGCGTGCAGGATCTTGCGCGACTCGTTACGCAGCTTCTGCTCCTCGTCGGTCTCCAGCGACCCGTCGTCGACGATGGAGCCGGCGAGCGGGACGACGTTGAACCCGACCGGCACGGCATACACCTGAGGCTCGGGCACCTCGACCGCGTCGCCGTGCAGCGCGAGACCCGTCGGGTCACCGGCCGCATAGCCGCCGCGCAGCTGCCGGTCGAGCTCCTGGACTCCGGCCACGCCCGAGCCGCTCACGGCCTGGTAGCTCGAGACGTGCATCCGGACGAGCCCGGCCCGCTCGTGCAGTGGCGCGAGGACCGGCATCGCGGCCATCGTCGTGCAGTTCGGGTTGGCGACGATGCCTTTGGGGATGTCGTCGAGATCGTCGGCGTTGACCTCGGAGACGACGAGCGGAACCTCGGGGTCCTTGCGCCAGGCGCTCGAGTTGTCGACGACGGTGGCGCCCGCTGCTGCGACCCGCGGGGCGTACTCCTTGCTGGTCGAGCCGCCGTTCGAGAAGAGCGCGACGTCGAGGCCGGCGAAGTCCGCTGTCGCGGTGTCCTCGACCTCGATCCGCTTGTCCCTGAAGGGGATCGTCGTGCCTGCAGACCTGGCCGAGGCAAAGAACCGCACCTCGTCCGCCGGGAAGTCGCGCTCCTCGAGGAGGGCACGCATGACCTGGCCGACCTGACCCGTTGCTCCGAATACTCCGACTCGCATGTCCACAAGGTTACGGCCGGATCCGCAGGCGCCTCGTCGCCGTCCATCCACTGGTTCGACGTCCTGCGGTGGGCTCGAGACAGCGCCGCCCGACTGCCCTGCCGACCAGCGACTGCGCTTGCGGACGGTGACTGCTGGGGCACCAGCGGTCGACGGCAACAACAGCAGTCACTGGCACGAAGAGCAGCTCGGCGAGCCCAGGCCGACCGACACCAGCCTCGCTCCGCTCCTCCCTCGCCGGCGCTCGGTCGATGCTCACTCGGCGTGTCGGTCGGAGTTGGCGTGGATCGCATCGTGCACGTACTGCGCGAGTCCCGCCTCGATGCCCTCGTAGCTCCTGGTGAACCTCGGGTCGGTGATGTACATGTCCGCGAGCCCTCGGTGGAACTCGTGGTCCAGGTCGTAGAACCTGTCGGCGATGTGCTGCCGGTGCGACTCGGCCGCAGCCGTTGCCGCCTCGCTCGTCGCCGGCTCACCCGCCCGCAACGCCGCCACGAACGCCGCATTGACCGAGTCCATCTCGGCCTTGACGGCTTCCCAGTCGGCCTTCGTGTAGCGCTTGGTCCGGGCCGCCGACTGCTTCCACGCGTCGGTCTCCCCCCAGCGCTCCTGCGCCTCGGCCTGGTATTCGTCCTTGAACCCGTCGCCGAACAGCTCCTTCAGCTCCTCGGTCGTGGCTGGCTGGTCACTCATCTCTCTCTCCAGTGCTCGGTCGATGGCCGCGACGAGCTCGGTCAGCTCGCCCAGCCGGGACATGACCGCGACTCGCTGGCGTCGCAGGTGCCCCGTGGTGCCCTCGCCACGATCGAGCAGCTCGCGGATCTGCTCGAGCGGCAGCTCGAGTCGCCGGTAGACGACGACCTGCTGCAGGCGCGCCAGGTCGGCATCGGTGTAGAGCCGGTAGCCCGCCGTCGAGCGCTCGCTCGGCACGAGCAGCCCGATCTGGTCGTAGTGGTGCAGCGTGCGCACCGTCACGCCGAGCAGGTCGGCCACCTGCCCCACGGTCCATGTCGCCATCTGCGTCCTCGTGGTCATGTCCTCGAGCGTGCTGCCTCACCCCGCGTGAGGGTCAAGTCCTTTCACCGTATGCCGCTGAGCTCGCTTCCACGACCTCGCTCGGAGCCGCTGGGCCCGGGCCTGCGACGTGCCGTGGCAGGGTGAGCACCGCGAGCACGGCGCCGAGGACGAGAACAGCGGCGGCGGCCAGATCGGTGACGTGCATGGCGTCGACGAACGCCGCACGTCCCGCCTCGAGGACCGCGTGCCCGGACGCACCACCGAGCCGGTCCGCGACGACAGTCGCCTGACCGAGCGTCTCGGACGCGGCATCCGCGACGGAGGCGGGCAACCCCGGTGGGAGCAGCTGCGCCATCCGGGACGCGTAGACCGCACCGAGAATGCTCCCGAGCACGGCCATGCCCAGTGCACCACCGAACTCGCCCGCCGTCTCGACCAGCGCGGACACCGACCCGGCCCGCTGCGGCGGGGCGACGGCGAGGGCGTACTCCGTCACGAGGGTCGCCACCGACACGAGGCCGACCGCGACACCGGTGGCGGCGAGCAGGACCGGGACCACCGACGAGTCGGCCTGCGCCGCGCGCATCCCGACGAAACCACCTGCCGCGACGATGAATCCGCCGGCCATGACGGCAGGCCGCCCGATGCGGGTCGAGAGCACCGCAGCGGCAGGTGCCGCGCCACCGACGAAGACCGATGGCAGCAGGCTCCACAGCGCCGCGACGAGAGCCGACAACCCGAGCACGGACTGCAGGTACTGGGTGATGATGATCGCATTGCCCATGATGCCGAACATCCCGATGACCTGCACGGCCACCGACCCGCCGAAACCCTTGCGGCGGAACAGGGCCAGGTCGACCATCGGCGAGGCGACGCGGCCCTGCCGGACGAGGAAGGCGACGGCCGCGCAGAGGCCGACGGCGGCATACAGGCTCTCGGTGACCGACCAGCCGTGAGCCGCGGTCCCCTGGATGGCGTGGATGACCGGCAGGATCGCGACGAGCGACAGGACCGCGCTGACCGGGTCGACGCGGGCGCTCGGGTTGCTCGACTCCGGCAGCAGCATCGGCCCGAGGACGAGCAGGAGCAGCATGAACGGGACGTTGATCAGGAAGACCGAGCCCCACCAGAAGTGCTCGAGCAGCAAACCGCTCACGACGGGACCGACCCCGACGCCGCCGGCCATGACGGCCGACCAGATGCCGACGGCCTTGGCGCGCTCGGCGTCGTCGTGGAACATCGAACGAACGATGCCGAGCGTGCTCGGCATGAGCGCCGCGCCGCCGAGGCCGAGCACGGCACGGGCGAGGATGAGCGTCTCGGCACTCGAGGCGTAGGCGGCGAGCACCGAGGCCGCCGCGAACGCGACGGCGCCGAGCAGCAGCAGCCGCCGGCGCCCGATCCGGTCGGCGACGTTGCCCATCGTCAGGAGCAGACCGGCGAGGACGAAGCCGTAGATGTCGAAGATCCACAGCACCTGCGTCGCGGTCGGCTGGAGCGTCTCGGAGATGTGCGGGACGGCGAAGAAGAGGACGGAGACGTCCATCGACACGATGAGCAGGGGCAGGCAGAGGACCGCGAGGGCAGTCCACTCGCGTCGTCCCGCGCGGGGTGTGGCCATCAGCTTTCCTATCTGTGTATGACGCATAGTGTTCCGAGAGTAGGCCTGCCACTGTGTATGCCGCAAGCAGTTATTAGACTCGGCTCATGACCGAGCTGCCGCGCTACCTCCAGCTGCTGTGGGGGCGCGAGCCCGAGGGCCGCCGCGGCCCGAAACCGGGTCGGACCATCGAGGAGATCGGGGCTGCCGCCGTAGCGATCGCCGACCGGGACGGGCTCGAGGCAGTGTCGATGAAGAGCGTTGCGCAGGCCGTCGGCTTCACGACGATGTCGCTGTACCGCTACGTCGACAGCAAGGAGGAGCTGACCGCGGTGATGCTCGACCTGGCCTACGGTCCGCCGACCTTCAGGTATCCACGGCGGTCCACCTGGCGCAAGCGGATCACGCTGTGGGCCAAGGAGATCGCCACAGTGCGCCTGGCTCGTCCGTGGAGCGTCGAGCTGGCACAGGGCGGCCCTCCGCTGACACCCAACGCGCTCTCGTGGACCGAGCGCGGGCTCGAGGCGCTGGCCGGCACTCCCCTGACCAGCCAGGAGCGGCTATCCGCGTTGCTCGCCATCGATGTCTGGGGACAGAATCACGTGCGTCTGTCGACGCAGATGGGGCTCGTCGGCCGGTCCGACCCGGACCGTGTCGAGGTCAGCTGGTTCGGACTCATCTTGCGGGTCGTCGACAAGGAACGATTCCCGCATCTGTTGACGGCCGGGGCAGAGAGTCTCGACGACGCTGACGAGGACTTCTTCGAGGAGGAGTTCGAGCGGGGCCTGGGCCTGTTGCTCGACGGGATCGCCGCGCTCATCGCCCGCCAGTCCTGACCCCCCGCGGCGGCACGCACCCCGCACGCCATCGACGCCAACTGCCTCAGCGCCAACCGTCAGCGCCAACCGTCAGCGCCACCCGAGGTCGTCGACGCCGCCGGGGAGGTCCGCCTCGGGGTCATAGGGAGTCCGGGTGAAGCGGAACGAGGCGAGGTCGAGGTGCGACACTGCGCCGTCCGCCCGCCGGATGACGCGCAGTGGCTCACCGGTGTAGTAGCCGTCGAGACCGACCCACTCGTCCACGGCAACGCGGTCGAAGCGGGCCCCGCGGCCCTGGCCCGGCTCCCCCAGGACGAGCTGGCCTGTCTCGATCCGGCCGGTCACGACGCCCGCGCCCCAGTGCCAGAGCCCGGTGAGGTCGAGCAGGCCCGGATCCGCTGCGGCGTGCCATGGCTCCGGCAGCCGGGGCTCGCGTTCACGGAAGTCGTCGAGCAGGCGATCCGCCGCCGGCCGCAGGACCCCGCTGGTCGAGTTCGTGAACGCGACCACCCCGTCGCCGCCGTCGAGGGCGACCCGCACCCCCGCGAGGAAGCCGGGCATCGACCCACCATGGCCGGCGAACCGCGCACCGTCGACGTTCCACACCTGCCAGCCGAGGCCGTGCGCGGCGGTCCACGCCAGGCCGGGCTGGTCGTCAACCGTGTGCGGCTCGAACATCTCGGCCAACGTGTCCGCCGCGAGGACCTCCCCGGTGTCCCCGCCGACGAAGGCCGCCCACTTCGCGAGGTCCTCGACCGTCGTCCAGAGCTGACCGGCCGGGGCCATCGCGCCAGCGTCGTGCTCGGGCTCACGGAGCAGCACGTCGGCAAAGGGGTGGACGGCCAGGCCTTGGGCCGCCCGCCCGCTGGGCCTCGTAGTCGTGCGTCGCATCCCCATCGGGGAGAGGAGGTCTCGCTCGACCACGTCGAACCACGACACGCCGTGCGCCCGGGCGACGAGCTCACCGAGGGCGGCATATCCGACATTCGTGTAGTGGTAGCGTCGCCCCGCCCGGAACCGTTGTCGCACGGGCGAATCGGCCAGCGACGCCCAGTCACCGCCTGGCGTCCGCTCCCACCACGGCCCGTCGGTCTCGGCCTGGACACCCCCGGCGTGGGAGAGCAGCTGCGCGATCGTCGCTTCGCCGATCTGCGACCCGGGCACATGGTCGTCGAAGCGGTCGGACAGGTCGAGCCGTCCGGCGTCGCGCAGCCGCATGACGGCCACGGCCACGAACGTCTTGGTGATCGAGCCCATCCGGTACTGCGTATCGGTGTCGACCCGCTGCCCGCCGGCCCGGCCGTCCACGGTCCCGATGGCCTCGGACCAGACAAGACGCCCGCCCCGCACGATCCCGGCAGCGACCGACGGCAGGCGCTGGTCGCGCTGCGCGATGGCCAGCACGTGGCTCAGGTGCCGGATGGTACGCGGGTCGAGGTCTGCGTCGCTGCTCACCGGGCCACCCTAGGACCGTCACGCCCGGGGCACGGGGGTGAGCGGCATCCCGGATGACGGTGGGACGCTACTGCGCCGAGGGGAAGACGGGCTCGCGCTTCTCGCGCAGCGCGGTGTAGCCCTCGACCACGTCGGGCGACATGAAGCAGAGCATCTCGTAGGCGGCCGACTGGTCGAAGATCGGGCCGGCCTGACGGATCCAGCTGTTCAGGGCCCGCTTGGTCCAGCGGATCGCCGGCTGCGACCCGGCGGCGAGCACCTGCGCGACGCGCAGCGCCTCAGGCAGCACCTGCTCGCGCGGAACTGCCTTGCTGACCAGGCCGATCCGCTCGGCCTCGGCACCGGTGAGCATGTCCCCGGTGAGCAGGTAGTAGCGCGACTTGGCCATCCCGGCCAGCAGCGGCCAGATGATCGCGGCGTGGTCTCCCGCGGCGACCCCGAGCTTGACGTGCCCGTCGCCGATCTTCGCGTCCTCGGCGACGATCGAGATGTCGGCGAGCAGCCCGACGACCGTGCCGGCACCGACGGCGACGCCGTTGACGGCGGAGACGACCGGCTTCTCGCAGTTCGTGATGCCGTAGACGAGGTCGCTCATCTCGCTCAGCATGTGCGCGACCCGTTCGTGGTCGCCCGCGAGCCGCTCGACCATACCGAGGTCACCGCCGGCGCTGAACGCCTTGCCGGCTCCGGTGATGACCGCGACACGGGTCTGTGGGTCGTCCGACACGTCGCGCCAGACGCGGGCCAGCTCGCCGTGCATCTGCTCGTCGGTCGCGTTGTACTTCTCGGGCCGGTCCATCGTGATCAGCAGCACGCCGTTGTCATGCCGCGTGAAGGTCAGCTGTTCGTAGCCGTCGTAGGCGCCGTCGTGGGTCATGCTCCGCCTCCCAGCAGGATTGAATAGTCGTTCACTCCATAGTGAATAGTCGTTCAATTCTGTCAGTCCGTCAAGGCCTGCTCTGGCGCGGGCCCTGCCACCTCGGCAGGATGGGAACGGCGCCCTCGGGACGCGTACCTCCGATCTCTTGATATCAAGATTCCTGTCGGACCCCTCGGAATGGAGCAACGGTGACTGACTCGACCATCATCTACACCCACACGGACGAGGCCCCCGCACTCGCGACCGCATCGCTGCTGCCGATCGTGTCGGGGTTCGCGAAGCAGGCGGGCATCACGATGGACACCCGCGACATCTCGCTCGCCGGGCGCATCATCGCCAGCTTCCCCGAGGCCCTCACGCCCGAACTGCGCACCGGTGACATCCTCGCCGAGCTCGGCGCGCTCGCCACGCGGCCCGAGGCCAACATCATCAAGCTACCGAACATCTCCGCCTCCATCCCCCAGCTCAAGGCGGCCATCGCCGAGCTGCAGGCCAACGGCTACCCCCTGCCGGACTACCCGGACGAGCCGCAGACCGACGCGGAGAAGGCCACCCGGGCGACATACGACAAGGTCAAGGGGTCGGCCGTGAACCCCGTTCTGCGCGAAGGGAACTCCGACCGTCGCGCCCCTGCCTCCGTCAAGAGCTACGCGCGCAGGCACCCTCACTCGATGGGCGCCTGGAGCAGTGACAGCAGGACGAACGTCGCGACGATGGACGCCGACGACTTCCGCCACGAGGAGCGCTCCGTCGTCATCGACCACGACGGGTCGCTGCGCGTCGAACACGTCGCCTCCGACGGCACGACGACCGTCCTCAAGGAGTCGATCCCGGTCCTCGCGGACGAGGTCGTCGACGCGACCGTCATGCGCGCCGCGGCCCTCGATGAGTTCCTGGTCGCCCAGATCGCGCGCGCCAAGGACGAGGGCGTCCTCTTCTCGGTGCACCTGAAGGCCACCATGATGAAGGTCTCCGACCCGATCATCTTCGGGCACGTCGTGCGCGCTTTCTTCCCAACGCTTTTCGAGTCGTATGCCGCGCAGCTCGCCTCCGTCGGCGCCAACCCCAACGACGGGCTGGGGGCGATGCTGCGCGCCATCGAGGCGCTGCCCGCCGACCAGCGTGCGGGGGTCGAGGCCGCGATCCAGCAGGGGTTCGCCGACGGGCCGGCGCTCGCAATGGTCGACTCCGACCGGGGCATCACGAACCTGCACGTGCCGAGCGACGTCATCGTCGACGCCTCGATGCCGGCGATGATCCGCACCTCCGGCCACATGTGGAACGCCCACGGCAAGGAGCAGGACACCCTCGCAGTGCTGCCCGACAGCTCCTACTCCGGCGTCTACCAGGCCGCTATCGACGACTGCCGTGCCAATGGCGCCTTCGACCCGGCGACGATGGGCTCGGTGGCCAACGTCGGCCTCATGGCCCAGAAGGCCGAGGAGTACGGCAGCCACGACAAGACCTTCGAGATCGCGGCGCCCGGTATGGTGCGGGTCGTCGACGAGTCGGGCGCCGTCCTCATGGAGCACGAGGTCGCCGCGGGCGACATCTGGCGGGCCTGCCAGGCCAAGGACGTCCCGATCCGCGACTGGGTGGCTCTCGCGGTGCGTCGAGCCCGGGCGACCGGAGCCCCCGCCGTCTTCTGGCTCGACGAGACCCGCGCCCACGACCGCAACATGATGGCGAAGGTCCGCAGCTACCTTCAGGACGAGGACACCGAGGGACTGACGATCGAGATCCTGTCCCCGGTCGAAGCGACGAAGTACTCCCTCGAGCGGATCCGCAAGGGAGAGGACACCATCTCGGTCACCGGCAACGTGCTGCGCGACTACCTCACCGACCTGTTCCCGATCCTCGAGCTCGGCACGTCGGCCAAGATGCTCTCGGTCGTGCCGCTGCTCGGCGGCGGTGGTCTGTTCGAGACCGGCGCGGGCGGCTCGGCGCCCAAGCACGTCCAGCAGCTGCTCAAGGAGAACTACCTACGGTGGGACAGCCTCGGTGAGTTCCTTGCTCTCGCAGTCAGTTTCGAGCAGTACGCCAAGTCGACCGGCAACGCGCCGGCCCAGGTGCTCGCCGACACCCTCGACCGGGCGACCGGTACATTCCTCGACGAGAACAAGTCACCCGCGCGCAAGGTCGGCCAGATCGACAACCGCGGCAGCCACTTCTACCTCGCGATGTACTGGGCGCAGGAGCTGGCCAGTCAGACCGAGGACGCGGAGCTGGCGGCGGCGTTCGAGCCGGTGGCCACGGCATTGAGCGACAACGAGGCGGCGATCGCCAAGGAGCTCATCGCCGTGCAGGGCACTCCGGTCGACCTCGGCGGTTACTACCAGCCTGACCCGCAGAAGGTCTCGGCGGTGATGCGTCCGTCGGCGACCCTCAACGGGATCATCGACCCCCTCGCCTGACACACCCAGCCCATCGAGAGTGCACAAACCCACATCGAGAGTGCACAAGACCTGATCGAGAGTGCACAAACCCACATCGAGAGTGCAGGGACCACTGACTGAACTGAACCCTCGATGCGGACTACTGCACTCTCGATCGGAAGTGCTGCACTCTCGATCGGAAGTGCTGCACTCTCG
>NZ_JAKDLO010000012.1 GCF_030452765.1 Intrasporangium sp.
GACGAGGACGACGAGGACGACGAGGACGACGAGGACGACGAGGACGACGAGGACGATGAGAGATAGGGCGGTCAGCCGATGAGACTCGGCCTCAACCTCGGCTACTGGGGGCCCGGCAGCGCACCCACCGACCTCATCGAGAACGCCGCGCTGGCCGATAGGCTCGGCTTCGACAGCGTGTGGGCCGCCGAGGCGTACGGCTCCGACGCGGTCACGGTCCTGTCGTGGGTGGGAGCGCGCACCGAGCGGGTCAAGCTCGGCAGCGCGGTACTGCAGATCCCCGCGCGAACACCCGCCATGACGGCGATGACGGCAGCAACCCTCGACACGCTCTCCGGCGGACGCTTCCAGCTCGGGCTCGGCGTCTCGGGGCCGCAGGTGAGCGAGGGCTGGCACGGTGTACGGTTCGAGGCCCCGCTGGCCCGGACCAGGGAGTACGTGGAGGTCGTGCGGATGGTCCTGGCCCGTCAGACGGTCGAGCACTCGGGCCGGTTCTGGAGCCTCCCGCTGCCGGACGGCCCAGGAAAGGCGCTGCGCCTGACCATCCGCGGGCACCGGGCCGATCTGCCGCTCTACCTCGCGGCGGTCGGTCCGAAGAACCTCCAGCTGACCGGCGAGATCGCCGACGGGTGGCTCGCCATCTTCTACAGCCCGGAACACTCGGGCGACCTGCTCGCCGCAGTCGAGAAGGGGCGGCGCGCCTCCGGTCGCGCCGAGCCGACCGCGCCGATGTCCGGGTTCGACGTCGTCGCGACCGTGCCGGTCGTGCTCCACGACGACCTCGAGCGCGCGGCCGAGGCCGTGCGGCCCTACTGCGCGCTGTACGTCGGCGGGATGGGCTCCCGGGAGAAGAACTTCTACAACCGGCTCGCCTGCCGGATGGGCTACGAGGAGCAGGCCGCCCGCATCCAGGACCTCTTCCTGGCCGGCCGGCACCGGGAGGCAGCGGCCGCCGTCCCGTTCGAGTTCATCGACGAGACGGCGCTCATCGGCCCGGCCGACCGGATCGCCTCACGGATCGGCCGCTACGCCGACGCCGGTGTCACGACGCTCGCGGTAGCGCCCCACGCACCCACCGGAGAGGGCCAGCGCGCCGTCCTGGCGGCGCTGGCCGAGATGGTGCCGGGCACCGACTAGGCTTCCCGACTGGCCCGTCCGCCGACCTGCGCCGTGGCCGCCTCCACGAGACCGACGACCGATTGGGCGGAAGACGCGTGCCTGACCTCAGCTACCTCGATGCGATCATCCTCGGCGTCGTCGAGGGAGTGACGGAGTACCTGCCGGTCTCCTCGACCGGCCACCTGACGATCACCGAGAAGCTGCTCGGGCTGCAGGTCGACGACCCGGCCGTCACGGCATACACCGCGATCATCCAGCTCGGTGCGATCCTCGCCACGCTCCTCTACTTCTGGCGCGACATCGTGCGGTTCGCGATGGCCTGGTTCCGTGGCCTGGCGCGGGAGCAGGCCCGGCGAGACCCCGACTACGGGCTCGCGTGGGCGGTCGTCATCGGGTCGATCCCCCTCGGCATCGTCGGGTTCCTCGCCAGGGACGTCATCGCGGGCCCCCTGCGCAGCCTCTGGGTCGTCGCCGCGGCCCTCGTCCTGTGGTCGGTCGTCATGGTGGTCGCCGAGCGGATGCACACGAGGCTCGACCGGCGCGGCGTGGTGCGCGGCGAGCACTCGGTGACCCCCCTCGACGGACTCGTCATCGGCCTGGTCCAGTGCTTCTCGCTCGTGCCCGGCGTATCCAGGTCCGGCGCGACGATCTCGGCCGGTCTCGCCCGCGGCATCGACCGCGTCACCGCGACCCGGCTCAGCTTCTTCCTCGCCATCCCGGCGCTGACGGCCGCAGGCCTCTTCCAGGCGGTCGAGGAGCGCGCCCAGCTGACGAGCTTCGGTGTCGGCCAGATGCTCGTGGGCGTGGTCGTGGCCTTCGTCGTCGCCTACGCGTCGATCGCCTGGCTGCTCCGCTTCGTGGCGAGCAACAGTCTGCTCGCCTTCGTCTGGTACCGGGTCGTGCTCGGCGCGGTGCTCGTGCTTGCCCTGGCTGGCGGGTGGATGAGCGCGACCTGAGCGGCCGCGCCCGCGCACCACTTCAGAGCCAGCCGGAGCGTTTGAACGCCCGGTAGAGAACGATGCAGATGGCGACCATGACGCCGAGCACGACGAAGTAGCCCGGGTAGAGCTCGTGACCGCCCACCGTGACGTGCCAGCTCAGCTCGGGCATGAAGTCGAAGTTCATCCCGTAGATCCCGGCGATCATGGTCGGCACCGCGGCCATGGCGACCCAGGCCGAGATCCGGCGCATGTCCTCGTTCTGCTTGACGGACACCCCGGCCAGGTGGGCACTGAGCATGTCGGTCAGCAGCCGGTCGTAGGCGTCGGTGTGGTCGACGACCTGACGCAGATGGTCCATGACGTCCCGAAAGAGGTGGTGCAGGTCGGGCTCGAAGGTCCGGCCGGCGCCGCGGCCCAGGAACTCCTCCAGCGCCTCGGCGAGGGGGCCGGCCGCCCGCCGGAACTCGAGCACCTCCCGCTTGAGCCGGTAGATGACGTTGGCGTCCCCTCCGGCGGAGCTGCCGAAGACGGCCTGCTCGATCTGTTCGAGGTCGCGCCGCAACTCCTGGTCCACTCGTCGGTAGTTGTCGACGACCGAGTCGATGACCGCGTGCAGGACGCCGTTGGCATCGAAGCGCAACCGGTCCGGGTCGCTCTCGAGCGCATGCCGCACCCCGGCCAGCGGGTTGCCCTCGCCGCGCCGTACCGTCACGACGAACCGGTTGCCGATGAAGAGCATCAGCTCGCCCGTCTCGATGTCGCTCGTCTCGTCGAGGTAGCGCAGGGTCTTGAGCACCACGAAGAGGGAGGACTCGTACTGCTCCAGCTTGGCGCGCTGGCGGCCCTTGACCGCGTCCTCGACGGCGAGCGGGTGCAGGTGCAGCTTGCGGTTGACGAGGGCGAACTCCTCTGCGGTCGGGTCCTTGAGCCCGATCCAGAGGAACCCGTCCTCACCGTGTTGCAGCCGGTCGAGCTCGTCACCGAGGTCGGTGCACGGATGCCGCTGCCCGTCCCGGTAGATGGCCTGGTCGACGATCACCCCCCTACCTCACCACGTCCGGGCTGCTCGCGCGCGGCCCGGCGGCTGTGTCTACGCTGGCGAGGTGCCCACCGTCCTCTACGTCCGCCACGGACGCTCGAGCGCCAACACGGCCGGGACGCTCGCCGGCTGGATGCCCGGGGTGTTCCTCGACGAGGCCGGAGCGAGCCAGGCCGAGGCGGTCGGCAGACGGATCGCCGGTGCGGGTCTCACGGTGAGCCGGATCGTCAGCTCCCCCCTGGACCGGTGCGTCCAGACCGGGGACCGGATCGCCGCCGCCCTCGGACCGGTGCCGCGCAGCATCCACGAGGGACTGGGGGAGTGCCGCTACGGCGCATGGACCGGTCGGGCCCTGGCGGAGCTCGCCCGGGACGAGTTGTGGAGGGTGGTACAGGACCGGCCGAGCGAGGCAGCGTTCCCGAGCTCCGCGGCATACCCTGGAGAGTCGCTGGTGCAGATGCAGTCGCGCGCGCTGCGTGCCGTCCGGGAGACCGACGATCACGTCGCGAACGAGCATGGCCCCCACGCCGTCTGGGTCGCGATCTCGCACGGCGACGTCATCAAGTCCCTGCTCGCGCACGCCGTCGGAGCGCACCTCGACGACTTCCAGCGCATCCAGGTCGACCCGGGGTCGGTCAGCGTCGTGCACTACACCAGCCGCCGGCCGATCGTCCTGAGGGTCAACGACACGGGCGGCGACCTGGGTGGGCTGCGGCCCGCGGAGGCAGCAGTGACCGCAGCCGGTGACGCCGTCGTCGGCGGTGGGGCCGGGAGCGTCGGGATAGGGTCGAATCCATGACGCTGCACGACTTCGACCCGGCTCTGCGCTTCGTCGCAGGAACGGTCGGCCCGGTCGGCCAGCGGGCGTTCTACCTCCAGGCGACCGACGGCACGCAGCTGCTCACGGTGGGTCTCGAGAAGCAGCAGGTCGAGATCCTCGCCGACCGCATCAACGACGTGCTCGACCAGCTCGCACCGACCGAGGCAGCCGAGCCGGGAGCGCCCGGCGGCGCGACCGAGGACGCGGAGCCACTCGTGACGCCCTTCGACGAGGACTGGCGCGTCCAGACGCTGGCGCTCTCCTGGGACGACGAGCGCCACCTGATGGTCATCGAGTGCCACGACCACGACCCGGACGACTTCCCGGAGGACGACGGCGCGGCAGCCGCCCTCGACCGCAACTCGCTGCGGGTGACACTGGCGCCGGCAGCCGCCCGCGCCTTCGCCCGCCGCGGTGCCGCCCTCGTCTCGGCCGGCCGGCCCCCGTGCCCCTTCTGCGGAGGGCCACTGGACCCTGAGGGCCACATCTGCCCGCGGGCCAATGGCTACAAGCGCTGAGCCGGGCGACGCCCAGCCGACCAGGCCGGATGACCCGGACCTCACCGCAGACCTCGAGGTCGTCGGTCGGGTCGCCCAGTCGTCCAACCGGGCCCTGCTCTGCCGGCTCGCGGGCACCGGTCACCACGTGATCTACAAGCCCATCCGTGGCGAGCGGCCGCTCTGGGACTTCCCCGACGGTACGCTCGCCGGCCGTGAGGTCGCGGCCCACCTCGTGTCTCGGCTCGGGGGCTGGGATCTCGTACCGCCGACGATCCTCCGGGAGGGGCCGCTCGGGCCCGGCTCGGTCCAGCTGTGGATCGGGGATCCCTTCGACCCGGTCGACGACGAGACGGTTGTCAGCGTCGTGCCCGCAGGCCGGGTGCCTGCCGGGTGGCTCGAGGTGTTCGACGGGGAGACCACGACTGGTCAGCAGGTCGCGGTCGTGCACGTCGACCTGCCGGAGGTCCGCTCGCTCGCCGTGCTCGACGCGGTGCTCAACAACTCCGACCGCAAGGGCTCGCACTGCCTCCGCGACGACACCGGCCGGCTCTGGGCGATCGACCACGGCGTCTGCTTCCACACCGAGCCGAAGCTGCGCACCGTCCTGTGGGGGTGGGCCGGCGAGCCCATCCCGGACGGCGACCTGCAGCGGCTGGCCCGCCTCGAGGACGCGCTGCACCTCGAGGCCCTGGCGACTGCGCTCGGGATCCTGCTGCCGGCCGATGACGTGCTCGCCCTCGGTCGGCGCACGCGCGGGCTGCTGCGCTCCCGGCGGCACCCACAGCCCTCGGGTGGGTGGCCGTCGGTGCCCTGGCCGCCGCTCTGACCCGCTCCGGCCGGCCCCGGGCACGAGGCCCCGAGGCTCGGGGGCGGGGGCAGTCCTGACCCCGCCGCCGGATAGGCTGCCGGGGTGAAGTCGTGGCCGTCGCCGAGCATCCCCAACCTCCCCGGGCGTGCTCCACGAGTCCTCGTCCGCGACACGGCCACCGGATCACAGCTGCCTGCCGCGCAGGGCGACACCGCCACCGTCTACGTCTGTGGGATCACGCCCTACGACGCCACCCACATGGGCCATGCGGCCACGTACGTCACGTTCGACCTGCTCGGCCGGGTGCTGCGCGACTCCGGCGTCGCGGTGTCCTTCGTGCAGAACATCACCGATATCGACGACCCGCTGCTCGAGCGGGCCGCGCGTGACGGCCTCGACTGGCGTGACCTCGCGGTCCGCGAGATCGACCTGTTCCGTGAGGACATGCAGGCCCTGGCCGTCATCGCCCCCGACGCCTACCTGGGCGCCGTGGAATGCATCCCCGGCTTCATCGCCCCGATCGAGGCACTCGTCGCCCGGGGGGCGGCCTATCCGGTGGCAGCGTCGGACGCTCGGCTCGAGGGAGCCTGCGACTACTACTTCGACGTCACCAGCGACCCGACGTTCGGTTCCGTCGGCCACTACGACGACGCGACGATGCTCGCGCTCTCGGCCGAGCGCGGCGGGGACCCCGACCGGGCCGGCAAGCGTGGCCCACTGGACCCGCTGCTGTGGCGCGCAGCCCGGATCGGCGAGCCCGAGTGGGACGGCGCCTCGTTGGGGCCGGGGCGGCCGGGGTGGCACATCGAGTGCGCCTGCATCGCGATGGATCGGCTCGGCATCCCGATCGACGTGCAGGGCGGCGGGAGCGACCTGATCTTCCCGCACCACGAGATGAGCGCCTCGCACGCGAAGGTCCTGGCGCAGGAGGAGACGTTCGCCCGCGCGTACGTGCACCAGGGCATGGTCGGGCTGGACGGAGAGAAGATGAGCAAGTCCAAGGGCAACCTCGTGCTCGTCTCGGCCCTTCGCCGCAGCGGAACCGACCCGATGGCGATCCGCCTCGCCCTGCTGGAGCACCACCACCTGGACGACTGGATGTGGACCGATGAGGTGCTCGAGCAGGGGGTCCAGCGCCTGCGGCGGTGGCGCGAGGCGCTGGCGGCCGGGCGCGGCCCGGACGCGGACCAGACGGTGCGCGAGATCCGGGTGGCCCTGGCCGAGGATCTCGACAGCCCACGGGCGCTGGCCGCGGTGGACCGGTGGGCCTGCCGGGCGCTGAGGGACGGTGGCACGGATCCGGACGCGTCCCGGTTGCTGCGCAGCGCGGTCGATGCGCTGCTCGGGATCCGGCTCTGACCCGGACGCGTTCCTGGGAACGGGCCGCGGTCAGGTCGCCGACCCGGCCGCCAGCACGTCGAGCAGGGCTGTCCCATCAGGCGCACCCAGTCCGGTACACGGGTCCCAGCCGGGCCCTGCGTGGTATGCCCCGTTCGTGCCGCTCGTGATGTCGCGGAAGCCGGGCTGGGCCATCCCCGGCCGGACCCCCTCGTACAGCCGTGCGGCGACGAGCCCGAGCGGGCGATCAAGCGACTGGGCCAGGCGGCATACCAAGGCCGCCCACAAGGGCGCGACCGCGCTCGTCCCTCCGTAGACGGCATCGGTTCCGTCGATGTAGACCCGATACCCCGTGGCAGGGTCGGCGTCGCCGGCGACGTCGGGGACCCCGCGGCCGTGGACCGACGACGCGGCCTGCGCACCGTCCTGCCAGCCGGGCTGCGGGAAGGTGTCGCTGGTTCCGCCCCCCGTCGCGCCCCGGCCTGGACCGTCGTTCCACACGGTCTCGCTCGTCACGGCGCCGGTCGCCGGGTCTGCGACCAGGCTGGTCCCACCGCACGCCAGGACGTGCGGGCTCGAGGCCGGGAAGTCGACGTGCACCCCCGTGCCGGCCGTGTTGTCGGCGCTGCCGTGGTCACCCGCAGCGGCGGTGACGGTGATGCCCAGCGCCGCCGCATCGGCGAAGGCATCGTCCATCGCGGCTCGGGCCTGTGGCGTCCACTGGTCCTCACCCTGCCCCCAGCTGATGCTCATCGCCGTGGGCGCAGGAGTTGCGCGGGCCGCGGTGCTCACGGCATCGAGGAAGCCCGCGTCGGTGTTCGGAGCGAAGTAGACCACCAGCGAGGCCCGCGCAGCGATGGCCCCGGCCACCTCGATGTCGAGCACGACCTCGCCGTCGGCGCTGTTCGGGTCCCCGCTGGGCGCGTTCGTCGCTCCGTCGACCCCGACAGCCGTCACCTGAGGCATCGGCGTGGCGAGCCCGTCGAAGTAGTGCGCGAGGTCGCTGACCCGGTAGCCCCCACCCAACTCGATGATGGCCAGAGTCTGCGCGGACCCGTCGGTCCCGGATGGCATCCGGTAGATCCTCGCGAGATCGAGCGGCGTGTAGCTCGTCCCCGGGGCACTCGCCCTGGTACCGGGCGAGACGGACATGCCGGGGCGGAACTGGGTCTGCGCCTGGGGCCGCGTGTCGAGACCGAGGACCGCCGTCAGGACACCGTCGAGCTCCGCCGGCACGTTGATCGCCCCGGTGCGCATCCGGACCTGCCGGATAGTGCCCTCGTGCTCGACGTGGGCGCGCGTGAGGGTGGTGCCGAAGAGCGCCTCGAGGTCGGCGGTTGCGCCGGAGACCCGCATCCGGCGGGTTGCCCGGTCGGTGCCGATGACGGTGGCGCCCGCGCGAGTGACCGTGTCGGTCACGAGTGCGACGTCGGCCGGGTCTGCCCCGTATCTCGTCTCGAGCTCCTCGAGGGTCAGCCGTGCACTCCTCGCCGGGTCGGGCAGATCGGCACGTCGGCGCAGGACCAGCGTGACCTCCACCTGCTCGTCGCGGGCGATGCGGCCGAGCAGACGAGTCGACTCGGGCAGGGCGCGGGAACTGCCCGGAACCGGGATCCTGTCTCTGGGCATGTCTGGCTCCTTTCAGCGGCCCGCATCGTCGTCACGCCCGCGCAGGTACCGCTCGAACTCGCGCGCGATGGCGTCACCGCTGGCCTCGGGCAGGTCGGCGGTGTCCTGGGCTTCCTCGAGTGACTGGACGTACTCGGCGACCTCGTCCTCGGTGCGGGCCAGCTCGTCGACACCCCGCTCCCAGGCATGCGCGTCCTCCTCGAGGTCGCCGTGCGGCACCCGCATCCCGAGCAGCGACTCGACCCGCTTGAGCAGGCTCAGGGTTGCCTTCGGCGACGGCGGACCGCCGGCGTAGTGGGGCACGGCCGCCCACGCGGACAGCGAAGGGATCGCCAGCTCGCCCGCCATGTGGGTCAACACGCCGACGATCCCGGTCGGGCCCTCGTAGCGGCTCGCCTCGACGTCGAAGCGCTGCCGGACCGAGTCGTCCTCGGCTGTCGCGGTCACCGGGATCGGTCGGGTGTGCGGCACCTCGGCCAGGAGTGCGCCGATCGTGACGATCGCCTGCACCCCGAGCTGGTCGGCGAGCTCGAGCAGCTCGACGCAGAAGGCCCGCCACCGGGTGGACGGCTCGATGCCCTGCACGAGCACGACGTCGTGGTCGAACCCGGTCTCGGTCGCCACCAGGATCCGTGTCGTCGGCCAGACCAGGACGCGCCGCCCGTCCTCGGTCACGACTCGCGGCCGGTTGACCTGGAAGTCGTAGTAGTCCTCGGGGTCGAATGCCGCGACGACCTCGGCATCCCATGACTCGGCGAGGTGGCGGACCGTGGCGGTGGCGGCCTCGCCGGCGTCGTTCCATCCCTCGAAGGCCGCGATCAGGATCGGGTCGTGCAGCTGCGGCAGCTCCTCGAAGTCGAGCACCTGGTCTCCTTGACGGCGGTCGTGGCCGGCGCGTCGACCACGTCTCCAGCCTATGCCGGTCCGCACCGCTGAGCCGGGCGCGGCGGGCGTGTCACGTCCGAGTCGCCCACGCGGGTTCACGGTCGGCCACGGGCCCGCACGGGAGGTTTCGTAGAATCAGGCGTCCCCCCCGTCCTCACCCGCTGTGCCAGCAGCCCAGAGAGGAGCTCCGTTGCCGGACTCCAGCCTGCCCCGACCCGACGCCACCGCAGCGCTCACGGAGGCGCTTCGCGACCGCATCCTCGTCATCGACGGGGCCATGGGGACGATGATCCAGCAAGAGACACCGGGGGAGCGGGAGTGGCGCGGCGAGCGGTTCGCCGACTGGCCGGTCGACGTCAAGGGCAACAGCGACCTGCTCGTGCTGACCCAGCCCGACCTGATCCGCGGGGTGCACCGGCAGTACCTCGAGGCAGGGGCCGACATCGTCGAGACGAACACCTTCAGCGCGACCCGGGTCGCCCAGGCCGACTTCCGCACCGAGCGCCTCGCCTACGAGCTCAACCTCGAGGGTGCGCGCCTCGCCCGTGCGGCCGTCGACGAGTTCGCCACCGCTGCCCGCCCGCGGTGGGTCGCCGGGGCGATCGGCCCGACGAACCGGACCGCCTCGATCTCGCCCGACGTCAACGACCCCGGTGCGCGCAACGTCTCCTTCGACGATCTCGTCGGGGCCTACCACGAGCAGGCCTCGGGGCTGGTCGACGGCGGCGCCGACCTTCTGCTCGTCGAGACGATCTTCGACACCCTCAACGCGAAGGCCGCGATCTTCGCCCTCGAGACCCTCTTCGAGGAGCGGAGCAGACGGTGGCCGGTCGTCATCTCCGGGACGATCACCGACGCATCCGGCCGGACGCTGTCGGGGCAGGTGACCGAGGCGTTCTGGAACTCCGTGCGCCACGTGGAACCCGTCGCGATCGGCTTCAACTGCGCGCTCGGGGCCAAGGACCTCCGGCCGTATGTCGCCGAGCTGGCGACGCTGTCCGACACCTTCGTCTCGGCGTACCCGAACGCCGGGCTGCCCAACGCGTTCGGTGAGTACGACGAGGCCCCCGACACCATGGCGGCCACGATCGGCGAGTTCGCCCGCAGCGGCCTGGTCAACATCGTCGGTGGCTGCTGCGGCACGACACCGGCACACATCGAGGCGATCGCCCACGCGACCGAGGGCGTGGCCCCGCGGGTGCCCGGCACGCCGGCGCCGGCGATGCGGCTCTCGGGACTCGAGCCGCTGACGATCAGGCCGGACAGCCTCTTCGTCAACATCGGCGAGCGCACGAACATCACCGGGTCGGCCCGGTTCCGGGGCCTGATCAAGAACGGCGACTACGACACGGCGCTGTCCGTGGCGGCCCAGCAGGTCGAGAACGGCGCACAGGTCATCGACGTCAACATGGACGAGGGGATGATCGACGGGGTCGTAGCGATGGACCGCTTCCTCAAGCTCGTCGCGAGCGAGCCGGACATCAGCCGGGTCCCGGTCATGGTCGACTCCTCGAAGTGGGAGGTCATCGAGGCCGGGCTCAAGTGCATCCAGGGCAAGCCGATCGTCAACTCGATCTCGATGAAGGAGGGCGAGGAGATCTTCGTCGAGCAGGCCCGGCTGGTCCGCAAGTACGGCGCGGCCGCGGTCGTCATGGCCTTCGACGAGCAGGGCCAGGCCGACAACCTGCAGCGGCGCACGCAAGTGTGCGCCCGCGCCTACCGGATCCTCACCGAGCAGGTCGGCTTCCCCCCGGAGGACATCATCTTCGACCCCAACGTCTTCGCGATCGCGACCGGCATCGAGGAGCACGCCTCGTACGGCCGGGACTTCATCGAGGCGACCCGTTGGATCAAGGCCAACCTGCCCGGGGCGCACGTGTCCGGGGGCATCTCCAACGTGTCGTTCTCGTTCCGCGGCAACAACCCGGTCCGCGAGGCGATCCACGCGGTCTTCCTCTACCACGCCGTCGCGGCGGGTCTCGACATGGGGATCGTCAACGCCGGTGCGCTCGCCGTCTACGACGAGGTCGACGCCGAGCTGCGTGAGCGGATCGAGGACGTCGTGCTCGCGCGCCGGACCGACGCGGGCGAGCGGCTGCTGGAGATCGCGGAGCGCTACAACCGCACCGGCGACACACCGGAGACCGCCGACGAGGAATGGCGCGCCCTGCCGGTCCGCGAACGCATCACGCACGCCCTCGTCAAGGGCATCGACACGCACGTCGAGGCGGACACCGAGCAGCTGCGCAGCGAGATCGATGACGCGGGGGGCCGTCCGATCGAGGTCATCGAAGGCCCCCTGATGGACGGCATGAACGTCGTGGGCGACCTGTTCGGCGCGGGCAAGATGTTCCTGCCCCAGGTGGTCAAGAGCGCCCGGGTCATGAAGAAGGCCGTCGCGTACCTCATCCCCTTCATCGAGGAGGAGAAGGCCAAGAACCCCGAGGTTGCCACGCAGAAGGACACGAACGGCACGATCGTGATGGCCACCGTCAAGGGCGACGTCCACGACATCGGCAAGAACATCGTCGGCGTCGTCCTGTCGTGCAACAACTACGAGGTCATCGACCTCGGGGTGATGGTGCCGGCCCAGAAGATCCTCGCCGCCGCCGAGGAACACGCGGCCGACCTGATCGGGCTCTCGGGGCTCATCACGCCTTCGCTGGACCAGATGGCCTCGTTCGCCGGCGAGATGCAGCGGACCGGGATGACGATCCCGCTGCTCATCGGCGGAGCCACCACGTCCCGGGCCCACACAGCCGTGCGCATCGACGGCCGCTACGACGGCCCCGTCGTCTGGGTCAAGGACGCCTCGCGCTCGGTCCCGACCGCGGCGGCACTGCTCAGCGACGAACGGCGCCCGGACCTGCTCGCATCCATCAAGACGGACTACGACGCCCTGCGCGCCCGCCATGCGGCCAAGCAGGACCGGCCCCTGCTCACCCTCGGACAGGCCCGGGAGGGCCGCACCCCGATCGACTGGTCCGACTACCGCCCGCCGCGCCCGCACCTGCTGCTGCGCCAGGACCAGGACGTCTCACCGATCACCGGCCGGCGCGGCGCCTCCCAGCACGTCCGGGTCTTCCATCGCTACCCGCTCGACGAGATCCGTCGGTACATCGACTGGCAGCCGTTCTTCAACGCCTGGGAGATGAAGGGATCTTTCCCCGACATCCTCAACAACCCGGCCAGTGGACCCGCTGCCCGCAAGCTGTACGAGGACGCCCAGGCGCTGCTCGACCAGGTGATCGGCGAGGGCTGGCTGCAGGCCAACGCGGTCATCGGGCTGTTCCCGGCCAACTCCGTGGGCGACGACGTCGAGGTGTACCTCGACGAGACCCGGGGCGAACCACACGCCATCCTGCGCAACCTGCGTCAGCAGGGCCAGCACCGCGAGGGCATCCCGAACCGCTCGCTCGGCGACTTCGTCGCCCCCAGGCAGAGCGGCATCCGCGACTACGTCGGTGGCTTCGCCGTCACCGCCGGCCTGGGCGCGCAGGACCGGGTCGCGGCCTACCGCGCCGATCTCGACGACTACAACGCCATCCTCATCGAGGCGGTCGCGGACCGGCTGGCTGAGGCGTTCGCCGAGCGGATGCACGAACGGGTCCGCAAGGAGTTCTGGGGCTATGCCCCCGACGAGCACCTGACCAACGAGCACCTGATCAAGGAGCAGTATGTCGGCGTGCGGCCCGCCCCCGGTTACCCGGCCTGCCCGGAGCACTCCGAGAAGCAGACCCTCTGGGAGCTGCTCGACGTGCACGCGAACACCGGTATCGAGCTGACCGACGCGATGGCCATGTGGCCGGGCGCATCCGTCTCGGGCTGGTACTTCTCGCACCCGCAGTCGCAGTACTTCGTCGTGGGCCGCCTGGGGCGCGACCAGGTGGCCGACTACGCCGACCGCAAGGGCTGGACTCTGGCGGAGGCCGAGCGCTGGCTGTCGGCGAGCCTTGCCTACGACCCGGAGGACTGACCGTGGGCACCCAGGGCCTCCCGTCCGCCGTGCTGTGGGACATGGACGGCACCCTCGTCGACACCGAGCCGTACTGGATGCGTGCCGAACATGAGCTCGTCGCCGAGTACGGCGGTGTCTGGACCGACGAGGACGCCGCGTCGCTCGTCGGCAACGCTCTCGAGGTGTCGGCCGGGATGATCCTGCAACGGACCGGGCTACGGCTCACCGTCTCCGATGTGGTCCACGCCCTGCTCGCCCGGGTCATCGAGCAGGTCCGCGTCACGGTGCCGTGGCGACCGGGTGCCCGGGAGCTGCTCGAGGACCTGGGCCGGGCCGGAGTGCCCTCGGTCCTGGTCACGATGTCGTGGCGGTCACTCGCTGACACGGTCGTCGGCCGGCTTCCGACCGGGTCCTTCCGCGGCATGGTGACGGGCGACCAGGTGCATCGAGGCAAGCCCGACCCCGAGGCCTACCTGACCGCCGCCCGCCTGCTCGACGTGCCGCCGGCGGCCTGTGTCGCGCTCGAGGACTCACCCTCCGGCGTCCGCTCGGCTACGGCAGCGGGCGTGCCCACCCTGGCTATTCCCCATGTGGTGCCGGTGCCGCAGGTGGTAGGGGCGGTGCAGATCCCCACACTGGCGGGCGTGGGCCCGGCGGACCTGCTCACCCTTCTCGACGGCGCGACCCCGGGCCGGACGCCGGCTCGGTGAGTGCCGGGTCCGCCGCCCGGACAGGCCGCCACGTGGTGTCCCGGCCGTCCTGGCCGGGCCCGAGCCCGCCGGGACGGTCAGCCAGCGCTCTCGAGCGCGCCCGAGTCAGCCGGGTCGAGGGCGCGGGTTGCGGCATCGTCGGGCAGCGGTGGCGGGGTGCCGCCCCAAGCCGGGCAGATCGCCCGATACTCGCACCAGTCGCAGAGCCGGCCCGGGCTCGGTTGCCAGTCGCCGGTCCGGGCGGCGTGCTCGATCGCGGCCCACAGGGCGCGGATCTTGCGCTCCACGCCCGCCAGATCCTGCTCGTCGGGGACATGGCGGAGCACTTCGCCGTTGCCGAGATAGACCAGCTGGAGCATCCTCGGGATCTCGCCGCGCTGCCTCCACAGGACGAGCGCGTAGAACTTCATCTGGAAGAGGGCCTTGGCCTCGAACCGCTCGGACGGGGACCTGCCGGTCTTGTAGTCGACCACGCGCATGGCGCCGTCGGGTGCCAGGTCGAGCCGGTCGACGTATCCGCGCAGCACGAGGCCGTCGAGGTCGGTCTCGACGTACAGCTCTCGCTCGGCCGGCTCGAGCCGGGTGGGGTCCTCCAGGCCGAACCAGGTCTGCAGGAGCGCGCCTGCCCCACCGAACCAGTCGCCGGAGTGGGCGCGTGACGCGCTTGCCGAGTTGCTGCCCCCACCGTGCTCGACGAGCAGGTCGGCCAGATCGGGCTCCTCGAGCACGAGCCGTCGCCACTGCCCCGGGACGAGGCCCAGGGCTGCCTCCAGGGTGCGCTCGGCTCTCGGCAGGTCGAAGAGCCGCTCGAGCACCGCGTGCACCAAGGTGCCCCGGGCCGCTGCCACCGTCGGCGGCGAGGGGAGCCGGTCGATGACGCGGAAGCGGTAGCGCATCGGACAGGCCATGAAGTCCGACGCCCGGCTGGGTGACAGGGCTGCGACCATGCGCCGACTGTACGACCCGGCAACGACAGTGCCGCTCCGTTGCTCGGTGTGTTCGTCCCAGCCGGTGTCGTAGTGTCCCACTCATGACCACACCGCCCGGCGCGTCCCGTTCGCCGCACGGCTGGCGGATGGGATCGCTCGGCGGCACCCCGGTCTACCTGGGCCGGTCCTGGCCGATCATCGCGGTCGTCATCGTCGTGCTGTTCGGGCCCCGACTCGGTGACGTGGGTCGCGGTCCCGCCTACGGTTACCTCGTCGCGCTCGGCTACGCCGTGCTGCTGCTCGTCTCGGTCCTCGTCCACGAGGCGGCCCACGCGCTGGCCGCCCGGTGGAGCGGCCACCCGGTCGACCGCATCGTCGCCGACGTGTGGGGCGGGCACACCGTGTACGACGCGACGCGCTCGCACCCGGGCGCGACCGCCGTCATCGCCGTTGTCGGTCCGCTCGCGAACCTGGCTCTGGCCGCCCTCGGGTACGTCCTGCTGCCCTTGGTCAGGGGCGACACCGCGCAGCTGCTCGTCGGGGTGGTCACCTGGGCGAACCTGCTCGTGGGCCTGTTCAACCTCCTTCCCGGCCTACCCCTCGACGGTGGACAGATCGTCAGCGCCCTCGTCTGGAAGGTGACCGGCCGCAAGGGCACCGGGCTCGTGGCGGCAGGGTGGCTCGGGCGGGTGCTCGCCGTGGGGGGCGTGGCCTACCTCGTCGGCGTGCCCCTCGCGCAGGGGCGTCAGCCCGACCTCACGACCCTCCTGTGGGCCGCCCTGATCGCCTTCTTCCTCTGGAAGGGTGCCTCCGACGCGATCCGCTCCGGCCACATCCACGAGGCCACGGCGGGCCCGGTCGACCCGGTCCTCGACCCCGCCGTGCTCGTGCCGACGTCGAGCACGGTCGCGCAGGCGGTCGCGACCGCGTCGGCGGGCGGACGACCCGTCGTCATCATCGGTACCGACAGCGCCGGCTGGCCCGTGGGAGTCGTACCGGGCTCGGCGCTCGCCGACATCCCGGAGTCACGACGCGGCACGACGAGCCTGTCCGCCGCCCTGCAGCCCGAGCAGCGCGACTGGGTCGTGGCCCTCCCGCCCGAGGCCGTGCTCACCGACCTCGTGCGGGCGATGGGGGAGCGGTCCCTCTCGATCGCCGTCGTGATCGACGAGCCGACCAGAGGCGTGCGGGGCGTCGCGCGCGCCGAGCGGGTGAACGAGGTCGTGGGCGCGGAGCTCGCCCGGCGCGGCCACCGCTGAGCGAGTCCATGGCGAGACACGGCGACACCTAGACTGTCCTGCCATGACGAGCCCGGCATCGCCCGCCCCCGACGAGCAGTCTCGCCACCGGCGCGGCGTGTTCGAGGTGGGCGAGCGGGTCCAGCTGACCGACCCCAAGGGGCGTCTGCACACGATCACCCTCGAACCGGGTCGTGAGTTCCACACGCACCGGGGCTACCTGCGTCACGACGACCTCGTCGGCCGGCCCGACGGGTCGGTCCTCAGCAACACGGCGGGCGTCGAGTACCTCGCCCTGCGCCCCCTGCTGGCCGACTACGTCATGTCGATGCCACGCGGCGCCGCGGTCGTCTACCCCAAGGACGCCGGCCAGATCGTCCAGATGGCCGACATCTTCCCCGGCGCGGTCGTCGTCGAGGCAGGAGTCGGGTCGGGGGCGCTGTCCATGTCCCTGCTCCGGGCGGTCGGTGCCTCCGGTCGGCTGTACAGCTTCGAGCGGCGCGAGGACTTCGCGGAGATCGCCCGGGCCAACGCCCGGGCCTTCTTCGGCGCAGACCACCCCGCCTGGTCGGTGCAGGTCGGCGACCTCGTCGACCGGCTCGCCGAGCACCTCGACCCCGGCACCGTCGACCGCGTCGTACTCGACATGCTCGCGCCGTGGGAGTGCCTCGAGGCCGTCGGGAATGTACTCACCCCCGGCGGGGTACTCATCTGTTATGTCGCAACGACGACCCAGCTCAGCAGGGTGGCCGAGGGGATCCGCGCCCACGGCGGGTTCACCGAGCCGAGCGCCTGGGAGTCGATCGTGCGCGGCTGGCACCTCGAGGGCCTGGCCGTCCGGCCGGAACACCGGATGCACGGTCACACCGGCTTCCTCATCACGACCCGGCGGCTGGCTCCGGGCGTCACCCCGCCGCAGCGCACGCGCCGTCCCGCCAAGGGCTCGCGCGCAGACTGTGCCGGTACCGCCGCCGGAGCCGCCGGTACCGCCGGAGCCAGTACCCCCGAAACCGCCGGCACCCCCGACCCCGACGCCACCGAGTGGACCCCGCAGGCTCTCGGCGAGCGGGTCAAGTCCGACAAACGGATTCGACGTCTGCGACGTTCGCTCACTGGAACATCCGACGGATAGACCGGATTCCGAGTTACTGTCGAAGGGTCAGGTATCGCGGACGAGGAGGCCGACATGACCGACGAGACCCGTGGGATGCCACCACCCGGCGGCGCGCCGGGCGACCGTGACCGGGAGGCCCTGCAGTCGGAGATCCACGGCCTTCACCGTGCCTCCTCGGCATCCGAGCGCGCCCGCGAGCTGGAGGCACGCCTCAGCCATCTGCAGACCTCCCTGACCACCCTGTCCACCCAGAACGAGCGCCTCGTGCGCACGCTGAAGGAGGCTCGCGAGCAGATCGTCACGCTCAAGAAGGAGGTCGACCGGCTCGCCCAGCCGCCGAGCACCTTCGGGCTCATCGTGGACGCCGACGAGGAAGGCACGGCCGACATCCTCACCGGTGGTCGCAAGATGCGGGTCGCGGTGAGCCCGTCGGTCGACGCCAAGGAGCTCGGCCCCGGCCGAGAGGTCATGCTCAACGAGGCCCTCAACGTCGTGGCAGTGCACGGCTACGAGCGTGTCGGCGAGGTCGTGACGATCAAGGAGAAGCTGTCCGACGGTCGCCTCGTCGTGGTCACGCACGGTGACGAGGAGCGCGTCTGCCGCCCAGCCGAGACGCTGCGCAACGAGCACATCCGGGTCGGCGACGCGCTGACCCTCGACCCGCGCAGCAACTTCGTCTACGAGGTCATCCCCAAGCTCGAGGTCGAGGAGCTCGTCCTCGAGGAGGTGCCCGACGTCGCCTACGACGACATCGGTGGCCTGGTCGGGCAGATCGAGCAGATCCGAGACGCGGTCGAGCTGCCGTTCATGCATCCGGAGCTGTTCCGCGAGCACGCCCTCAAGCCCCCGAAGGGCGTCCTGCTCTACGGTCCCCCCGGCTGCGGCAAGACCCTGATCGCCAAGGCCGTCGCTGCGTCCCTGGCGCGCCAGATCGCCGAGCGGGAGGGCGCCGACCCGACCGAGCGCAAGAGCTACTTTCTCAACATCAAGGGCCCGGAGCTGCTCAACAAGTATGTCGGCGAGACCGAGCGGCACATCCGGCTGATCTTCCAGCGGGCCCGCGAGAAGGCGTCCGAGGGCACGCCCGTCGTCGTCTTCTTCGACGAGATGGACTCGCTGTTCCGCACCCGCGGCTCGGGTATCTCGAGCGACGTGGAGACGACGATCGTGCCCCAGCTGCTCGCCGAGATCGACGGGGTCGAGCGGCTCGACAACGTCATCGTCATCGGTGCCTCCAACCGCGAGGACATGATCGACCCGGCGATCCTGCGGCCCGGCCGGCTCGATGCCAAGATCAAGATCGAGCGCCCCGACGCCGAGGCCGCCCGCGACATCTTCACCAAGTACCTCACGATCGACCTGCCGCTGCACGACCACGACCTGACCGAGCATCACGGTGACCGCGCGGCGACGGTCGAGGACATGATCACCGCCGCGGTCGAGCGGATGTACTCCGAGGTCGAGGACAACCGCTTCCTCGAGGTCACCTACTCCGGTGGCGACAAGGAGATCCTCTACTTCAAGGACTTCAACTCCGGCGCGATGATCCAGAACATCGTCGACCGCGCCAAGAAGCTCGCGATCAAGGAGTACCTCACGACGGGCCAGAAGGGCATCCGCGTCGAGCACGTCCTGGCCAGCTGCCTGGACGAGTTCAAGGAGAACGAAGACCTGCCCAACACGACCAACCCCGACGACTGGGCGCGGATCTCGGGCAAGAAGGGCGAGCGCATCGTCTACATCCGCACGCTCATCAAGGGCAAGGACGGCAGCTCGCCGGGCCGGACCATCGCGACGGCCAACACCGGCCAGTACCTCTGACCACGAGCGCGTATGCCGCTCAGCGGGCCCCCCGCGAGGGCTCGCGCACCCGCGCGGTGAGGTGAGCGGCATACCTGCTGCGCCGCCACTGCCGCAGTGCCCGCCACCCGATCAGCAGGACGGCGAGGGTGACCGAGGCGACGATCACGAAGGGCCACTCGGTACCTGCCCCGGTGACGCGGCGCAGCACCATCCCGAGCACGACCGTGGCGAACCAGACGGTGATGCCCGGGCCGACCTGCCGCGGCCACTGCCGCCGCAGTGACCGCACGACGCCCCAGCCGACGAACGTCCCGACGAGGAAGGGCCAGGCGGTCAGCACCGCCCCGAGGACCGGCGCGGCCTGCTGGTGCGAAGCGCGCCCGGCAGCCGCGAACCCGAGGACGAGGAGCACGTCGAGGCCGAGCCACGCGAGCGGCCGGAGCGGAACGGGGCGCTTCATACGGTGGTCTCGAACGGCAGCTTCGCCTGCGGGGGAGCGTACGTGGGGTCGACCCCCTCGAACAGGGACGAGACCGACCGGCCGTAGTGGATCCGGCTGATCGCCTCGCCGAAGAGCCGGGCGACCGAGATGGTGCGCAGCTGCGGCCAGTCGGCCGGGCGCGGCACGGTGTCGGTCGTGACGGCCTCGGTGACCCACCCGTGGTCGCGCAGCCGCTCGACCGCCTTGCCGGTGAACAGGCCGTGCGTGCACACGACCGAGGCTCCGGTGGCGCCCTCGTCGCGCAGCCGGTCGATGAGCTCGACCATCGAGCCCCCCGTCGCGATCTCGTCGTCGAGGACGATGGCACGCCGCCCCCGCACGTCGCCGACGATCGAGTCGATGATGACGTGGTCGTCGGCGACCCGCCGCTTGGAGCCGGCCGCGACCGGCAGGCCGAGCAGCCGGGCGAAGAGCGTCGCGACCTTGGCGTTGCCCAGGTCGGGGCTGACCACGATGGCGTCCCGAAGGTCGGTGTCGCGGAAGTGGTCGGCGAGCACCCCGATCGCGGTGAGGTGGTCGACGGGCAGCCTGAAGAAGCCGTGCACCTGAGGGGCGTGCAGCGCCATGGTCAGCACCCGGTCGGCACCGGCGGTCCTGATGAGGTCGGCGACGAGGCGACCGCCGAGGGAGATCCGCGATGCGTCCTTCTTGTCCGACCTGGCGTAGGCGTAGTGGGGCATGACCGCGGTGATCTGCCCGGCGGAGGCGCCCCGCGCGGCGTCGATCATCAGGAGCAGCTCCATGAGGTGCTCCTGGGTCGGTGGGACGAGCGGCTGGATGAGGTAGACGTCCTGCTTGCGGCAGTTGGCGAGCAGCTGCGCCTGGAGGCAGTCGTTGCTGAAGCGCTTGATGTCGACGGGGGACAGCGGCACTCCGAGGTGGTCGCAGATCCGCTCGGCCAGGGCCGGGTGGGCCGAGCCGCTGAAGACGACGACGTCGTTCACCGCAGGGATCCTCTCGACGGGGACGGGGCCGAGCCTACTGGAGTCGGCGGCGGTGCGGTTATCGTCGTGGACATGACGGTTCGGCGGATCATGGGCATCGAGACGGAGTACGGCATCTCTGTGCCGGGCGACCCCTTGGCCAACCCGATGTTCCTCTCCGGGCAGGTCGTCAGCGTCTATGCGGCGGCGCACGGGATCCGGTCGAACCAGTCGAGCTGGGACTACGAGTTCGAGGACCCGTTGCGGGACGCCCGCGGCTGGCAGCTGAGCCGTACGGAGGCCGACGAGTCGCAGCTGACCGACTCCGAGGACCCGAGCCTGGCCAACGTCGTGCTGCCCAACGGGGCGCGCTACTACGTCGACCATGCGCACCCCGAGTACAGCTCGCCCGAGGTGACGACCCCGCGTGACGCCGTCGTCTGGGACCGGGCCGGCGACGCGATCGCGCTCGAGTCGGTCCGGCTGCTCGCCGACCGGCCGGACCACCAGCTGGTCAACCTCTACAAGAACAACGCCGACGGCAAGGGCCAGTCCTACGGCGCGCACGAGAACTACCTCATGCCACGCCGGACCCCGTTCCCGGAGATCGTCCGGCACCTCGTTCCCTTCTTCGTCACGCGACAGGTCATCTGCGGCGCGGGGCGGGTCGGGATCGGGGTCGACTCGAAGGCGCCCGGCTTCCAGATCTCCCAGCGCGCCGACTTCTTCGAGACCGAGGTCGGCCTCGAGACCACCCTCAAGCGGCCGATCATCAACACCCGTGACGAGCCGCACGCCGTCGCCGACCGGTTCCGCCGGCTGCACGTCATCATCGGCGACGCCAACCAGCTCGACGTGGCCTGCCTGCTCAAGCTGGGCACGACCTCGCTCGTGCTCGGGATGATCGAGACCGGCCATCTCGCGGAGCCGCCGTCGATCCGGCGACCCGTCGCGGCGTTGCAGGCCGTCTCGCACGACCCGTCGCTGACGACCCGGCTCGAGCTGCTCGACGGACGCTCGATGACGGCCCTCGACATCCAGTGGTCCTATCTCGAGGCGGCCCGAGCCTGGCTCGACGGCCGCCGCGACGACCCGGCCCCCGAGGCGACCGAGCAGGTCATGACGTTGTGGGAGGACGTGCTGACCCGGCTGGGCCGAGACGTCATGTCGTGCGCGCCCGAGATCGACTGGGTGGCCAAGCTCCAGCTTCTTCAGGGCTACCGCACCCGGGACGGCATGACCTGGGACGACCACCGGCTCGCCGCCATCGACATCCAGTGGGCCGACGTGCGCCCGGAGAAGGGCCTGGTGCACCGCCTCCGGGACCGGGGCCGGACCCGCGAGCTGGTCTCCAGCGAGGAGGTCAAGGCCGCGCAGGCGTGGCCACCGGAGGACACCCGAGCGTGGTTCCGGGGCACCTGCGTGCGACGTTTCGCCCCCAACATCTTCTCCGCGAGCTGGGACTCGGTCGTCTTCGACGTGCCGGGGCAGGCCAGCCTGCAGCGTGTGCCGATCCTCGAGCCCGAACGGGGGACTCGCGAGCAGGTCGGGGAGCTGCTCGAGCAGAGCCACGACGTGCGCTCGCTGCTGGCCGGGCTGGCCGCACCGGAGTGACCCGGCACAGTCGGATGAGCGCGGTCCGGCACCGATGACCCAGCCGCACGAGTTAGGGTCGAGGTAGTGGATCGCCATAGCCGCAGGAGGTAGTCATGGCCGCCCAGGAACACGCCAAGCCGCAACGCCGCGAGGACGAGCCGGCCGACGCGCCGGAGACGCCACCGGCAGCCCCGGCAGGAGCCGCCACGAAGGAGGGCCTCGGCGACGACATCGACTCGGTCCTCGACGAGATCGACGGGGTGCTCGAGTCCAACGCGGAGGAGTTCGTGCGCGGCTTCGTCCAGAAGGGCGGCCAGTGAGCGGGCGGCCCGAGCCGCGGGCCCACCGTCTCGACGACGCCTACCTCACCGCTGGATCCTCGTCCTTCACCGACTTCCTCGCCTCGTATCGCCCGGAGCTGCTCCCGTCGGGGCGCTCGCTGCCGCCCTCGGCGAGCATCGAGGCGCCGCACGGCACGACGATCGTCTCGCTGCTGACCGCTGACGGGGTCGTCATGGCCGGGGACCGGCGCGCGACGATGGGCAGCTTCATCGCGAACCGGGACATGCAGAAGGTCTTCGCCGCCGACGGCTACTCCGTGGTCGGCATCGCAGGGACGGCCGGCATCGCCATCGAGCTCGTCCGGCTCTACCAGGTCGAGCTCGAGCACTACGAGAAGATCGAGGGCATCCTCATGTCGCTCGAGGGCAAGGCGAACCGGCTCGCCCTGATGATCCGGGGCAACCTCGGCCTGGCGATGCAGGGCCTGTCCGTCGTGCCGGTCTACGCCGGCTTCGACCTCGAGACCGCGATGGGGCGCATCTACTCCTACGACGTGACGGGCGGCTGCTACACCGAGGGCAGCCATCACAGCACCGGTTCCGGCTCGCTCTTCGCACGTGGGGCGCTGAAGAAGCTCTGGCGGCCGGGCCTGAGCGAGGAGCAGGGCGTGCAGATCGCGGTCGAGGCGCTCTACGACGCCGCCGACGACGACTCGGCCACAGGTGGCCCCGACCTCGGGCGCCAGATCTGGCCCAGCGTCGCGTTCGTCGACTCCTCGGGGGTGCGCTTCGCCGCCGACGACACCCTGCAGGGCGTCGTCGAGGCGATCATCGCGGCCCGGCGTGACAACCCGGGGGGTGCGCGATGAGCATGCCGTTCTACGTCCCGCCCGAGCAGATCATGAAGGACCGCGCCGACTTCGCGCGCAAGGGCATCGCCAAGGGCCGGTCCGTCGTGGTCCTCGGCTACGACCGGGGCATCGCCTTCGTCGCCGAGAACCCGTCGAGCGCGCTGCACAAGGTGTCCGAGATCTACGACCGGATCGCGTTCGCCGCGGTCGGACGGTACAACGAGTTCGAGAGCCTGCGAGTGGCCGGCATCCGTTATGCCGACGTGCGTGGCTACTCCTACGACCGCACCGACGTCACCGCGCGAGCCCTGGCCAACACGTACGCCCAGACGCTCGGAGCGATCTTCGTCCAGGAGAGCAAGCCCTTCGAGATCGAGATCGTCGTCGCGGAGGTCGGACGCACTCCCGAGGACGACCAGATCTTCCGGCTCACCTATGACGGGTCGGTCGCCGACGAGCACGGCTACGTCGCCATGGGCGGCGCGAGCGAACGGGCCGAGGAGCGGCTGGCGCGCGACTGGCGGTCGGGCCTCTCACTGGCCGAGGCGTTGCGGATGGCGGTCGGTGTGCTCGGCGCGCCCGCGAGTGAGGGTGCCGACCCGCGTGAGCTGGCCGCCGACCAGCTCGAGGTCGCCGTGCTCGACCGCGAACGTCCGAGGCGCAGCTTCCGACGCATCCAGGGTGCCCTGCTCGGGCGGCTGCTCAACACGGCCGACCCCACGAGCGAGGCACCGGTGTCCGACGAACGGCATCCTGGCCACCCCGACGTGCTGACCGGGGAGGACGAGCCGCCGACCGACCCTGCCTGACGGCGTGACACCGCAGCGGGGCCGGCCAGGGCCTGTCCTGTTCGGGCCGGGTCAGCGTTGCGGGGACGCCTGCTTGGGCTGGCCCCCGGGCTGGGTCGGCTCCGGCGTCCCCTTCGGCTGCTCCGCCTTCGGCTGGCCCCCCGGTTTCGCCTGCTCCCCCGGTTTCGCCGCTGCGGTGGCCTGCTGCTGCACTCCAGCCTTCTGCGGTCCGCTTGGAGTCGCCGGTGTGCTCGGCATGTCCTGCCCCGCACCGTGCGGGTGCGCCTTGCCCTGGGCCGTGCCCTGCTGACCTGCCGGTGCGACCGTATCCGGCACCATGCCGGTGCCGAGCGATGCGAGCATCTGGCGCAGGTTGGTCAGCTGCGCGCTGATGCTGTCGCGCTGGGCCATCGCAGCCGCCAGCTCGCGGTCGCTCTCCTCCCGGACCCGGGAGGCGTGGTCTCGGGCCTCTGACACGATCTCGTCGGCCTCGGCCCGGGCCTGCTCGATCGATGCCTTGGCGCGCGTGCGAGCGTCCGCCGACTCGCGCTCGGAGCGCTGCGCGAGCTGCTTGGCGTGTGCGGCGACCTCGGCGAGCGCGGCCTCCTCGGCCTCCTGCCGGGTGGCGAACTCCCGGGCCGCCTGTTCGCGGCGCTCGGCGAGGCTCGTCTCGAGCTCCGCGGTCACCGCGGACGACTGCGCCCGTTGCGCCTCGAACTCGGCCGCGGCCTCTTTCCGGTGGGCTGCGGCGACGCTCTGCGCCTCGGCGACGACCTGCTGCGCCTCGCGTTGGGCCTGCGCGATGATGCGGGCCGACTCCTCGTCGGCGCGGGCCCGGGCCTCGGTGGCGTATGCGCTGGTCGTGGCCTTCAGCTCCGCGGCCGTCTCGGTGGCCCGGTCTCGCAGCGACTCTGCCTCGGACTGGGCCCTGCTGCGCAGGTCGGCTGCCTCGCTCTCGGCGAGGGCCAGGATCTGCCCGATCCGCTCACCGAACTCGGTGTACCTCGGCGCGGCGGAGGCCGCGGTCGCGGTGCGCTTCAGCTCGACCATGGTGCGGGCCTGCTGGGCCAGCTGGGTGCGCAGGTCGCCGAGGGCGGCGTTGACCCGGGTCAGCTCGACGCTGCGTTCCGAGGCGTCCTTCTTCGCCGCGACGAGGGTGCGGTTCTGCGTCTCGATGAACTCGTCGACATCGGCGGGCTCGTAGCCGCGTCGGGAGAGCTTGAAGGTGGGTCTGTCGATCATGACCATCCAATGCACGGGTCGGGGGGAGGGGGGCGTGTGGCCATGCGGTCACGTGGGCCATTGTGGCAAACGCGCGCGGCGACGCGTCGGCGCTGGCGCCCCGAGGGTTCCGGATGCCGCTCAGCAGGGCGAGCGGGGGCGGCATCCGTGTCGCCGTGGCGCAGTAGGGAAGGCGCAGTAGGGAAGGCGCAGTAGGAAGGCAAGGGCCAGTGCAGGCGGTCAGTGCAGTCGCACCCTGGGGTCGAGGACGGCGTAGACGGCGTCGGCGACGATGTTCGCGACGACGACGGCTGCCGAGGCGAACAGCACGATGCCGATGATGACGGGCAGGTCCTGCTGGTTGATCGCGTCGATGGCGGTCTTGCCCAGCCCGGGCAGGCTGAAGACCGTCTCGGTCACGACCACCCCGCCGAGGACCACGCCGACGTCGATACCGAACTGGGTGACAACGGGGGTCAGCGCGGCCCGCAGGGCATGGCGCAGCACGACGCGCCGCTCGCCCAGCCCCTTGGACCTGGCCGTCCGCACATAGTCCTCCCCGAGGACGTCGAGCATGGAGGCTCGCGTGAGGCGGGTGTAGGTGGCCGCCGAGACCAGGGCGAGGGTGAACCACGGCAGGACCATGTGGATGAACCAGTCGTAGACCCCGTCACCGAGCGGCACGTAGCCGCCGGCGGGGAAGACCGCCACACCAGCCAGGGTCAGCCGGAAGTAGAGGAAGTAAAGCAGCAGCAGGCCGAGCAGGAAGGTCGGCATCGAGTAGAAGAAGAGCGCGAAGACGGTCAGGCCCCGGTCGAGGAGCGAGCGCGGCCGGATCGAGGAGACGACCCCGTTGAAGACGCCCAGGACGAGCCAGATGATGGCTCCCGGGATGACGAGCGAGAGCGTGACCGGCAACGCCGCGCTCATGATCTCGGTGACGGGCACGCCGTGGTAGTAGTCGAAGCCGAGGTCTCCGTGCAGCGCCTTGCCGACGAAGTCGAGGTACTGCTTCCAGATCGGCTGGTCGAGCCCCAGCCGGTGGGAGATCAGGGCGACGACCTCGGGGGTGGCCTGCCGCCCCGCGAGCGTTCGCGCGACGTCGTTGGGCGCGATGAAGAACAGCGCGAAGACCGCCATGGTGATGAGCCACATGACGACGACGCCCAAGGCGAGCCGGCGGACGAGGAATCGCAGCATTCTTCCAGCTCCTATTCCGCGAAGAGGCGGTCGCTGCGCGGGTCGAATGCGTCCCGCACACCATCACCGAAGAGGTTGAAGGCAAGGGTCGTGATGAGCAGCGCGGCCCCGGGGAAGACGACGAACCACCAGGCGACGGTGTAGTAGTTCTGCGACGTGCTGATCATGCCGCCCCAGTCCGCCGTGGGGGGTGGCAGCCCGAGGCCGAGGAACGACAGCGTCGCCTCGACGACGATGACGACCGGGATGAGCAGCGAGGCGTAGACGATGATCGGGGCCAGCACGTTCGGCAGGATGTCGACGAACATGATCCGCGAGTTCGTCGCGCCGAGTGAGCGTGCCGCCTCGACGAACTCCCGCTCGCGCAGCGAGAGGACCTGGCCGCGGACGATCCTCGCGACCGAGGCCCAGCTGAAGCAGCCGATGACGAGGATCGTGACGAGCAGGCTGGGGCCGGTGATCGACACGAGCGCCACGGCCACGAGCAGGAACGGCATCGACAGGATGACGTCGATCAGCCGAGCCAGGAGCGTGTCGACAACCCCGCCGAGGAAGCCGGATGCGAGGCCGACGACGACGCCGATGACGACGGTGAGGGCGGTCGCGACGACGCCGACGAGCAGGGAGATGCGGGCACCGTAGGCGATCCGGACGAACAGGTCCCGGCCGAGATCGTCGGTGCCGAGCCAGAACTGGCTCGACGGGCCCATCGGCAGGCCCGCGGGGGTGAGGCCCGTCTCACGGTACTGCTGGTTGACCGGATGGCCCGTGATCGTCGTCGCGAGCGGGGCGAAGATCGCGATGAGGAGGATGAGCACGATGACACCGAGGGAGATCATCGCCACCCGGTCGCGGCGGAGCCGCTGCCAGGCGAGCAGCCACGGGCTGCGGCCCTCGATCCGCTTGGGTGGCGGGCCGCCAGAGCCCTGTTCCGTGTCGGCGGACGCGACATCCGTCTCGGTGCCGGGGGTCTCGCCGGGCAGCTCAGTGGCCATCGCGCTCAGCTCCTCTCGGTCCGCGAACCGCCGCCGGTGGTCGTGCCGCCGGCAACGATGTCCGAGTCGTCGATGTGTGGCACCGCCAGGGCGAGGTCCTCACCGACCTCGAGTGGGTGCAGACAGGCGGTGCGGTGCTCGGGGGGGTCGCCGAGGACCGGCTCGAGCGGCGGGTCCGTCACCACGCAGTCCTGTTGGGCCTTGGGGCAGCGGGTGTGGAAGCGGCAGCCGCTCGGGGGGCTCACCGGTGAGGGCAGGTCACCGGTCAGGACGATCCGCTCCTTGCTGTCGGTCACGTCCGGGTCGGCGATCGGCAGCGCCGAGAGAAGGGCCTTGCTGTAGGGATGCCGCGTCGTCTCGAAGAGGGCCTCCGCCGGGGCGACCTCGTCGATCTTGCCGAGGTACATGACGGCAATGCGGTCGCTGACGTGCCGCACCACCGACAGGTCGTGCGAGATGAACAGGTAGGTCAGGCCGAAGTCGTCCTGCAGGTCGATCAGCAGGTTGATGATCTGTGCCTGGATCGAGACGTCGAGGGCCGAGACCGGCTCGTCGCAGATGACGAGCTTGGGCTGCAGGGCCAGAGCCCGGGCGACCCCGATGCGCTGGCGCTGGCCACCGGAGAACTCCGCCGGGAAGCGGTTGTAGTGCTCGGGGTTGAGCCCGACCCGCTCCATGAGGTCCTGGACCTTGGTCTTGATCTCCTTGCGGGAGCCGACGCCGTGGATCGTGAACGGGTCGCCGATGATGGCACCCACCCGCCTTCGCGGGTTGAGCGAGCCGTACGGGTCCTGGAAGATCATCTGGACCTCGCGTCGCACCGGCCGCAGGTCCTTGCGGGACAGGGTGCTGATGTCCTTGCCGTCGAACCAGACGTTGCCACTGGTGAGGGGGTAGAGCCTGGCGATGCACCGGGCCAGGGTCGACTTGCCGCAGCCGGTCTCGCCGACCAGGCCCACCGTCTCGCCGGGCTGGACCTCGAGGCTGACCCCGTCGACGGCATGCACGACGAGCCGCTCCCGGGTGAAGAGGCTCGTCGAGTGGACCGGGAACGTCTTGACGACGTCCTGCAGGCGCAGCAGCGGGTCGCTCATGCCGACCACTCCTCGGACTCGGAGACCGCGGACGTGGCGTTGGTCTCGTCTGCCTGCTGCCGGTCGAGGTGGCGCACCTCGCGGTTGCTCGAGAGCCAGCACGCCGACAGGTGGTCCGGGTCGTCGTACACCTCGGCCAGTGGAGGGGTCTCCTGCCAGCACCGGTCGAAGGCGTACCGACAGCGGGGGGCGAAGGGGCACCCGCGCGGCAGCGAGATGAGCGACGGCGGCGCCCCGGCGATGGGGGTCAGCCGCGCACCGATGTCGCCCTGGGCCGGCAAGGAAGCGAGCAGGCCCTCGGTGTAAGGATGGTGGTTGTCGTAGAAGATGGTCCGCCGGGCCGCCTTCTCCATGACGGCCCCGGCATACATGACGACGACCTCGTCGGACATCTCGGCGACGACGCCGAGATCGTGGGTGATCAGGATGATCGCGGTGCCGTACTGCTCCTGCAGGTTGCGCATGACATCGAGGACCTGGGCCTGCACCGTGACGTCGAGCGCGGTGGTGGGTTCGTCGGCGATGAGCAGGTCCGGCTCGAGGGACATCGCCATGGCGATCATGACGCGTTGGCGCATCCCGCCGGAGAACTGGTGGGGGTAGTCGTCGATCCGGCTCTCGGCCCGGGGGATGCCCACGAGCGAGAGCAGGTGCGCCGCGTGCTGGCGGGCGGCGTCCTTGGAGACATGGTGGTCGTGCGCCCGGATCATCTCGACGATCTGCCAGCCCACCGGGTAGTAGGGGTGCAGGCTCGAGAGCGGATCCTGGAAGATCATGCCGATCCGCTTGCCCCGGATCCCCCGGAGCACCTTCGCCGAGGCACCGATGAGCTCGATGCCGTCGAAGGTCGCGGAGCCGGAGATCCGGGCCCCCCGGGTCAGCCCGGTGATGGTCTGAGTCGAGACGCTCTTGCCGGAGCCGGACTCCCCGACGATGGCGAGCGTGCTGCCACGCTCGACATCGAAGGAGAGTCCGCGCACGGCCTGGACGACTCCGTCAGGGGTGTTGAAGGCGACCCGAAGGTCTCGCACCTCGAGGAGAGCCATCGTGCGCCACTTCCTTTCGGTCAGCCGCCCTGCTTGTCCGGGTCCAGCCAGACGTTCGTCGGGTCGAAGTTCTGGAACATCGGCACGTAGATCGCGTTGTGGACCTGGCTCGCGTGGTAGTTGGCCTGCTTCGGCTGGGTGATCGGGAAGAACGGCGCGTCCGACATGACCTGCTTGTCGGCCTTGGCCCACAGGGTGCGAGCCTCGTCCTCGGTCTTGGCGTTGGCCGCCTGCTTGATCAGGTCGTTCGTCGCCGGGTTGTTGTAGAGCCCGAAGTTGCTGCCCTGCGGCGGGAAGCTCGGCTCACCAGAGAACAGCGGGTTGAAGAACGACAGCGCTGCGTTGCCGTACCAGTCAGAACCCCACCCCGCCACGGCCAGATCCCAGACGCCTCGCTTGGCGACCGAGGGCACCTGCAGGTACTTCGTGTAGAAGTCTGCGTTCGGCGAGGGCACGCCGGTGACGTGGATGCCGGCATCGGACAGGTCCTGCTGGGCCGTCTGGTAGGTCTTCGTGCTGCCTTCAGAGGCGTTCCGGTAGAGGATCTTGACGGTGATCCCGTTCGGGAACCCGGCGTCGGCGAGCATCTGCTTGGCCTTGGACGCGTCGTACGGGTAGAGGTCGAAGTTCTGCTCGCCACCGACGATGTTCGACGGGAGCACGTGGCTCAGCGGGTCGTTGGTGTTCGGCCCACCGAGGACCTGGATGATGTTGTTGCGGTTCAGCGCGTACTCGAGCGCCTGGCGCACCTTGACGTTGCCCAGTGCCCCGTTGTTGTTCGGCGAGGCTGTGTTGAAGACGATGTACGGGTTGCTCGAGGCGGTGACACCGATGTTGAGGTTCGGGTCCTTCTTGGCGATGAGCGCCGGCAGCTGGGACGCCGGTGGGAAGTTGTCGAACTCCATGTCCGCACTCGCGCTGCCGGTCTGCAGCTGCTGCTGGGTCGAGTCCTGGGTGACCGTCTCGTTGATCACGATCTTGTCGACGTACGCCTTGTGGATCGGGTCGCTCGCGCCGTCCCACGCCGGGTTGCGCGAGAACTGGATCTTCTTCGTCGGCGTGTAGCTGTCGACCTTGTACGGGCCGTCCGAGATCGTGTGCTGGGCAAGCTCCGCACTACCCGGCAGGTACTTGTTGTACTCCTCCGGGGCGGCGGAGAAGGCCGGCATCGTCAGCATGTCGGTGAAGTAGCTCGCCGGGTGGTTCAGCGTGAACTGGAGGGTGAGGTCGTCCTTGGCGACGACGCCCGGCAGGTCGGTGTCCTTCATGTAGTCGGCGAGGCCCTTCGCCGTCTTGTCCTTGATCTTGGCGAAGTTGTCGCAGAACTGGCTCATTCCCTTGATGAGGGTCACGTAGTCGGGCAGGCCGCCGAACGGCTGGACCGGGTTGCAGGTGCGCTTGATGCCGCGCACGAAGTCGGCGGCGGTGACCTGGCGGGCCGGGTTGGTGTCCCACTTGACCCCGTCGCGGAGCTTGATGGTGTAGGTCAGCCCGTCCTCGCTGATGCCGTTGCCCGGGGTGGGCATCGACTGGGAGATGTCCGGGGCAGCCTTCATGGTCTTGCCCTCGATGGCGGGATACGAGAACAGCTGTCGGCTCCAGATGCGCAGGGCGAGGTAGCCGATGCTGTAGTAGCTGATGTTGGGGTCCATCTGGTCGACGTCGCCCGAGCCCAGCATGTTGAGGGTGCCGCCCTTGACCGGCTGCGCGGCGTTGCCGCCTCCGCCGGTCGAGCCGGGGCTCGGTGTGCTCGACCCACCGCACGCCGCCAAGCCGATCATGCTCAGCGTCGAGACGGCTGCGACGAGCGCGACCCGTTTCGTCCTGCTTGTCATCTCACTCTCCTTCGAGACCACGTCTCGTGGACCGGCCTTGAACCGGGGTGACCGGTGCTTGGCCCTGGCGCTGTCACGCTAGGCACGTGGTGCAGCCCCCGGTACCCAGTCGCGACCAGGTGTCACAGGACTGTCATGCCCACGTCATGAAGGAGACCCGGATGTGACATTCCGATGACGATGACGAGGTCCAGCGGTCACACCGCTGCAGCCCATGCGGCGAGGCAGAATGTGGGTGTGACCCGCCAGCTGCTTCTCGTCGAGGACGACTCCCGGGTGCGACGCGCCCTGCGGATGGCCTTGGAGGACGAGGGGTTCCACGTCACCGAGGCCGCGGACGGCGCCCAGTGCCTTGCCGCGATGCGCGAGCAAACCCCGGACGTCGTGCTGCTCGACGTCATGCTCCCGGACCACGACGGCTTCGCCGTTTGCCGCGAGATCCGCCGGGACAGCGACGTGCCGGTCATCATGGTGACCGCCCGCACGGACAGCCACGACGTCGTCGCCGGCCTCGAGGCGGGTGCAGACGACTACGTCACCAAACCGCTGGTCTCCAAGGAGCTCGCCGCGCGGATCCGGGCGCTGCTGCGCCGGGTGGAGCCCTCGGTCGACCAGCACCCCAGGCGGGTCAGCTTCGGCGACCTCAGCATCGGCCTCGACGACGGCATCGTGCGGCGCGACGACGAGGAGCTCGGGCTGACCCGGACAGAGTTCCGCCTGCTGGCCGAGCTCGCCGCCGCGGACGGCGGGATCTGCAGCCGGGAGCACCTGTTGGACAGGGTCTGGGGCTACGACTACTTCGGCGACAGCCGCATCGTCGACGTCCACATCCGCCGGCTACGGGTCAAGGTGGAGCGAGACCCCGCCAACCCGCGGCATGTCGTGACCGCCCGGGGCCTCGGTTACCGGCTGGTGGGATAGGTGCGGCGCAGGGAGCGTCGGCTGCGCCCGAGCCGTCGGCGGCTCGGCCTGAGACAACGGGTGTCGGTGGCCTTCGGCCTGCTCGCCCTCGCGCTGTCCGCGCTCCTGTCGATCGTCGCCTGGGGCGTCGTGTCGCGGTACCTCGTGAACGAACAACAGTCGGCCGCCCTCGCCCAGGCCGACCTGCACCGGTCGCTCCTCGCGCAGGGCATCGTCCAGCGCAAGGACACCGTGGCCCTGCTGCTCAACGGCCTGCCCACCAACGGGTCGATCGGTGCCACCGCGGTCGTCGCGGGACGCTGGTACGCGACCTCCCCACGCGTCCAGCCCGTGACGCTGCCGAACGAGCTCATCGCCGAGGCCATCGCCGGGGAGACCGCGACCCAGCGGATCCGCCTCGAGGGTGGCCTCTACCTGGCCGTCGGCATCCCGCTCGCCCAGAGCGACGACGCCTTCTTCGAGGTCTTCCCGATGGGCGAGACCGAGACGACACTGCGTGCGCTCTCGTGGGTGCTGACCGGGGCGGCCGCAGCCACGACCCTGCTCGGTGCGGCCTTCGGCCGGGTCGCCAGCGGCATCGCGCTCCGACCCCTCAACGGGCTCAACACGGTCGCCGCCGCCGTCGCCTCTGGGCGGCTCGATGCACGCCTGCCGATCGGCGACGACCCCGACCTCGCACCTCTGGCCACCTCCTTCAACCGCACCGTCGGAGAGCTGGAGCATCGGGTGATCGCCGACTCCCGGTTCGCCGTCGACGTCGGCCACGAGCTGCGTACGCCGCTGACGACGATGCTCAACTCCCTGCAGGTGATCAAGAACCGGGAGAACAGCCTGCCGCTCGAGCTCCGGGAGCCCCTTGACCTGCTCTCGGGCGACCTGCAGCGGTTCCGGACGCTGGTCGTCGACCTGCTCGAGATCTCGCGCCACGACGCGGGCGAGCAGCTCGTGCTGGCACCCACCGCGATCGGCGAGCTCGTCCGGATCGCTGCGGACACCGCCGCGGGCCGCCGTGTCACCACGATCGACGACAGCGCACGAGGTCTGAGCCTCCCGGTCGACAAACGGCGGCTCGAACGCGCGATCGTCAACCTCGTCGGCAACGCCGAGTCGCACGGCGGTGGCTGCCTCGGGGTGACCGTGACCCGGGAGGAGCACGACGTCCTGGTCCGGGTCGACGACGGCGGCCCGGGGGTAGCCGACGAGCACCGCCCGCTCGTGTTCGACCGGTTCGCTCGCGGCGGCCGCGCGAGCAGCGAGGGCGTGGGCCTGGGCCTGGCCATCGTGCGCCGCCACGTCGCGGCCCACGGCGGCACCGTGCACGTCGAGGACCGGCCGGGGGGAGGTGCGCGGTTTGTCATCACGTTGCCCATCACGCGCCCCTGAAGCGGGCCGCACCGGCCGCCCTCGACACCTCCTCCGGGCCCTTCTCGCGTGCGGCCTGTACCTGCTTCTGCTCGCAGACTGTGGCATCGGTCCACAGGACCGCCCGGTCATCGTCAGCGTCCAGCCCCAGAAGGCGGTCCCCGTACCGTCCACCGTCATGTCCGGGGTGCCCCTCAGCGTGCAGGTCTACCTGCTCCAGGGGTCGTACTTGTTCCGCGTGACCCGCACGGTGCTGCCCGGTCCCGGCCTGCAGCCCACCCTCTCGGCGCTCTCGGCGCCGTTGTCGCCGGACGAGCAGGCCCAAGGCCTGCGCACGGCCCTGCCCACGTCGATCCAGCCGATGCGCGGGCTGATGGCGCGTGGTGACATCGCCCAGGTCGAGGTGCCGGCGGGCTTCGACCGGCTCCCGGTCCAGGAGCAGATCAACGCGCTCGGGCAGATCGTCTTCACCATCACCGCCGACACCCTCGCCACGGGGGTCCAGCTCGTCGAGGACGGCCGGCCCGTGGCCGTCCCGGACGCGAGCGGTCAGCTGCAGAACCGGCCGGTGACGCGCGAGGACTATGGCGTGCTCGCTCCGCGTATCGAATGATCCCGTATCGAACGAGCCTGTCGTAAGCGAGCCCCGCCGAGCAGCCGTCGCCCTGTCAGGTCACGTCAGCGCAGCCGGGCGACGATCGCGAGTTCCTCCGCCCGGTCCAGGCCGGCACCGCCGCGCGCCCGGTCCAGGCCCAGCTGCGCCTCCCAGGCTGCCGCGTCCTCGACCACGTCGCTGAGGGGCCGATGGATGAGCCCGTCGCGCACGGCAGCGACCCCGCTCCGGTCCATGAAGGCGCACCACTCGGGATCGGCCAGCCACAGGGGCAGCGAGTGCGGACCCATGAACTCCTCCACGCCTGCCGACCGGAGCGCGTCGTCGGAGACCGGAACCAGCTCTCCGGTGAACCCGGCGACTGCCGCGCAGGCGTCGAGCACGTCACTCAGCGGGATGGTGGGGCCGAGAGCGTTGCGAGCTCCGGTGATGCCCCGCAGCCCCGCAGAGACGACCCAGCTCGCCAGGTCTCCGACGTGCACCCACTGGACCGGTCGGTCCCGGCGCGCGGGGACGAGGACCGGCCCGCCGTCCCGGGCCGCGAGGGCGAACCGGCCCGGCCAGTAGCCGAACCGGTCGCTGCGGTCGCCGGCCCCGACGATGAGCCCGGCCCGCACGATCAGGGCATCGGGCCCGCGCACCGAGCGCACGGCCACCTCGCAGGCGACCTTGCCCTCGCCGTACTCCTCGGGTGTGGCCATGTCCGCTCGCAATGCGGGGAGCAGCCCCGCCGACTCGTCGGCACCCGGCTCGTCGTGCCGGGCATAGGCCGAGATCGAGCTGACGAGCACCCACCGACTGGCCGCGTCCGCCAGCGCCTGGACGGCGCCCCGGGCGTGGACCGGCGCTCGAGCCAGGTCGACGACCAGGTCCCACTCGCCGGGGCCGAGCTCGGCGGCATACACCCCGACGTCGTCACGGTCGCCGGGCACCAGGCGGGCGCCGTCCGGAACCGAGCCGCTGACCCCCCGCGCGAGGCAGGTCACGTCATGTCCATCGTCCACCGCGACGCGCGCCACCGCGCCACCCAGCCACGAGGTTCCGCCAAGGACGAGGACGCGCGCCATGCCGCAAGGAGACCACGACCGGCCGTACCGGGGAACCCGTGTTCGCGGCGGGCGAAAGCCCGGCAACCTAGAGTGGATTCATGCAGCGGCGCATCTTCGGGATCGAGAACGAGTACGGCGTCACGTGCACGACTCGCGGGCAGCGCCGGCTCACACCCGACGAGGTGGCCCGCTACCTCTTCCGCAAGGTCGTCGCGTGGGGCCGGTCGAGCAACGTCTTCCTCGGCAACGGCGCCCGGCTCTACCTCGACGTCGGCTCGCACCCCGAGTACGCCACGGCCGAGTGCGACTCGGTGCGTGAGCTCGTCATCCAGGACAAGGCGGGCGAGCGCATCCTCGAGGGGCTCGTCGAGGACGCCCAGCTGAGGCTTCAGGACGACGGGGTCGAGGGCGAGATCTTCGTCTTCAAGAACAACACCGACTCGGCCGGCAACTCCTACGGCTGCCACGAGAACTACCTCTACAGCCGAGCCGGCGACTTCCAGCGCGTCTCGGACATGTTCATCCCGTTCCTGATCAGCCGCCAGATCACCTGCGGTGCGGGCAAGGTGATCGCCACGCCGCACGGGGCGACCTTCGCCGTGAGCCAGCGCGCCGACCACATCTGGGAGGGCGTGTCGTCGGCGACGACCCGGTCCCGGCCCATCATCAACACGCGGGACGAGCCGCATGCCGACGCCGAGCGGTACCGGCGCCTGCACGTGATCGTCGGCGACTCCAACCTGTCCGAGACGACGAGCCTGCTCAAGGTCGGCTCGGCCGACCTCGTCCTGCAGATGATCGAGGCGGGCGTCGTCATGCGCGACCTCACGCTGGAGAACCCGATCCGCGCGATCCGGACGATGAGCCACGACATCACCGGCCGGGCCACCGTGCGGCTCGCGAACGGCCGCGAGCTGTCGGCGCTCGACATGCAGCGCGAGTACCACGACAAGGCGTGCGAGTTCGTCGACCGCGAGGGCATCGTCAGCGACGACGTCAAACACGTGCTCGACCTCTGGGGCCGCGCGCTCGACGCGATCGGGGCCGGCGACCTCGACGCCGTCGCGACCGAGATCGACTGGGTCATCAAGCACCAGCTCATCGAGCGCTACCGGGCCAAGCACGGGCTCGAGCTGTCCGACCCGCGGGTCCAGCAGATCGACCTGGCCTACCACGACATCGACCGGCGCCGCGGGCTGTTCAACCTGCTCCAGCGGCACGGCCGGGCGGCCCGCGTCTCCAGCGACATCGAGATCTTCGAGGCCAAGGTGCGCCCGCCCCAGACGACGCGGGCCAAGCTGCGCGGCGACTTCATCCGAGCCGCGCAGGCTCGCGGCCGCGACTTCACCGTCGACTGGGTGCACCTCAAGCTCAACGACCAGGCGCAGCGCACGGTCCTGTGCAAGGACCCGTTCCGGGCCGTCGACGAGCGGGTCGAGCGGCTCATGGAGTCGATCGAACGGTCCTCGGTGCCGCGGCACCGACCCCTCTGACGGTTCCGTGCCGGCCGAGGGGGCGGAACTCTTTCATACCTTCGGGGGTTACAGTGACGTCGCTTCGTCCCCTACCGTCGCTGAGGTCCTCGTGCGTCTCACCCGTCCAACGCTGGCCATCGCCGCCGCGCTCGGCCTGTCCCTGCTCGCCGCGTGTGGCTCGTCCGGCCCGACGCCCGGTGCCACCGGGGCGGCCACCGACGGCGGCACGGCAGCGGTGTCGACGCCGCTACCCGGCGCCGTCGGGATCGAGGCCGTCACCGCGACCGGCCCGGTCGACTTCACGACCGCCCCCAAGGTGAAGTTCACGAAGAAGCCCGTCTCGACGAGCGCCGTCACGAGCGAGGTCCTCGTCAAGGGCAGCGGCCAGGAGTCGACCGCCAAGGACACCGTGATGCTGCGCGCCCAGATCTTCAACGGAACGACCGGCAAGCTGCTCGACAACGGCTACGACAAGGGCCGCACCGCCGAAGGGTTCCGGCTCGGGCGCACCGACCTCATCAAGGGCTTCGCCAAGGGCCTGACCGGCGTGCAGCAGGGCGCGCGGGTCGCCTTCACGATCCCGCCGAGCGAGGGCTTCGGAAGCGCCGGCAACGCGAACCTCGGTATCGGCCCGACCGACACGATCGTCGTGGTCGCCGACATCAAGGACGTCCACGCCGGCCTCACCGAGGTCACCGGCACGCAGCAGCCGAGCCCGGCCGGCCTGCCCACGGTGACCTTCCCAGACGGCCCGACCAAGGCGCCCACCGTGACCATCCCGAAGAGCGCCGCCCCGACCAAGACGGAGCAGGCCACGCTCATCGAGGGCACCGGCCCGGTCGTCCGGAAGGGCGAGACGATCACAGCCCAGTACCACGGCGTGCTCTGGAAGGACGGGAAGGTCTTCGACTCGTCATGGGAGCGGGGCGCGCTCGCCGACTTCGCGATCGGTGTCGGCCAGGTCATCCCGGGCTGGGACAAGACCCTGGTCGGCAAGAAGGTCGGGAGCCGCGTGCTGCTCGTCATCCCGCCGGCGGACGGCTACGGCGCCAAGGGCATGGGTGACACGATCTCGGGCACCGACACGCTCGTCTTCGTCGTCGACATCCTCGACGCCTACTGAGCCGGCGCCCACCGCCCGGCAAGCAAGGTTCACCGGGTCAGCAGTCCCACCGCGAACCGGCCCGCGACCGCGGAGGCGAGGAAGCTCGCCCGGTCGGCGTCGTAGCCACGCCCCATCGTCGACAGGGGCACCGGCACGTCACGCAGGGCCTGCTCGAGCCCGTCACACGCGAGCTCATGAGCGGTGAGTCGCCCGTCGGTTCCCGCGCAGAGCGCGTGAGCCTGCTCGCGGACCAGCTGACCGAACGCCCCCGGCAGCAGCGGCACCGCCACGTCCGCCGCGACGAGCGCGACCCGCCCGTATGCCGTGCAGCTGTGGTGTGAGAGTCCGCGGTGCCGCTCGCGCCGGTCGGCCTCCGAGACGCGCAGGGCACAGACCGGGCGCCCGCGCAGCACCCCGGCGGCGTTGACCGCCTCACCGGCCGAGGTGCCGGAGAAGCCCCACCGGGTGCCGGTGCCGAGGTTGCCCGGGCCCTGGGCGACGACGACGAGGTCGGCACCGACGACGTGACGAGCCGCGAGCAGGCCGGTGTGGACATTGACCGCCTCGAGGTCGCCGCCGTGCGCCTGCCCGACCGTGACCGACGCGGCGAGCCAGCCGGCCTCGCGCAGGCCCGCGACCGTGCGAGAGAAGTCGATGGGCAGGGCGCCGCCGTCGGTCATGACGTAGGCGACCCGGACGGCCGGGTCGCTCGCGCGGGCACCCGCGATGATCGCAGGTAGCGCCGAATGGAGGTCTGCGACGAGGACCGGCAGCCCGGCCAGGTCGTCGGCGTCCCGCAGGATCCCGTGGTACTCGCTGTCCTGCTCGTCGACACCGAGGACCATCGTCTGGCTCGGCGTGTACCGCGCCTTGACCAGATGGCCCCGGACGGAAGCCACCTCGGGTATCGGCTCGGGTAGGGCATCGGGTGCGGCGACGACGATCGCAACGCCCCCGGTGCCGAGGCCGCGCTCGAGGGCCGTCGTGTTGAGCAGCACCCGGGTGCCGGGTGCGAGCTCACCGACGACGTCGAGGTAGCCGAGCGCCCGGACCGTCTCCCCGGAGGTGAGCTGGGCGGCATACTCCCGTGCGCCGGCCCAGCCGGAACGGGTCGCGACGACGACACCGGAACGCCACTGGATCATGCCGTGAATCTACCGACCGGATAGGTTGGCGGCATGAGCCCTGCGTCGCCGTCCGCCGGGAAGACCGAGCGACTGCTCAACCTCGTCCTCGCCCTCAAGTCGGCCCGGCGGCCCGTGTCGAAGCAGCGCCTGCGTGAGTCGATCGACGACTACCGAGCGGCCGCGTCCACCGAGGCCTTCGACCGGATGTTCGAACGTGACAAGGACGACCTGCGCGAGCTCGGCATCCAGGTCCACGCCACGGTCCTCGACCCGTTCTTCGACGACGAGGTCGGCTACCGGATCGACTCGTCGGAGACGAGCCTGCCGGCGATCTCCTTCGAACCGGACGAGCGCGTGGCCCTCGCCCTGGCGGCCCGCGCCTGGGCGGGGGCCAGCATCAGCGGGTCCGCGGCGGCGGCCCTGCGCAAGCTGCGGCTTCGCGGCGTCGAGCTCGACGAGGCGATCCCGGCAGGGGTGGAGCCGCGGATCCGCACGAAGGAACCGGCCTTCGATCCCGTGCACGCGGCGCTGCTCGCGCGCCAGCCCATCGTCTTCGACTACCGGCGCGCCGACGGCACCGTCACGACCCGCCACGTACGCCCGTGGGCCCTGAAGAGCTGGCACGGGCGGTGGTACCTCGCCGCGTACGACCTCGACCGGGGCGAGCAGCGCGCGTTCCGTCTGGGCCGCGTCGTGGGGCCGGTGCGCAAGAAGGGCAAGGCCGGTTCCTACCAGGTGCCGCCCGGTGCCGGCGTCGAGGTCGACCTGCGGGGTGGGGAGTCCGAGGAGGAAGCGGGCACGGCCGTCATCCGGGTGCGCCGCGGCACCGGACACAGCCTGCGCCGACGAGCGCTGCGGGAGGCCCCGGTGGGCGAGGGCTGGATCGAGCTCGAGGTGCCCTGGGCGCGCGGCCGGACCGAGCACGACGTCGCGGCACTCGGTGCGGCGGCCGTGGCGATGAGCCCCGATGATCTCGTCGCGGCGGTGCGGGCCGCGCTCGACGGTGCGGCACGTGCCCACTCGGGGACCCACACCGAGGTGGCGCGATGACCACCGGACGACCGGTCCCGGAGACCGCGACCCGACGGCTCCAGCGACTCCTGTCGATGGTGCCCTGGCTGCTGGCGCACCCCGGGGTGTCGATCGCCGCTGCGGCGCTCGAGTTCGGTGTCACCGAGAAGCAGGTCGACGAGGACCTCAGCCTGCTGTTCGTGTGCGGCACGCCCGGGGGCACCCATGCCGAGCTCATCGACGCGCAGTGGGACGACGGTCACATCTACCTGTCCAACGCCGACGACATCGCCGCGCCCATGCGGCTGACCCGCGACGAGGCCGTCACCCTCACGGCGGGCCTGCACGCGCTCGTCCCCTCGCTCGTCGACCCCGACGTCGTCGAACGCACCCTGGCCAAGCTGCGCAGCGCGAGCGCAGAGCTCGACGCGCCCGCGCTCGACCTCGAGATCGACGACGGACGGCAGCATGCCGCGATGGAGCCGATCCGAGCGGGGCTCACGGGCCACCGGCGGCTCCACCTGACCTACTGGGTCCCCTCCCGGGACGAGGCGACCGAGCGCGACGTCGACCCGATGCGCGTGCTCAACCTCGACGGGCACTGGTACCTGGAGGGATGGTGCCACCGCGCCGACGGGGTTCGGCTCTTCCGACTCGACCGCATCGAGGCGGCTACCGTCCTGCCCACCGACGGCACCCCACCGAAGCAGGCACGGCCGCGCGACCTGGACGCCGACCGGGACGTCTTCGTGGCCGGGGACGGCGACCTGCTCGTCGTCATCGAGGCCGACCGGGACACCGCCTGGATCGGCGACTACTACCCGACCGAGTCGGTGCGCCGCCGCAGCGACGGGTCGGTGCTCGTGACGATGAGGGTCGCCGAACCCGCCCTGGTGCGCCGCCTCATGCTCCAGCTCGGCGGCTCCGCACACGTGCTCGAGCCCACCGAGCTGGCTCGACGGATCGCGGCCGAGGCACGCGCCGCCCTGGACGCCTACGACGGCTCCGCCGGCGCTGACGGTCGCGATCGCGTGCGCGACCGGGCCTGAGCCCGCCAGTCACCGTCCTCGGTTCTGGCACGTACACTGGCAGACGCAGCCACGCTTTGCCCCGGCGCACTGCCGGGTCCGCACGTCTGAGGAGTCGACCATGGCCGGCCTGGGAGCCCCAGAGCTCATCATCATCGCCATCATCATCATCGCCCTGTTCGGGTGGAAGAAGCTGCCCGACATGGCGCGCAGCGTCGGTCGCTCCGCGCGTGTCTTCAAGTCCGAGGTCGAGGAGATGAAGAAGGACGGCGCCGCCTCGCAGACGACGCTCAAGGGCGATGTCGTCTCCAAGGACGCCGAGCGGCAGGCAGCCGAGGAGCGCGCGGCCGAGGCGGAGCGCAAGGCGGCGGAGGCGCGTACCGAAGCGGAGCGGCTGCGCAGGGACACGACCCTCTGAGCTGAGCGGCATACCTTCCCCGTCCGCCTCGTGAGCCGAAGGCCGTCCGTGCTGCGAAAACGCAACCCCGAGGGGCGGATGTCCCTCGCCCAGCACCTCCGGGAGCTGCGCAACCGCATCATGATCGCGGGCGGGGCGATCCTCGCCGGTGCGGTGCTCGGGTGGATCTACTACGACGCGATCATCGGGCGGCTGCTCAAGCCGCTCAAGGACGTCGCGGCCGAGCGCGGCGATGCGGGTCTGGTCAACATCAACTTCGGCGGGATGACGGACCCCTTCGCGACGAAGATCACCGTCTCGCTCTTCGTCGGCGTCATCCTCACCTCGCCCGTCTGGCTGCTGCAGATCTGGGGCTTCATCGTCCCCGGCCTGACGAAGAAGGAGAAGCGCATCGCGCGCCTGTTCGCCCTCGCCGCCGTCCCGCTCTTCCTCGCCGGGTGCTACGCCGCGTTCGTCATGGTGCCCAAGGCCGTCGGCGTGCTGCTCGACTTCACCCCGACCGGGGCCTACAACCTGCAGGAGGGTACGGCCTACCTCAACTTCGTGCTCAAGTTCATCCTGGCGTTCGGCTTCGCGTTCTTGCTGCCGGTCTTCCTCGTCGCGCTCAACCTGGCCGGCGTCCTGCCCGCTCGCACCATGCTCAAGGCGTGGCGCCCTGCGGTCATGGTCATCTTCGTCTTCGCGGCGGTCATGACCCCCACGCCGGACGCGTACACGATGGTCGTGCTCGCGATGCCCATGGTGATCCTCTTCTTCGGCTCCGTCGGGCTCGCCTTCTTCTTCGACCGACGGCGGGAGCGGAACCAGCCCGACTGGCTCGACGTGCCGGACGACCAGGCGTCCGCCCTGTAGCGTTCGGCTGTGTCCGAGGAAGCGCCCGCGCCGCCCGACGGCGTCGGGCCGGCGGCCCAACACGTCGCCGTCGTCGTCAACCCGACGTCCGGCAAGGGCGCCGGCCGGTCGGTCGGCTTGCGCGTGCTCGAGCTGCTGCGGGAGGCGGGCGCTCGCGTCACGGATGCGAGCGCTGACTCCGTCGCCACGGCGCGGGCACGCGCCGAGGCCGCCATCGAGGCGGGCGCCGACACGCTCTGCGTGGTCGGCGGCGACGGCATGGCGCACTTCGGCATCAACCTGACGGCCGGTCGAGCCGTGCACCTGGGTATCGTCGCGGCCGGCACGGGCAACGACTTCGCCCGCAACCTGGGACTGCCGGTGCGCGACCCCGACGCCGCCGTGCGAATCGTCCGCCACGGCCACACCCGCCGGGTGGATGCCGGCCGGGTGGCCGTCGCGGGTGGCAAGCGGTGGTTCGGTGGGGTGCTCGGGGCAGGGTTCGACGCCGTCGTCGCGGCACGGGCCGAGCGGATGCGCTGGCCCCGCGGGCAGCTGCGCTACAACCTCGCGATCCTGCGCGAGCTGCCGTTCTTCCGGCCCATCCCGTATGTCGTCGAGTGCGACGGAGAGCGCATCCAGACCCGCGCCATGCTCGTCGCGGTCGCGAACACCGGCTCCTTCGGCGGGGGGATGCGGATCTGCCCCGACGCCGACCCGACCGACGGCCTCTTCGACGTGCTCATCCTCCATGACATTCCGACCCTCGAGTTCCTGCGGGTGTTCCCCACCGTCTACTCGGGGCGTCACGTCGGCCACCCGCGCGTGGAGATCCGGCGGGCCGCACGGGTGCGTCTCGAGGCGGTCGGGGTCCCGTCCCAGGCCGACGGCGAGCCGTTCGAGCCGTTGCCGCTGGAGGTCGAGAACGTGCCCGGGGCGCTGACCGTCCTTGCACCGCAGCCCTCGGGAGGACCACGATGATGCCGTCCGTCTGGCCCCGCCTCGCCGAGTTCGCCACCGGGCTCGACTTCCCGCTCGACGACTTCCAGGTCGAGGCGTGCCGTGCCGTCGAGGACGGCCAGGGTGTGCTCGTCGCAGCCCCCACCGGTGCGGGCAAAACGGTGGTCGGCGAGTTCGCCGTCGACCTGGCCCTGCAGCGCGGCCGCAAGGCGTTCTACACGACGCCGATCAAGGCGCTGTCGAACCAGAAGTACGCCGATCTGGTGCGGCGCTACGGACCGGACCGGGTCGGGCTGCTCACCGGCGACGCATCGGTCAACGGCGAGGCGCCGGTCGTCGTCATGACCACCGAGGTGCTGCGCAACATGATGTACGCCGGCTCGAGCACCCTGAAGGGGCTGGGCTGGGTCGTGATGGACGAGGTGCACTACCTGGCGGACCGGTTCCGCGGCGCGGTGTGGGAGGAGGTGATCATCCACCTGCCCCTGGACGTACGGGTCGTGTCCCTGTCGGCCACCGTCTCGAACGCCGAGGAGTTCGGAGCCTGGCTCGGGCAGGTTCGCGGTGAGATGCAGGTCGTCGTCTCCGAACACCGCCCGGTGCCGCTGTGGCAGCACCTGATGGTCGGCCAGACGCTGTTCGACCTCTTCGTCGAGGAGGCGAGCGCTGAGGGCGGTCACGTACGGGTCAACCCCGACGTGCTCCGGAGCATCCGGGCCGCCGAGGGCCGCGGCGGCTGGGAGTCGCACCGGACGACCGGGCCACCGCGACGAGGCCGT
>NZ_JAKDLO010000076.1 GCF_030452765.1 Intrasporangium sp.
GGCCGCGTCGTCGAGACCGGGCGGCACGAGCAGCTGCTCGCACGCGGGGGCCTCTACGCCCACCTGCACGCCACCCAGTTCGGCGCCGGCCGCAACGGCCAGGAGCGCAACCACAAGGCGCGGCCCGTGCACCCCGCCACCGAGCCGGCGCCGGCTCAGTAGTCCTCCTCGTCCCAGATCCGGACCTTCTTGGGCTTCGGCGGCGCCGGCGCCCCGTCCTCGGTCTCGTCCCGCGCCAGCACCTCACGGCGCACCGCCCAGAAGACGAAGGCGATCCCGCCGGGCATCGTGATCCACCACTGGATCGCATACGCCTGGTGCGGGCCGAGGTCTTCGGTGGGGCGCGGCAGGGGGGTCACGGGGTGACCCGACGCCGGGGTCGCCGGTGACTGCGCGCCGAGCACGAGGTAGATGTCCGCGGGCCCGACGGCGGGCCGCTGCGTCCTCGCGTCGTCGATGTCGATGCTGGCGAGCTGGCCGGCGGGCAGGTCACGGCCCAGCGACGGCTCACCGGTGCGCAGCCACCCCGTCACCTCGACCGGCCCCTGCGGCGGCGCGTCCACCCCCGGGACCTCGGCCGCCGTCGTGGCGTTCGGCACCCAGCCCCGGTCCACCAGGATCGTGCCGGCCTGCGTGGTCAACACGGTCAGCACCTCGAAGCCGGGGACGGTGTTCAGCGTACGGTTGCGCACGAGCAGGTCGGCCTCAGCGGCATACGTGCCGTGCGCGGTGACGCGGGTCCACTGACGCTCCGGGCTGAGCGGGACGCCCAGCAGCGTCGGTGTCAGCGGCACCGGGGCGGCGTCGTAGTTGGTCGCGATCGCGGTGGCCTTGGTCTGCTTCTCGACGTAGCGGCCCCACTGCCACCGGCCCAGCATGAAACAGGCGAACCCGAAGACGATGGCGACCAGCGTGCCGACCAGCCACCGACGGGTCAACCACAGGCGCAGCACCCCTTGACGTTACCCGGCATACAGTGGTGCGTATGACGCACCCGCCCCTGCCGCTCGTCCGCCCGGGCGGTCTCGTCGACCAGTTCGGTCGCGTGGCCCGCGACCTGCGCGTGTCGGTGACCGACCGGTGCAACCTGCGTTGCACGTACTGCATGCCCGCCGAGGGGCTGCCGTGGCTGCCGAAGGCCGAGATGCTGACCGACGAGGAGATGCTCCGGGTCATCGGCGTGTTCGTCCGCGACGGGGTCACGCAGGTGCGGCTGACCGGTGGTGAACCGCTGCTGCGGCGATCGATCGTCGAGCTCGTCGCCGGCATCGCGGCCCTCGCCCCCCGGCCCCGGATCGCGATGACGACCAACGGTGTCGGCCTGGCCCGGGTCGCCCAGGGCTTGGCCGACGCCGGCCTCGACCGGGTCAACGTCAGCCTCGACACGATCGACGCCGAGACCTTCACCCACCTGACCCGTCGCGACCGGCTCGGCGACGTCGAGGCAGGTCTCAAGGCGGCGGTCGACGCCGGCCTGACCCCGGTCAAGGTCAACGCGGTCGCGATGCGGGGCGTCAACGACGACACGGTCTCCGAACTGCTCGGCTGGTGCCTCGAGCGGGGCTACGAGCTGCGGTTCATCGAGCAGATGCCGCTCGACGCGCAGCACGCCTGGGACCGGCGCGACATGATCACGGCCGAGGAGATCCGGGCCCGGCTGGCCGAGCGCTACACCCTGACCCCGCTGCCCGCCGCGGAGCGGGGCAGCGCGCCGGCCGAGCGGTTCCTGGTCGACGGCGGGCCTGCGACGGTCGGGATCATCGCAAGCGTCACGGCGCCGTTCTGCGCGGCCTGCGACCGCACCCGGCTCACGGCCGACGGGCAGGTGCGCAACTGTCTCTTCTCCCGCACCGAGACCGACCTGCGCACGCCGCTGCGCGACGGTGCCGGCGACGACGAGCTGCTCGACCTGATCCGCGGCGAGATGTGGCGCAAGCGACGCGGCCACGGCATCGGCGACCCCGACTTCGTCCAGCCGGACCGCCCGATGAGCGCCATCGGCGGCTGAGAAGGCGTGCGGCGGCTGAGCCGGCGCGTGAGGTCCTGATCGGTTCACGAACTGGTCGCGTACTGGATGACGAGGCTCGAGACCGAGACGACAACCCACAGGATCCCACCCAGCAGCAGTGGCCGGAAGCCGGCCCGCCGAAGAGCCGTGAGATCGGTCGTCAGCCCGATCGCGGTCAGTGCCATGGTGATGAGGAAGACCGCCGCGAACTGCAACGGGTCCTGCCAGCCTGCAGGAACCAGGCCCAGGCTGTTGACTGTCGCCGCGATCAGGAAGCCGACGAGGAACCACGGCACCAGTCGCTTCTTGGACACCTTGGAGAACAGCGCGCCCGGTCTGTCCGAACGCTCCCGGCGCGCAACGATCGCGCTGAGTGCCACCGAGATCGGGATGATCATCAACGTGCGGGTCAGCTTGACCACGACGGCATGGTCGCCTGCTTCGTCGCCATAGATCGTGGCTGCGGCCACGACCGATGACGTGTCGTTCACGGCAGTGCCCGCAAACAGGCCGAAGGCGTCCTGGCTCATGCCCAGAAGGTGGCCGACTGGAGGGAAGAGCAGAACTGCGGCGATGTTGAACAGGAAGATGGTCGAGATCGCGTACGCGATGTCCTCGTTGCGGGCCCGGATCACCGGCGCCACCGCGGCGATCGCAGATGCGCCGCAGATGCCGGTTCCGACGCCGATGAGCGCGCGCAGGTCGCCGTCGATGCCCAGGAGCCGCCCCGCGTAGTAGGCAGCAAGGAGGCACACTGCAAGGGTGCCCAGCATCGTCGGCATCGAGTCGGCCCCCACCTGCGCAATCTGCGCGAGGGAGAGCCGGAAGCCGAGGACGACGACGGCCAGCTGAAGGACCGTCTTGGCGCAGAACCGGATCCCGGCGGCGAGCGGCGCCGGAACGTGACTGACCTGAGTGACCAGACCGCCGATGACGACTCCGGCCACGGGGGCACCGACGATGGGCGCGAGAGAGCCGAGGAAGGTGGCGACAACGGCGATGACCAGCACGATCGCCAAGCCCGGGGCGAGCCGAGCAAGCTTGCCTGCGTCAACGGTAGGCATGTGGCCGTCTCCTCACGTCCGCCGAGTGGCAACGAAGTTACTCGCTCGCCCCGCGCCGAGACGCGACCGGGGATCAGCCGTCGGCCGCGGTGAGCGCCTCGAGGGGGATCACCTCGATGAGGAAGCCGCGCAGGGCGACGAAGTCGGCGAGCGACTGCCGGTGCAGGTCACAGGCGAGCCACACCTTGCGCCGCTCGGGAGTGTGCAGCTTCGGGTTGTTCCACACGACCGCGTGCCGGGCGGCGCCGCGACAGCCCTTCGCGCTGCAGACGTGTGCCTCGTCCGCAGACGCCTCCTGCAGAGAGCTCACTGGTGGCTGCTCACTGGTCGATCTGTTTCGTCTTGTCCGGCTCCTCGGTGACGGGCGTGATGTGACCGACCTCCCGAGGGCGGACCGCGTTCGCGATGACGACGGCGAAGTAGGGCAGCACGACCGCCGCGACGATCTCGACCCAGCGCAGCCAGCCGCTCGTGACGAAGACGAGACCGAAGCAGGCGATACGGATACCCATCATCGTCAGATAGCGCCTGATCCGCTGCGGTTGGTCGTCCGAGCTCGACGTCTGGGCCGAGGTGACGGTGTGGACGACCGGCGGCTGATTCCCGTGTCCCACACTTCAACCATAAGCCCGGGCCGGTCGGGCATACCGGCCGGTAGTCCGTTAGCGTGCGGCCCAGCGACATCACCGAACCGAGCTGGGAGTCAGGGTGACTACGACCGAGCAGCGCAACGTCCTCGTGACCGGCGGCAACCGGGGGATCGGGCTGTCCATCGCCCGGGCTCTTGCCGACGACGGTCACAACGTCGTCATCACGAACCGTTCCGGGCAGGCCCCCGAGGGGCTGCGGGCCGTCCGGTGCGAGGTGACCGACAGCGCCTCCGTCGACCAGGCGTTCAAGGACGCCGAGGAGATCCTCGGCGGGCCGGTCGAGGTGCTCGTCGCCAACGCCGGGATCACCCGTGACACCCTCCTGATGCGGATGAGCGACGACGACTTCGACGCGGTCCTCGACACCAACCTCGGTGGTGCGTTCCGCTGCGCCCGCCGCGCGGCGACAGGCATGATCCGGCGCCGCCACGGACGGATCATCCTCATCTCGAGCGTCGTCGGCCTCTACGGCTCGCCCGGCCAGACCAACTACGCCGCCTCGAAGTCCGGCCTCGTCGGCCTGGCCAGGTCGATCACCCGTGAGCTCGGGGGACGCGGCATCACCGCGAACGTCGTCGCACCCGGCTTCATCGAGACGGACATGACGGCCGCCCTGCCCGAGGCGCAGCAGAAGTCATATCTCGCGAGCATCCCCGCCGGCCGGTTCGGCCGGACCGAGGAGATCGCCGACGCGGTGCGCTTTCTCGCGAGCGACGCCGCCGGCTACATCAGCGGTGCGGTGATCCCCGTCGACGGGGGACTCGGGATGGGGCACTGACGCCAGTGAGCGGCATACGGCATCATCGGTATGCCGCCCAGCCCGCTCGCGTGCGGAGCTGAACTCCCCTACGAGAAAGTGACAGGCATGGGAATCCTCGAAGGCAAGAAGCTCCTCGTGACGGGCGTCCTGATGGACAGCTCGATCGCGTTCCACGTCGCCAAGATCGCCCAGGAGGAGGGCGCCCAAGTGGTGCTCACCTCGTTCGGACGCACGATGCGGATCACGCAGACGATCGCCAAGCGGCTGCCGAGCACACCCGAGGTCCTCGAGCTCGACGTCAGCGACCAAGGGCACCTCGACTCCCTCGCGGAGCGGCTCGGGCAGCACGTCGACCGGCTCGACGGGGTGCTGCACTCGATCGGGTTCGCTCCGCCCGGCGCGTTCAACTTCATGGAGGGCACCTGGGAGGACGTCTCGACGGCGGTGCACATCTCCGCCTACAGCCTTAAGTCCCTGGCAGCCGCGGCGGTGCCGCTCATGAGCGACGGGGGCAGCGTCGTCGGGCTGACCTTCGATGCCCAGTTCGCGTGGCCGGTCTACGACTGGATGGGGGTCGCGAAGGCGGCCTTCGAGGCGACCAACCGATACCTAGCCCGCGACCTGGGGCCCAAGGGGATCCGGTGCAACCTCGTCTCCGCGGGGCCGATCCGCACCACGGCCGCCAAGTCGATCCCGGGATTCGAGCAGTTCGAGGAGACGTGGGACAACCGGGCGCCGCTCGGATGGGACATCCATGACGCCGTCCCCGCGGCCCGGGCCTGTGCGGCGCTGCTGTCCGACTGGTTCCCCGCGACGACAGGCGAGATCGTCCACGTCGACGGTGGCGTGCACGTGATGGGTCAGTGACCCGTCAATGACCCGGGGGAGGGCTCGCAGGGCTGGCCGGAGCCGCGGGTGAGCCCGGGAGCAGACGACACTCGGTCGGCTGCCCGTCCATCGCGTCGGCCTCCTCGATCTCCTCACGGGAGATGCCGAGCAGGAAGAGGACCGAGTCGAGGTAGGGCACGGTCACCGACGCGTCCGCCTGTTCGCGCACGAGCGGCTTGGCATTGAAGGCGACCCCGAGGCCGGCTGCCGCCAGCATGTCCAGGTCGTTCGCTCCGTCGCCGATCGCGACGGTCCGGCTGAGCGGCAGCCCCTCGAGGTCGGCGAACTCGCGAAGCGCGCGGGCCTTGCCGGCCCGGTCGACGACCTCTCCGAGGACCCGGCCGGTGAGAGCCCCGTCGACGATCTCGAGGCGGTTCGCCCGGACATGGTGGATGCCGAGCTCGCTCGCGAGCTGCCCGACGATCTCGAGGAAGCCTCCGGAGACGAGACCGACGGTGAACCCGAGCCGCCCGAGGGTGCGCACGAGGGTCCGGGCGCCTGCGGTGAGCTCGATGGCGTCGCGGACCTCGTCGAGGACCGAGGCCGGCAGGCCGGCGAGGGTCGCCACCCGCGCCCGCAGGGACTGCTCGAAGTCGAGCTCGCCGGCCATCGCTCGAGCCGTGACCTGCGCGACCTCGGCCTCGCGGCCGCAGTGCGCGGCCAGCATCTCGATGACCTCCTGCTGGATGAGCGTCGAGTCGACGTCCAGGACCACGAGGCGTCGGCCGAGCCGGGCCAGGCCGCCGGGGGCTACGGCGATGTCGATTCCCTCGGTGGTCGCCACAAGTGCGAGCCGCGCGCGCAGCAGCTCGACGTCCGCGCCGGAGACGGCGAACTCGACGGTGGTGACCGGGTAGCGGGACAGCCGGCGGATCCGGTCGATGTTGGCGCCGTGCTCGGCGATCTGCTGCGTCACCAGCGAGACGACCCGCGCCGTGAGCGGTGCGCCGAGCACCACGACGGCAGCCCGGCCCTGACGAGGCCGGGCGTTGTCGCCGGTGCCCTCGGTGACGCTCAGGGCGAGGTCCAGACGGTGGGCCGCGACGGCAGCCGCGTCACGCAGCCGCTCCACCCGGTCACCGGGGGCGAGCAGGAGCGCCAGGGTGAGGTGTCCGTGCACGACGACCTGCTGGATGTCGAGCACCTCGCCGCCGACCTCGTCACACTCGTCCGCGATGGCACCCAGCAGGGTCCCGGTCACCCCGGGCCGGTCGGTGCCGGTGACGGTGATGCTCAGGGTCGGCTCGGGCAGGTCGCTCACGCGCGACAGGGTATCCGCGTCACACCTCGACCCGCTGGCCCTTGCCGACCACCACGACGCCGGACTCGGTGACGGTGAAACCACGCTCCCGGTCGTGGTCGTGGTCGATCCCGATCTCCGCTCCCTCGGGGACCACGACGTTCTTGTCGATGATGGCCCGCCGGATCTGGGCGTGCCGGCCCACCCTGACGTTGTCGAGCAGCACCGAGCCCTGCACGCTCGCGTAGGAGTGCAGGTGCACGAGCGGGGACAGGACCGAGGTGTAGGCGTGGGCGCCGGAGATGACGACCCCCGGGGAGACCGCGGAGTTCAGTGCGTCGCCGACGCGGTCGCCGGTGCCGTGCACGAACTTCGCGGGTGGGTACGGTGCGTGCTGCGTGTACATGGGCCACTCGTAGTTGTACAGGTTGAAGACGGGATGGACCGAGACGAGGTCCATGTGCGCGTCGTAGTAAGAGTCGAGGGTGCCGACGTCGCGCCAGTAGCCGCGGTCGCGGTCGGTCGCCCCGGGCACCTCGTTGTCCTTGAAGTCGTAGACACCGGCGTCACCCCGGGCCACGAACGCGGGGACGATGTCTCCTCCCATGTCGTGGTTGGTGCTCCCGAGGTCCTGGTCCAGGCTCACGGCCTGCTCGAGCGCGTCGGCGGTGAAGACGTAGTTGCCCATCGAGGCGAGGACCTCGTCGGGGCTGTCCGGCAGGCCCTGCGGGTTGTCGGGCTTCTCGAGGAACGCGGCGATCCGGGTGCGGTCGCCCGGGTCGACCTCGATGACGCCGAACTGGTTGGCCAGCGCGATCGGCTGCCGGATCGCCGCGACGGTCACGCCGCGGCCCGACTCGATGTGCTGCTCCACCATCTGGCTGAAGTCCATCCGGTAGACGTGGTCGGCCCCCACCACGACGATGTACTCCGGCTTCGCGTCGTGCACGAGGTTGAGGCTCTGGAAGATCGCGTCGGCACTGCCCCGGTACCACGTCTTGCCGACCCGCTGCTGCGCCGGGACCGTGGTGATGTAGTTGCCGAGCAACGTCGACAGGCGCCACGTCTTCGTCACGTGGGTGTCGAGGCTGTGTGACTTGTACTGGGTCAGCACGATGACCTGCAGGTAGCCGGAGTTGACGACGTTGGACAGGGCGAAGTCGATGAGCCGGTAGATGCCCCCGAAGGGGACCGCCGGCTTGGCGCGGTCGGCGGTGAGCGGCATGAGCCGTTTGCCCTCGCCCCCCGCGAGTACGACGGCGAGAACCTTCGGACCTGATGACGGGCTGCGGCGTGCCATGTCCCACACCCTAGAGGCCCGCCGCGTGAATCGGGGAGGGGCCCACGGCGAAGACCGCGCGGCGGGTGCGGTCCCGATAGGCTCGGCCAATGCGCGTCGACATCCTCAGCAAGGAGTACCCGCCGGCGATCTACGGTGGAGCCGGTGTTCATGTGGCCGAGCTGGTCCGGGCGCTGCGCAGCCGCGGCGACCTCGACGTGCGGGTGCGCTGCTTCGGGGCGCCGCGTGACGAGGCCGGCACGACGGCATACCCCGACCTGCCCGAGCTCGCGGGTGCGAACGCTGCGATCCAGACCCTCGGGGTCGACCTGACGATGGCGGACGACTGCGTGGGAGCAGACGTCGTGCACTCGCACACGTGGTACGCGAACCTCGCAGGGCACCTCGCCTCGCTGCTGGGCGGCATGCCCCATGTCGTCACCGCGCACTCGCTCGAGCCGATGCGGCCGTGGAAGGCGGAGCAGCTCGGCGGAGGCTACCGGGTCTCCTCCTTCGCCGAGCGCACCGCGTACGAGTCCGCAGCGGCCGTCATCGCGGTCAGCGGTGGCATGCGTGCGGACATCCTGCGCAGCTACCCGGCGCTGGATCCCGCTCGGGTGCACGTGGTGCACAACGGGATCGACTCGCAGCTGTGGCAGCCGGACCGCTCGGTCGAGGCCCGGGCGGTCGTCGAGAAGCACGGCGTCGACCCCGATGCCCCGGCTGTCGTCTTCGTCGGCCGGATCACCCGCCAGAAGGGCCTGCCCTACCTGCTGCGGGCCGTGCGCGAGCTCGACCCGGCTGTCCAGCTCGTCTTCTGCGCCGGGGCACCCGACACGCCCGAGATCATGGCGGAGGTCGAACAACGCATCGACGAGCTGGGCAAGACCCGACGTGGCGTGCGCTGGATCGCCGACATGCTGCCGCGGGCGGAGGTCGTCGCGCTGCTCAGCCACGGCACGGTCTTCGCCTGCCCCTCGGTCTACGAGCCGCTCGGCATCGTCAACCTCGAGGCCATGGCCTGTGAGCTGCCCGTCGTCGCGACCGCGACCGGGGGGATCCCCGAGGTCGTCGTCGACGGCGAGACGGGCTGGCTCGTCCCGATCGAGCAGGTCCAGGACGGCACCGGCACACCGGTCGACTCGGACCGCTTCGTCGCCGACCTCGCAGCCGCCCTCGGCGACGCGCTGTCCGACCGGTCCCGGGCTCGCCGGATGGGCGTGGCCGGGCGGGCCCGGGCCGTCGAGTCCTTCTCCTGGGCCTCGATCGGCGAGCAGACCCTCGAGGTCTACCGGTCGATCGGCTCGCCGGTGCCGTGATGCCGGCCCGCAGCTGACTCGCGGGTCGGTGGGTCAGGCAGGCTGGGCGGCGGGGCAGGCAGGCTGAGAGGGTCAGGCGGAGCGCCAGCCGGCCAACACCATGACCGCGACGTTCGTGGCCTCGGCGAGCGCTCGGTCGGCGTCCGAGCCGAGCGAGCGCAGCAGCTGCTCCCTCCGCCCGGCGGTCGTGGCATCGACGCCATGTGACCCCAAGCCGGTCAGCGACCGGCCACGGTCGGCCAGCTGTGCCGCGCCGGCAGCGATCGCCATGACGTGCAGCGCCTTGTCCGGAACCTGCTCCGGCAGCCCCCAGAGCGAGTGGCGCAGGCCGGCCTCGGCCTCGGCCCGTGCCTCCCGCTCCCATGGATGTCCCCCTGCGGACTCGAACTGCTCGCTGTGGTGTCGCATCCGGTCGAGCAGCTCACGTTCGGTCTGACGCAGGTCGAGCATCTCGAGACGATGCCGGGGGGTCGGCTCGGCGTCGTAGCCGGTCCAGTCGATGCGCACCCCGGTATCGCCGTCCGGCCCGTACTCCGTCAGGGTCGGGACGAGCACGCCGCCGGCTCCCGCCACATGGACGCACTCGCCGGCCTGCGCGGCATGACCTGCCGCGTCGGGAGCACAGCGCGGCAGCCCGTCGAGGCATCCCGGGCGGGGTAGCGCCACGAGGAGGGCCCGCTCGCCGATGTCGCCCCAGGCCTGCAGCGTCGGCGCGATCCCGGTGACATGGTCGACGTCCGGCAGGGACCGCTCGATGGCGTCGGGCAGTGCAATGTCGCCCCGCCAGGCGATCGTCGTCCACAGCGCGACACGCACGCACGCGGGCAGCTCGGGCACCTCGTCATCGTAGGGTGTCCGACCGGCCCGGCCCGGCACCCGTGGCATAGGGTCGCTGTCATGAGCGACGTCCTGGCCCTGGCCGATGTCACCGTGCGCCGGGGCACCTCGACGCTGCTCGACGGCATCGACTGGGAGGTCGAGGAGGGCGAACGCTGGGTCGTGCTCGGCCCCAACGGCGCCGGCAAGACGACGCTCCTGTCTATCGCCGCGGCCCGGATGCACCCGACCTGCGGGGTGGCCGGGATCCTGGGCGAGGTGCTCGGCGCCGTCGACGTCTTCGAGCTGCGCCCCCGGATCGGCCTGGCCAGCGCGTCGATGGCAGAACGCATCCCGGCCGGCGAGATCGTGGGCAACGTGGTGGTCACGGCGTCGTACGGGATCGTGGGCCGCTGGCGAGAGCACTACGACGACGTCGACTACGCACGTGCGATGACCCTGCTGCACTCCCTGGGCGCCGACCACCTCGCGGACCGTCGCTTCGGCACTCTCAGCGAAGGCGAGCGCAAGCGGGTCCAGATCGCTCGTGCGCTCATGACCGACCCGGAGCTGATGCTGCTCGACGAACCGGCCGCAGGTCTCGACCTCGGCGGTCGGGAGGACCTGGTGCAGCGGCTCGGTGACCTCGCGGCGGACACCGAGGCGCCGGCACTGGTCCTCGTGACGCACCACGTCGAGGAGATCCCGCCCGGGTTCACCGACGTGCTGATGCTCCGGCAGGGCAGGGTCGTCGCGGCGGGTCCACTCGCGTTGACGCTCACCGAGGCGAACCTGTCCGCGACCTTCGACATGCCTCTCGAGCTCGAGCAGCGTGGGGACCGCTGGGCAGCCAGGCGCAGGGTTGGAGCCCTGGTGTGACCGACGACGGCGTCGAAGCGATGCGCGCACGGAACTGCGGCAGGACCACAAGCGTTACAGCGACAAGGCGTACAACGACAGAAGGACGGGTTCGGCGTGTTCGAGGGGCATGGCTGGCTGGTCTGGCTCGGGGTAGCGCTGGCGCTCGTCGCGATCGAGGCCGTGACGGTGGACTTCACGTTCCTCATGCTCGCGGGCGGCGCCATCGGGGGATCTGTCGCCGCAGCGTTCGGAGCGCCATTCCCGGTCCAGGCGATCGTCGGGGCCGTCGTCGCGGTCGTCCTGCTCGCAACCGTGCGCCCATGGCTGAAGGGCCGCTTCACGCCCGGACAGCGCGAGAAGATGGGGGCCGAAGCCAACATCGGACGTTCGGCCTACGTCATCGACCGGGTGACCCAGTCCGGTGGACGGGTCAAGCTCGCCGGCGAGACGTGGAGCGCGCGCACCCTCGGCTCGAGCATCGAGCCGGGTGAGGAGGTCGTCGTCGAGTCCATCGACGGTGCCACGGCGATCGTCAGCCGCGCCCAGATCGGCGGGATGCCGGATCGCACCGACATCGGCGGGCCGACTGGTTCGCTGTGACACCCGGCGCGCCCCCGTCTGGGTGACGCGCCGACGACAGGGAAGGGCACAACCGTGGACCCAGTTCTCATCATCGCGGTGCTCGTCATCGTGGTGGCCTTCATCATCGTGCTGCGCACGGTACGGATCGTGCCGCAACAGACGGCGCAGATCGTCGAGCGGCTCGGTGGCTACAACAAGACGCTGACGGCAGGGATCCACTTCCTCGTCCCGTTCGTCGACAAGGTGCGGGCCAACATCGACCTACGCGAGCAGGTCGTGACCTTCCCGCCGCAGCCGGTCATCACATCGGACAACCTCGTCGTCAGCATCGACACGGTCATCTACTACTCCGTGATCGATGCGAAGGCCGCCGTCTACGAGATCGCCAACTTCATCCAGGGCATCGAGCAGCTGACCGTGACGACGCTGCGCAACGTGATCGGCTCGCTCGACCTGGAGCAGACCCTGACGAGCCGTGACCAGATCAACGGCCAGCTCCGGGGCGTCCTCGACGAGGCGACCGGCAAGTGGGGCATCCGGGTCAACCGGGTCGAGCTGAAGGCGATCGACCCGCCGCACTCGGTGCAGGACTCGATGGAGCAGCAGATGCGCGCCGAGCGCAACCGCCGCGCCGCGATCCTGACCGCCGAGGGTGTCAAACAGTCGGCGATCCTGACCGCCGAGGGCGAGAAGCAGAGCCAGATCCTGCGCGCCGAGGGCTCCGCCCAGGCTCGCATCCTCGAGGCTCAGGGCCAGTCGCGCGCCATCCAGCAGGTCTTCTCGGCCATCCACCGCGGCAGGCCGACCCAGAAGCTGCTCGCCTACCAGTACCTGCAGGTGCTTCCCCAGATCGCCCAGGGCGACAGCAACAAGATGTGGATCATCCCCTCCGAGGTGACCGATGCGCTGCGCGGCATCAGCGGAGCGCTCGGCACGCCGGGGCAGCCGGCGGGCTCGGACGAGGACGAGTGGGTCGAGACGGGCGTGCCGGACGACGACGCGTTCGCCGAGACGGTCCTCGAGGACCCCGCCAAGGCCCTTGCCGAGGCCCGCGGCCAGGCCGCGCAGGCGAGCGCAGAGTCCACCGAGCACGCGTCCCCGGTGAGCCGGCAGCAGCCCGCGCTTCGCCCACCGGCCGACCAGGTGCCCCCTCGCCCGACCCCGGCAGCCCCGTCCTTCCCCGACCCGCCGGCGATCGCCGAGCCACCCGGACCGGACGGCGAGGGCGACGACACCACCCGCTGAGACGAGACGGACGACACCCGGTGACCCGACAGTAGGGTGACCGGGTGTCCATATGGTCCGCGCTCGCCATCGCGTTGGCCGGCGTCGGCGCCGGCACCATCAACGCGATCGTGGGCTCGGGCACCCTGCTCACCTTCCCGACCCTGCTCTTCTTCGGCATCAACCCCCTGACGGCCAACGTGTCGAACAACCTCGGGATCGTCGCGGGAGGTGTCAGCGGGTCGTGGGGCTACCGGCACGAGCTGACCGGTCAGGGTCCGACGCTGCGCCGGCTCATGCCCCTGTCGCTGGTCGGCTCCGTGGTCGGGGCGGGGCTGCTGCTGGTCCTGCCGCCTGCCGCGTTCAACGCGATCGTGCCGCTGCTCATCGCGCTGGGGGTCGTCCTCGTCGTGCTTGGCCCCCGGATCCAGGGTCGGGTCCGAGGTGGCGCGCACGAGCCCGAGCCCCGCTGGCACGCCCCGGCAATGGGGGCCGGCGTGCTGCTGGCAGGGATGTACGGCGGGTACTTCGGGGCGGCGCAGGGAGTCCTGCTGATGGGCATCCTCAGCGTGCTGTCGAGCGAGCCGCTGCAGCGACTCAACGGCTACAAGAACGTGCTGACGCTCATCGCGAACTTCGTGGCGGCCATCGTCTTCCTGCTGTTCGCCCGAGACCACATCGACTGGCTCGTGGTCGCGCTCATCGCGGTGGGATCCTTCTGCGGAGGCATCATCGGCGCTCGGGTCGGCCGACGGTTCCCGCCGAACGTCCTGCGCGGCATCATCGTGGTCATCGGGGTCGTCGCGATCGTCAAGCTCGTCGGGTTCCCCTGACCGCCCCGAACCGGTCCGGCGGGCGCACGTCCGGACTGGCCGCCGGGACACAGCCAACTACCCTGTTGGCCGTGCCCGTCCGTGTCACCGACCCGACCGACCCCCGGCTGACCGACTACGTCGCGCTCACCGACGTGGCGCTGCGACGGCGCACCGAGCCGGCGCGAGGCCTCTACATCGCCGAGAGCGAGAAGGTCATCCGCCGGGCCCTCGCGGCCGGGCACCGCCCACGCTCCTACCTCATGGCGCAGCGATGGCTCACCGATCTCGCCGACCTCGTCGAGCAGGCCGAGACCCACGACGTGCCGGTCTATGTCGGGCAGCGCGACGTCATCGAGCAGCTCACCGGCTTCCACCTGCACCGGGGGGCGCTCGCGGCGATGCAGCGCCCCGTGCTGCCGACCGTGGGCGAGCTGGTCAGGCAAGCCCCGCGGGTCGCCGTCTTCGAGGACTTCGTCGAGCACACGAACGTGGGGTATTCCAAGGTTCGAGAGTCGGAGCCGAAGCTGCAGGTGCCCACACGGTCGAGGATCGCCGTCCTCGAGGACTTGGTGGACCATACAAACGTAGGCGCGTGCTTCAGATCAGCCGCGGCCATGGGCCTCGACGCCGTCTTGGTCACCCCGCGTTGCGCGGACCCGCTCTACCGGCGATCCATCCGCGTCTCGATGGGCACGGTCTTCCAAGTGCCGTGGACACGCATCGAGCCTTGGCCGAGTGGGATCGAACTGCTGAAGGAGGCAGGCTACGTCGTGGCGGGGATGACGCTGGCCGATGATGCGATCACGCTGGACGAGCTAGTAGAGCAGGACCACCCGAAGCTGGCACTCGTGTTCGGGACTGAAGGGGATGGTCTGTCTCCGTGGACCTCATCGACCGTCGACGTCCGAGTCAAGATCCCGATGTTGGGTGGAGTCGACTCGCTGAACGTCGCAGCCTCATCAGCGGTTGCGTTCTACGCGACGCGATGACGGACTCCGATCCTCCGTCCGGGGCGGGCGGCTAGCGGTACGAGCGCACCACGGAGGACGTGCAGTCGCACGCCTTCATGAGATTATCAGGCTCGATCCAGGCCAGCGACAAAGGGATGTTGGTCCGTAGAGTCGGGATCGCGCTACGGGCCGATGCCGATCCGGGTGAGGACAGCGTGCAGTGTCATAAGGTCGAGAATCCAGGAGGCATGGGACGTGCGGGACGAGGGAAGAGTGAACTGTGGCGCTGAAGAAGTCTGACCTCTACTCCTCACTGTGGAGCAGCGCTGACGAGCTGCGCGGCTCGATGGACGCGAGTCAGTACAAGGACTACGTCCTGACCCTGCTGTTCGTGAAGTACGTGTCGGACAAGGCGAAGACCGACAAATCTTCACTTATCTATGTCCCGGAGGACGGCTCCTTCGACTACCTCGTCTCCCTCAAGGGAAAACCCGACGTGGGCGAGAAGGTCAACATCGCCATCCGTCGTCTCGCTGACGAGAACGACCTGCTCGGGGTCATCAACAACGCCGACTTCGACGACCCTGCCAAGCTGGGGGCGGGCAAGGAGCTCCAGACCAAGGTCTCGAACCTCATCGGGATCTTCCAGGACATGGACTTCTCCGGCTCTACCGCCGAGGGTGATGACCTCCTGGGCGACGCGTACGAGTACCTGATGCGGCACTTCGCCACTCAGTCGGGCAAGAGCAAGGGCCAGTTCTATACGCCCGCCGAGGTATCCCGGGTGATCGCGCAGCTGCTCCAGATCCCGGCGGATACCCCTAAGAGCACGACTGTCTATGACCCGACCTGCGGTTCTGGGTCGCTGCTCATCAAGGTCGCTGACGCAGCCCCGAATGGTCTGTCGATCTACGGCCAGGAGAACGACAACGCGACCTGGGCACTGGCGCGGATGAACATGTTCCTCCACGGCTATGACACGCACGTCCTGCGGCAGGGCAACACTTTGGCGGACCCGAAGTTTACAGAGAACGGCAACCTCAAGCGGTTCGACTACCTCGTGGCCAATCCGCCCTTCTCGGTGAAGACCTGGACCAACGGCTTCGACTGGTCCTACGGACGATTCGATGGCTTTGACACCCCGCCGGACAAGAACGGCGATTACGCGTTCCTCCTGCACATGGTGAAGTCGTTGATGCCGCGTGGGAAGGGTGTCGTCGTCCTCCCGCACGGGGTGCTGTTCCGTGGCAACTCAGAGGCGCGAATCCGCACCGAGCTCATCAAGCGTGGCTACATCAAGGCGATCATCGGACTGCCGGCGAACCTCTTCTACGGCACCGGTATTCCTGCGTGCTTGATCGTGCTCGACAAGGAGGATGCCCAGGCGCGGTCCGGCATCTTCATGATCGACGCAAGCAAGGGCTTCGCCAAGGACGGGCCCAAGAATCGCCTGCGCCCGCGGGACATGCACAAGATCGTGGACGCCTTCACCGGCGGCAAGATGATCGAGGGCTACTCCCGCATGGTGCCGGTCAGCGAGATCGCTGATCCGAAGAACGACTACAACCTCAACATCCCGCGCTACATCGACTCCTCCGAGCCCGAGGATATCCAGGACCTGCGCGCTCATATCCACGGCGGCATCCCCAACCGTGACCTCGACGCGTTGCAGCCCTACTGGGAGGCGTTCCCGTCTCTCCGGAACCAGCTCTTCACGCCCCTGCGCGAGGGCTACTCCGAGCTGAAGGTGGAGCCGAGCGAGATACGGTCCACCGTCACTGGCTCCGACGAGTATGAGGCCTTCGCGCGTGACACCGCGGCCACCGTGCAGCAGTGGTGGGCATCCAAGCGTACTTTGCTGGAAGGGATCAACGCGGACACGAAGCCGGCGGAACTCATCGGCGATATCTCAGAGGCGCTCCTCGAGGCGTTTCGGTCGCGGCCGCTGATCGACGAGTACGGCGTCTACGAACAGCTTATGAGCTATTGGAACGACGTTATGAACGACGACGTGTCTCTGGTTGTCAGGGAAGGCTGGACCCAGGCCGTCCAGCCGCGCCCGGCACGCGCCTGGAGGGACAAGAACGACAAGCCCAAGTACGAAGACGCCCACATCGTTCTCGGCGCTGGTGCCAAGGCTCAGCGCTGGGTCATGGACCTGCTTCCGCCTGAGCACATCGTCGCCCGGTACTTCGCTGCCGAGCAAGCCGAGCTCGATCGACTAGTGGAGGCACGTGATGCGGCAATGCTCGCGTTGACGGAGTACATCGAAGAGCATGCCATCGAAGGTGGGTTGCTATTCGATGCTGCGGATGACGACGGGAAGCTGCCGAAGAAGGCCGCAGCCGACTACCTTAAGGAAACAAATCGCGAGGGCGGAGACCCCGATGAGGCTGACGCCCTTACGAAGGTCGCGGCGCTGTACCGGGTAGAAGATAAGGCCAAGAAGGCCGTCAAGGACGCGACGACCGTGCTGAACGTGAAGACAGTCGATAAGTACGCGGCGCTGTCGAAGGTTGAGGTGCAGGACCTCGTGATCGCCTCCAGGTGGGGAGCGAGTATTCAGCGCCGTATAGACGGCGAGGTGACTGCTCTTGGACAGGTTCTCGTAGAGCGTCTCGCCACCCTTGCTCGTCGCTATGAAGCGACAATTGGCGAGATTGAGAGTCAGGTGGAAATTCTTGCGGCGAAGGTCGAGTCTCATCTCGGTGCTATGGGGCTTGGATCATGACCGACGAGTGGACGACTCTAGGCTCCGCCACTACGTGGCAATCTGGCGGGACCCCTTCAAGGTTGAATCCGGACTACTGGGGCGGGTCGGTGCCATGGATATCTGCGTTCACCCTTAAAGGGGCGCGTCTGTCCACCTCGGACCAGTCTCTAACGACAGCTGGCGTCGCAGCAGGAAGTAAAGTCGCTCCCGAGGGGGCAGTCCTCGTGCTCGTGCGAGGAATGGCTCTGCATAGCGAATTGCGCGCTGGGGTAGCGGCGCGACCGCTCGCCTTCAACCAGGACGTCAAGGCAATGCTGCCTATCTCGGGCGTTGAGCCCGAGTTCTTACTATTCTCACTGCAGGCACGTGAGTCTCAGATCCTTAAGCTTGTCACGTCGGCCGGTAGTGGGACGGGAGTGCTTACCTCTGACCGACTGAAGGCAATTCCACTTTGGATTCCGTCCATCAAGACCCAACGGAGTATCTGTAGCACCATCGGTGATGCAGACTTGCTGATTGAATTGCTGGAACGACTGATTGCGAAGAAGCGTAATGTCAAGCAAGGCGTAATGCAGGAGCTCCTCACCGGCCGCACCCGCCTCCCCGGTTTCACTGGTGAGTGGGTCGAGTCTGAGCTCGCCAGTTTAATTGATGGCCTCATTGCTGGCACATCTGTCAGATCCGTTGCTGGCGCGCCTCGTCCGGGAGTGCTAAAGACGTCTGCGGTGCGTGCTGGTCGGGTAGACGAGCTCGAGGTGAAGAGAATCTTGCCCGAGGATGTCTCACGGGCCAGGTGCATGCCGGAGGCTAACTCGATCCTTGTGAGCCGCATGAACACGCCTGCAATGGTGGGCGAGGTGGGTTATGTAGAGCGAGACCTGCCAGGTGTCTATTTGCCAGACAGGCTATGGCTCGCTCGCCCTCGAAAAGACGCAGGTACAAATATGCCGTGGCTTGCCGCGCTGCTGTCGTTTGGTGCGACAGCTGAATCCGTACGCGGCCTCGCCACTGGAACCAGCGATAGCATGAAAAATATCGCCAAAAGTCGGCTCCTGGCTCTCAAAGTCAAATCTCCGTCTAGCAGTGAGCAAAACGCTATCGGCTCTGTACTTGCAGATATAGATTCGGAAATCGCAGCTGTCGAGCGTCGTCTCGATTCCGCACGGGCAGTGAAGGCCGGGATGATGCAGGAGCTACTCACAGGACGCGCGCGTCTACCAGTCAAGGAGGACGCATGAGCACAGTCGGTCAGCGAGAGCGTGAGACACAGCGCCGCGTAGTCCAGCTATTCCAGGACGAGCTAGGGTTCGCATATGGGGGCAACCTCAAGGATCGAGACAATCGGAACGTCGACGAGGCAAAGCTACGAGCATCCCTGATCAGCCGAGGCTACGACGAGGTCCTGGTTTCGCGTGCGGTCCAGCAGTTGGTCACAGCGGCGGCCCTCGGTAGTGGCAGTTCGCTCTATGACCAGAACCGCAAAGTTTATGAGCTGCTCCGTTATGGCGCGAAGGTCAAGACTGACGTCGGGGAGACCACCCAGACTGTCCACTTGATCGACTGGGCGAAGCCGGCGGAGAACGACTTCGTCGTGGCCGAGGAAGTCACGGTCAAGGGAGTCCATACGAAGCGCCCCGACCTGGTGCTCTACGTCAACGGCATCGCGCTAGGCGTGATCGAGCTGAAGCGATCGACGGTGAGCGTGGCCAGCGGTATCCGTCAGAACATCGGCAACCAGCGTGATGACTTCGTTCGACCGTTCTTCACCACGGTCCAGCTGTTGTTCGCCGGCAACGACTCCGAAGGGCTCCGCTACGGCGTGATCGAGACGCCGGAGAAGTATTGGCTCCGGTGGAAGGAGGAGGGCGAGAACGCCGACCTCGACCTTGCGATCACCCAGATGTGCTCGAAGGAACGCTTCTTGGAGCTCATTCACGACTTCATCGTCTACGACGCCGGCGTGAAGAAGGCTGCACGGCACAACCAGTACTTCGGGGTGAAGGCGTCGCAGGCACGCATCGCGAAGCGCGAGGGCGGTATCGTCTGGCACACACAGGGTTCGGGTAAGAGCCTGACGATGGTCTGGCTGGCCAAGTGGATCCTGGAGACGCAGGAGAACGCGCGCGTCCTCGTCATCACGGACCGCACCGAGCTGGATGAACAAATCTCCGACGGGTTCCGAGGGGTCGGGGAGCGGATCGTCCAGACCGAGTCAGGCGCGGACATGCTCGCGCTGCTCGGTGCTTCCAACCCGCCGCTCATCTGCTCGCTCGTACACAAATTCCGCGGCACCGGTGACTCATCCCGTGACAAGGACGCCGAGGAATTCGCGAGGGAGCTACGAACAAAGGTGCCTGACGGCTTCCGTGCCAAGGGAAACATCTTCGTGTTCGTCGACGAAGCCCACCGTACTCAGAGTGGTCAGATGCACCGCACGATGAAGGAGCTCCTGCCTGGAGTGATGTTCATCGGCTTCACAGGGACGCCGCTGCTCAAGAAGGAAAAGAAGACCAGCATCGAGACCTTCGGGTCCTTCATCCACACCTACAAGTTCGACGAGGCCGTCCATGACGGTGTCGTGCTGGATCTGAAGTACGAGGCGCGCAAGGTTGACCAGACGCTCCAAGGAGCCGCTGCGGTCGACAAATGGTTCGAGGCCAAGACCCGTGGGCTTACGGACCTGTCGAAGGCGCGTTTGAAGAAGAAGTGGGGCACGATGCAGAAGGTCTTCGCCTCTGCTCCGCGTTCGGACCAGATCGTCCAGGACATTCTGATGGACATGGAGATTCAGCCGCGGCTGCTCAGCGGGCGCGGCAACGCCATGCTGGTGAGCGACTCAGTCTACCAAGCCTGCACGTTCTACGAAGCCTTCGTGAAGAAGGGCTTCCGCGGCAAGGTTGCGATCGTCACCAGCTTTAAGCCGAACCCGAGTGCGATCTCGAAGGAGGACGCTGGTAAACATTCAGCCGGGGTTCCGGGTGAGGGCATGATTTGTGGCCGCCGGTGAC
>NZ_JAKDLO010000077.1 GCF_030452765.1 Intrasporangium sp.
GAACCTGCGACAACCCGCTTTAGGAGAGCGGTGCTCTATCCCCTGAGCTACGAGGGCTGGCCGATCCACCCTCGCGAGCCGAAGGAGCCGCCAACGGTGACAGGCTAGTGGACCGTGCCGCGTGATCCGCAATCGACCCACACGGTCGCCGGTGGCCGTGCTGACTGGTGGCGGCAGGATCCGCCGGATCTTGAGTCCGGCACGGCAGCCCAACGTCGCAGCCCCCTGTCAGCGCCAGCGGTCCCCGGGCGCGCGGACGAGGCTGCGCCATACGTGCCGCCACGGGACGACGGCGATGATGAGGACCACGAGGGAGCAATTCACCACAATGTCGGTGGTGGCCGGGTCCAGATCTCCGGCAACGGCCTTCGGGAGGGCGATCAGGCCCAACCACAGGAGCTTCCAAGCGGTCTCGAGCAGCAGCAGGGGCAGCAGCCTGACCGGGTGCCGCAGGCCGAGCAGCGCGAGCAGTGACATCGCGGTCAGCAGGCACAACGTCACCCCCTCGTACAGCGGCAGGTCCTCGGCGTGGGGAAGCAGCGGCCATCTCACGACCGCGAGGCCGACGCCCATCAAGGCATAGCCGGCGCGCAAGACGTTCAGGCGCGCGGGGGAGAGCTCGAGCGTGGCGATGGGTGCTGACGTGGTGGCGACGGACATGACGTTCTCCTGGTGGGCTTGAGTTGACTGACGGGGTGGTAGCTCGGTTCGGCTGAGGTGTGTCATGGCGCCCGCCATTCGTCGGCGAGCAGGGCGTAGCCGACGGTGTCGAGCCATCGGCCGGAACGGTGCCGGGACTCGCGCACCGCATGGACCTCGCGGCGCATCCCGACCCTTTCCATCAGCCGCCAGGACGACTCGTTCTCGAGGAAGCAGTTCGCGACCACCCTGTGAACGCCGAGGCCGTCGAAGCTGTAGCGCAGCAGTGCGCGGACAGCCTCGGTGGCGTAACCGTGGCCGGTGTAGGCCGGGTGGAGGACCCACCCGAGCTCCGCCTGGGCGCCGCGTGCCTGGTCGGCCACTTCCTGCTGCGCCCACGCGTCCTCACGGCGGAGCATGAAGTCCCCGATGACGGTTCCGGCCGGGTGGTGACCGAGCTGGACGACGACGGTGCTGGCCAGGCGGGCGGGCTCGAGGAACAGGTCACGATAGGTGGCGAGGTGAGCGGGGCGACCGACCAGCCACTCGTTCACCTCGTGGAGCCGACGGAAGGTCCAGGTCGAGTCGGCGTCGTGCGCGGTGGCCGGCCGGAGGGTCAGGCGTCGGGTGTGCAGCGGATGGCCGAGCACGGGCGGGTTCGCGGGCACCGCGGCCGTGACCGGTGGCGTCGCGGCCGTGACCGGTGGCGTCGCGGCCGTGACCGGTGGCGTCGCGACTCTGACCGCTGTCGCCGCGCGAACCTCGAGGAGGGTGGCACCGATGTCGCGCAGCCCGGCCAACACCCCGTGAAGCTGGGCCTGATCCACGATGGGCCCCGCGAGAAGGGTGGTGCCGTCTGCGTCGTCCGTGACGGTCAGGTGGCCGCCGAACCACTCGGACCACCGGTCGTCGAGGTGGCCGTCGACCCGGATCTCGTAGGTCGCCGGAGCAACGGGAGCCCTCGTGTTCACGACGGTGCTCCGGCTCGGTGTTGTCCGGGCGCGCTGCGCACCAGGGGCCCGCCAACCGGCTGTGGTCCACCATGGCGATTTCGAGACGGTCGCCGGCGAGACGGCCGCTGGCGAGACGACCGGTGGATGACCCATTCGGCAACGGCGAGATTGACGACCCAACCAGCGGCCTTGGCGATGTCGCCCTGGACCTCGCCGCCGCCGAGCAGTGCGGTGCCGATGCCTTCGGTGAACACCTGCGTGCCGGCGGCAAGGCCGATCGCGTAGGCGCGGATCATCCAGGCGCGGTGGGCGGCGATGTCGCGGCGGCGGATGGCGGCGAACCCGAGGACGAGGCTGGCGGCCATCGCCGAGCCGAACACCACACGGAGGACGTAGAGCAGATCGCCGGTGCCGGGCTGGGGCGCGTAGAACAGCGTGAGCCACAACGCTGACCCGGCGACCAGGAGGCCCGCGACGACCAGCGCGCGGCCGGCGCGGCGGTGCCAGACCCGGTGCCGGCGCCGGAACCGGGGCACGAACTGAAGCACGCCGACCAGTGCGTAGAGCGCGGCGCCCACGATGTGCCCCACCAGCGCCGTCGGGAAGCCGGCGAACCTGACGTCGGCGGGCATCACCGCGGGGCCGCCGGCGAGCTGGACCAGCCGGAGCGCTCCGGCCGCCAACGGGATCGCAGCGAGGGCGATGAGTGCGACCGGGACCGGCCAGCCACGTGCACCACGTGCAGCGGCGGGCCGCTCGGCGGTCATGCGGGCCGCCCCGTTCATCGGACTGCGTCCTCGCGGTCCAGGCCGGTCGCGCCGCTGGTCACGGCGAGGGCGGACCGGTCGGCGTGGTTGCGCCACAGCGACACACCCAGCCCGATGAGCGCCATACCCGCTGGGACGGCGAACGGCCGGTTGAACGACTCGGGCAGCACGGCCAGCGCGACCGTCGCGACCGTGCTGGCCGCGAGCAGCGCCGCCGCCGAGCGGGCGAGGACACGGGTGCGCAGCAGGGCGACGCCGAACAGCAGACCGCCGAGCAGGTAACCGGCCCCCGCGAGGTTGAACAGTGTCGGCAACCCGCCGATGTCACCCTGCGGCGTGCCGCCGGTGGCGGCGGCGACGACGTCGTCGACGAACCCCGGCTCGGCGGCGACGAGGCTCGGAAGGACCGCGATGGCGATGACCTCGGCGCCGAGCATCGCCAGGTAGCCGGCGGCGAATACGACGTAGCCGACGAGCCCGAGCAGGCCGGCCTTGCCGTGCTGGCGCAGATACATGCCGGTGATGCCCGCCAGTGCGAGCGCCGCCATCACCGCCTTCGCGCCGCTGCGGACCACCCACTGCGTGGTCTCGGTGGTGAATGTGTCCGGCGCCGGGTGGTTGATCTGGACGGCGATGAAGACGGTCCCGGCGACCGCGGCGGCGGCGCCGGCGGTCCTTGTCAGGCCGGCGGAGGTGATGTCCATGGGGGTGCTCCTGGGTCTCGATGTCGTGACCGGACCGGTGGTGGGGGGCGTCCGGCGATGTCTGCGACGGTAGGGAGCAGCGTGGTGACCGCACATCACCACGTGATGTGACCGGCTTGGTGATGTGCGAGAGTCAGGTACGGGGCGCCGCGCGGACGCGAGGCGACCTGGGGGGTGGCTAGCTGAGGTTCAGCTCGGCCGCGCGCAGGACCGCAGCGCGGCGAGTGTTGACGCCCAGCTTGGTGAAGATGTGCTTGGTGTGGGTGCGCAGCGTGTTGACCGAGATGAAGAGCTGCCGGGCGATCTCCGGACCGGTCATCGCGGTCGCGAGGAGCCGGAGCACCTCGAGCTCGCGGTCGCTGAGTCCGTCGTCAGGATGGGGCCGTCCCGACGCTGGCGGAGCGGATCCGGGCCCTTGGGTGGGATCGAGCAGGTCGGCTGCGTATGCCGCCGTGCCCGGGTCCGCGCCGTCGGCGGCGGCTCGCAGCAGCTGCGTCATCGGTTCGCCTTCGTCGAGGAACAGCCGGCGGTAACCGACCGGCATGCCGAGCGCGAGCGCGCGTCCGAGGTCGTCGAGGGCACGGTCGAGGTCCCCGCGAGCCTGCTGGGCCAGGGAACGGAGGATGTGTGCCTCGACCTCGCTGCCGCGGCGACCGCCTGCCGCCGCCGCCGTCAGGACCCCGTCGAGCATCTGGAGGGCGTCACCGAGCGTGGCTCGGGCGGTCTTGGCGGACGGTCGAGTTCGATGTTCGGCGATGAGGAGCCGGGCGAGGGTGAGCCGGTTGAACTCCGCGGCGGAGGACGGGGCGTCCTCACGCCCAGCGTCGTGCGCCCGGCGCACCTCAGGGTCCAGACCCACCGCAGTGTCCACGCCTGCTTCACGGGCCCAGTCCCGCGCGTCGGCCGACCTCCCTTGCACGATGTGGAGGCGTGCTCGCAGGGCCGGGATGGGGCGCACGTCCGGGAAGAACCCCGGTAGGTAGAGCGGCATCGCGGCATTGAGCATCTGCTCCGCGCCGTCGAGATCGCCTCGCGCCTGGAGGAGCCCGGCCATGGTCGTGTACCACCGGTGCCGGTTCTCCGGCAGCGACGCCTGCTCGCCGAGGCCTTTCGCCGTCTGCAGGTGCCGTTCGGCCGCGGCGAGCTCGCCGCGCTCTCGGAGCACGTCGGCCAGACCGACGTGCAGGTCGCCGGTCGTGGACCGCGGCGCCTCGGGACCTGCCTCTGCGACCTCGAGGGCGCGCTCGTAGAGACGCTGTGCCTCATCCGGCCGCCCCCGGGCGAGCCACAGGCCGGCCAGCACCACCGTCGCACCGAGCTCGTCGGCGACGTTGCCCGCGGCGTGCAGGCTCCGGACGGCCTGACCGAAGGTGTCGAGGGCGGTCTGCAGGTCGCCCGCCGCCCATGCGGCCAGGCCGAGGAAGCCTGCCGCTGCTCCATGCGAGACGTGGTCCCCGGGCCTCACGAGGTCCAGGGCATGCTGGGCGTGCGCGATGGTCCCGGCGATGTCGCCGCGCGCCTGGGCGGCCGAGGCGCGGTACACCGCGACCATCGCGGAGAGGCCGGCCACATCCTTGTCGCGGTCCCTGACCGCGTCGCGCAACGCGGGCGTCTCGGTGAGCATGACCGGCCTTGGTGCCGAACCCAGCGCGTCCTCGGCGGCGTCGAGCCACGCGTCGACACCCTCCAGGTCACCCTCGGACAGTCGCGCCCAGGCGGACCCGGTGGCGAGCAAGGCACGACGGCCTCTGACGTCTTCGGGAAGGGCCTGCAGCCACCGCCGCAGGGTGCGGTCCTCGCGTCGCCGGCGCAGCTGCGGGAGGGCGAGCTCGACCAGGTCGGCTGCCTGCTCCGTGTCGTTGCCGGCGAGCGCGTGTGGGATGGCGTCGGTGAGCCGGCCGTGGGCGCCATACCAGCTCGCGGCCTGGTGGTGCAGCCCTCTGGCTCGCTCCGGGTCGTGCCCGACCAGACGTGCGCGCAGCGCGTCGGCGAACAGGTGGTGGTAGCGCCACCATCGTCTCGCGTCGTCGAGCGGGACCACGAACAGGTTCATGAGCTCGAGCGTCTCCAGCGTCTGTTGGCTGTCCGTGCGTCCGACGAGCGCGTCGCACAGTGGTCCGGACAGCTCGTCGAGGACACACGTGCTGAGCAGGAAGGACCGGATCGTGTCGGGCTGGCCCTCCAGCACCTCCTCGACGAGGTAGTCGAGGACGAACCGGTCGCTGCCGGCGAACGCCGCGACGAAGCCGTCCAGGTCCGTCCCGCTGTTCGGTCGGTGCCCGGCCGACAGCGCTGCCAGCTGGAGGCCCGCCGCCCATCCCTCGGTCCGGGCCTCGAGCGCGGTCACGTGACGCGGTTGCAGGCCCAGCCGCATCACGCCGTTGAGGAACGCCTCGGCCTCGGCGTGGGTGAACCGCAGGTCGGCGGCGCGCAGCTCCAGCAGCTCGCCGCGAGCCCGCAGGCGGGCCAGGCGAAGCGGCGGGTCTGCCCGTGTCGTGATCGCCAGGGTGACCTGGGGCGGCAGGTTCTCGAGCAGGAAGGTGACGGCCTCGTGAACCGGTGCGGCGTCGATGACGTGGTAGTCGTCGAGCACCAGGACGGTGGGTCCGGCCAGCGCGTCCAGGTCGTTGACCAGGCTGGCGATCACGTCCTCGACGGGGGCGCCGCGGTCGGGGTCGAGCAGGGCCGTCGCGGCAGCGCCGGCCTCCGGGCTGCTCGCCTGGACCGCGGCGACGAGGTTGGTCAGGAACCGCCGCACCTCGGCGTCTCGAGCATCCAACGACAGCCAAGCGAGCCTGGTCGGCGCGTCGGTCGTCGCCAGCCACTGGGTCAGCACTGTCGTCTTGCCGAACCCGGCCGGCGCCGCGACCAGTACCAGCCTGACCGTCGAGCGGACTCCGTCCCGGATCCGGTCGGTCAGACGAGCCCGGGCCACGAGCTCTCGGCGCGAGCGGGGGACGTGCAGCTTGGCGCCCAGGACAGGCATTCAGCCAGCGTAGGGGAGGTATGCCGCACAGCGGGCTGCCGGAGGCACGCACCCCTCGGGTGCGGGACCCGCCACCAAGCGAAGCCGTCACCCGGAGGAGCGGATCGGACGCGGCTCGATGACCTCTCGGGCGATGTTCTGGTCGGCGGCCGGGTGCTCGACGAGGGCCAGGATCCGGCTCGCCATGAACCGGGCCGTGCGCACCGGGGTGCCACTTCTCGTCACCTCGGTCACCGTGACGACGCCGCGGCCCGTCGCGATCTCGACCCGACGCCCATTTCGGGTGGCAACGATCTCGTAGGTGCGGACCTCGCCGCCTGCATCTATGACAATCTCCACGCGATCCCCGCGCATACCTTCACGGTACCTCGCGCGCCCCCGGCCCGGCATCATCCGGATCACCGTCAAGCAGGCGCCGAGCGAGCCGGTTCGACATCGGATCGACACCGAGAGCGACCGCGACCCAGAGGATCAGACCGAGGGCTGACGCACCCACCCCAGCACGCCCCTTACGCTCGGGATCGTGCCGACCGAAGCCCGCGACAACGGGGCACTGACCCACCGTTACACGTGGCCGCAGCGCCGCGCGCTGCTGATCGACGGCGTGATCGGTGTCGGGCTCTGGTTCCTCTTCCTCGTCGCGTCCGGACCGGGCTCGCTCGACTACGCGCTCATCGGCACCGCCCAGACACTGCCCCTCGCGCTGCGCCGCCGCACCCCGACCCTCGTCTTCACGATCGTCACGCTCGCCTGCGCGTTGCAGGTCGTCACCGTCGCGGCACCGATGGCCTCGGACGTCGGCTTCCTCTTCGCGAGCTACGCCCTCGCCGCGTACGGCCGCCAGCCGACCCTGCGCTGGGCCGGCCTTGGTGTCGGGATCATCGGCGGGTTCATCGCCACCCTCGGGCTCGGCCTTGCCCCCCCAAGCCGTTACGCGCTCCTGCTGGATCTCGGTCTCCTGGTCGGACTGCCCGTCATGTCGTGGTTCGCCGGCGACGTCAAGCGCTCCCGCCTCCGGGTCATCGCCACCCTGGAGGAGCAGAACGCCGCCCTGCGCCGCGACCGTGACCAACGCGCCCGGCTCACAGCCCAGTCCGAGCGCGCGCGCATCGCGCGGGAGATGCACGACATCGTCGCGCACAGCCTGTCCGTCGTCGTCGTTCAGGCAGATGGAGCCGCGTATGCCGCTGAGCACGCCCCGGCGTGGACGCGCAGCCAGGCGTCGGTGGCGTTGCAGACCATCGGCACGACCGCCCGCGAGGCGCTCGACGAGACCCGCCGACTCGTCGGGGTGCTCCGTGAATCCGGGGACGGGGCAACCGAGTACGCGCCGACCGCCTCACTCGACGACATGGACGACCTCATCGGCAGGGTCCGGAGCGCCGGCCACGAGGTCGAGCTCGACGTCACCGGCAGTGGAGCCCGCGTGCCCCGGGAGGTCGAGTTGGCGGCATACCGGATCATCCAGGAGGCCCTGACCAACGTCCTCAAGCACGCCGGGCCTGCCGCCAGCGTGCGAGTCAGCGTCACCCGCGGCGACCCTCTGGTCGTCGAGGTCGAGGACGACGGGCGGGGGGCCGCAGCCACCGACGACGGGAGCGGCAACGGGACCATCGGCATGCGCGAGCGGGCGGCGGCCACCGGCGGCACCCTCAAGGCAGGCCCACGCCCGGGCGGCGGCTACCGCGTCCGCGCCGAGCTACCCCTGACGCCAAGGAGATCCGGATGAGCGGTGGCCCCGCTGAGAGCGGGATCCGGATCGTCCTCGTCGACGACCAACAGCTCGTCCGGGCCGGCTTCCGGATGGTCCTCGACGCCCAGGACGACATGGTCGTCGTCGGCGAGGCGGGGGACGGCCGGGCCGCGCTCGACCTGCTCGCCCGCACTCCCGCGGACGTCGTCCTGATGGACATCCGCATGCCACGGCTCGACGGGGTCGCCGCTACGCGCGAGCTCCTCCGGCGCCCGGGCGCCCCGCGAGTCGTCGTGCTGACGACCTTCGACCTCGACGAGTACGCCTTCGCCGCGCTCAAAGCCGGCGCGGCCGGCTTCCTCCTCAAGGATGCCGGGCCGCACGAGCTGCTCGCTGCGATCCGCGCCGTCCACCGCGGCGACTCGGTCATCGCCCCGAGCACGACGCGTCGCCTCCTCGACCACTTCGTTGCCGACCTGCCGTCGCCGGGCGAGGTCGAGGCAGCGGAAGCTGCTGCAGCAGAGCGGCTCTCACCACTGACTCCCCGCGAGGTCGAGGTCCTCACCGCGGTCGGACAGGGCCTGACGAACACAGAGATCGCCGCTACGCTCCACCTCGCCGAGGCCACGGTCAAGACGCACATCGGGCGGATACTCGCCAAGCTCGACCTGCGCGACCGCGTGCAGATGGTCATGCTCGCCTACGAGACCGGGCTCGTCGAGGTACGACCACGGTCGTAGCCCGCAACCGCCGAGCTGGGCTCACGAGCCGATGTGCCAGCTCGGTCCTGACCGGGAGAGTGGACTCATGACGACGCACTCCACGGCTGGGACCTTCGAGGCCGCACCCCGACCCCAGCTCGCACCGGCCGCGCGGACCCACAGCCTCACCAAGCTCTACGGCTCGGGGCCGAGCGCCGTGCGTGCCCTCGACGACGTCAGTATCGAGTTTGCCGTCGGGCAGCTCACCGCGGTGATGGGCCCGTCCGGCTCCGGCAAGTCGACCCTGATGCACTGCCTCGCTGGGCTCGACACCCCGACCTCCGGGCGGGTCTGGCTCGGCGACACGGACCTCACCGGCCTCGGCGACCGGGCACTCACGCTGCTGCGCAGGCGACGGGTCGGCTTCGTCTTCCAGTCGCTCAACCTGCTGCCGATGCTGAGCGCCCAGCAGAACATGCTGCTCCCGCTCCGGCTCGCCGGGCGCCGGCCCGACCGCGAGTGGATGACCCACGTCATCGAGGCGCTGCGCCTTGCCGACCGGCTGGACCACCGGCCGAGCGAGCTCTCCGGCGGCCAGCAGCAGCGTGTCGCGGTCGCCCGAGCGCTGCTGACCCGTCCCGACGTCATCTTCGCCGACGAGCCCACCGGCGCCCTCGACTCGCAGACCGGGGCACAGATGCTGTCGTTCCTGCGCACGAGCGTGCGCGAGCTCGACCAGACCGTCGTCATGGTGACCCATGACCCTCGCGCCGCGACCTACGCCGACCGCGTGGTCCTGCTCGCCGACGGCAAGGTCGCGGGGGAGCTGACCGACCCCGACCCCGACGCCGTCCTCGATGCGATGCGCACGATGGGGGCGTGACGTGCTGACCCTGACCCTCGCCTCACTGAGGCAGCAGGCGCGTCGCTACCTGGCGCCCGCCATCGCCGTCGTCATCGGCGTCGCCTTCGTCACCGCGAGTATGACGCTGACGACCTCCCTGAGATCCTCGACTCAGGCAGCCCTGACCGGAGACCTGTCGCACTATGCCGCCGTCGTCCTGCCGTCGCAGGGTGCCCCGGTCCCGGAGCCGGCGGCGCAGACGCTACGGGACCTGCCCGGCGTTGCCGGCGTCGTCGCGCACCGGGTCGGATGGACCCGGTTCACCCTGCCGAGCGGGCCCCGTGACGTGCAGTTTTCGACGCCGCCCTCACCCACGAGCGCAGCCCGGCTGGTGGACGGCCGGATGCCGACCAGCGGAGGGGAGCTGGCGCTGTCGCGCTCTGCCGCAGCCGGATCCGGGCTCAGGGTCGGCGACACCGTCAGGGTCGACGATCTCACCCACAGCCGGGGATCGGCGACGGCACCGGATGACGGGGTCGGCTCGCAGCACCGGGCAGCGGCCACGGTGGTCGGCATCATCGACGCCGCAGCCGACCCGCGCTACGGCTCGACCCCGGTCGCGTTCGCCACCGACGCCGATGTCGCCGCGTGGACCGGGGAGGAGGGCTACCGCGAGATCGACGTCGCCGGTCAGCCCGCAGCGTCTGCCGAGCACGTCCGAAGCGAGGTCGCCGCGGCACTCGGTGGCCAGGCGGTCGTGCGGACCGGGGACGAGCAGGCGCAGCACCTGCTGGCGCAGGCGACGGGCGGAGTCGACCTGCTCGGCATCCTCCTGCTCGCGTTCGCCGCGGTGGCGCTCTTCGTGTCGGCCCTCGTCATCGGCAACACCTTCGCCGTCCTCGTCGCCCGTCGCCGCCGCGAGACCGCGCTGCTGCGGTGCGTCGGAGCGACCGGCGCGCAGGTGCGCCGACTGGTGCTGGTCGAGTCGTGCGTCGTCGGCCTGGTCGGAGCGCTCACCGGAGTCGCCCTGGGCCTCGGGCTCGCTGCCGCCCTCGCACGGCTCGCCAACCGGAGCGCCGCGCTCGGGCTGCCGCAGCTGGATCTCGCGTTCGACCCGACCGCGATGGCGCTCCCCGCCGTCGCCGGAGTGGCCGTCACCGTCCTTGCCGCCGCGCTGCCGGTCTGGCGGGCCGGTCGGGTCGCGCCTCTCGAGGCGCTGCGCCCCGCGCTGCCGCCGACCGGTCGCTCCCGGGCCTCGACCGTCCGGCTCGTCGTCGCCCTGCTCGTGCTGGTCGCAGGTACGGCTCTGCTCGTCGCGGGCCCGACGGTGTTCGGCGAGCAGGACCTGATGCTCGGCCTGGTCGTCGCGATCCTCGGCGGCGCCGTCTCCTTCGCCGGGGTCCTGCTGCTCTCTCGCCGCTACGTGCCCGCGCTCGCTCGGCTCCTCGGCCGGCTCGCGAGCAGGCTGGCCGGGCCGCCTGGTGACCTCGCCGTCGAGGGTGCCGTGCGCAACCCGGCGCGAGCCGCCGCGACCTCCGCCGCGCTCCTCGTCGGTGTCACCCTCATCGCGATGATGCTCGTCGGCGGCCAGACCGCGAGCGCCAGTGCCGCCCACGAGATCGACCGCCACTACCCCGTCGATGTCATGGTGAGCGGCTCGGGGGCGAGCCTCCCAGCCGATGCGGTCGCCCGTCTGGAGCGACTCGGCGTCGCCGCAGCGACGGCACGGCTGCCGCAGGTCACCGCAGAGCTCACCGCCGGACGCGGCGCGCCTACCGCGGAGGGTATGCCGCTCGTCGGGCTGCCGACGGATGCCGCGGACGTCCTGCGGGACCCGTCCGTGCTGGCCGCGACCCCGGGCACCCTGCTCGTCGACCAGCAGGTTGCGCAGGACACCCGGCTCGCGACGGGGGAGCGCGTGATCGTGAAGGTCGGTGAGCGGCATACGAGCCTCGTCGTGCATGTCGGCGGTCGACTGCCCTACCCGTACTTCGCCACCGAGGCAGACCTGAGGCGGCTCGCGCCACAGGCGGGCGTGGCGCAGGTGTGGCTGCGCTTCACGGAGGGAGCCGACCTGCCCAGCGCGATGGAGGCGGTGAACGCCGCGGCCGCCGACGTGCCCGGGCTCGTCGTGAGCGGCTCGGCTCCGGAGCGGGCCCAGATCAGTGAGGCGCTCGACGTCGCCCTGCTCGTCGTCACCGCACTGCTCGGCATCTCCGTGCTCATCGCGGTCGTCGGGATCGGCAACACCCTGTCGCTGTCGGTCCTCGAACGGACCCACGAGTCAGCGCTGCTGCGCGCGATCGGCCTGACGCGGGGACAGCTGCGCCTGACCGTCGCGCTCGAGGCGCTGCTGCTCTCGGCCGTCGGGGCGATCGTCGGGTGTGCCCTCGGGATCGGCTACGGATGGGCCGGTGCCCGGGCCCTGCTCACCGGTCAGGCCACGACGCTGCTGTCGGTGCCGTGGGGACGTCTCGGGCTCGTCGTCGTCGTGGCTCTCGTGGCGGGACTGGTCGCGTCGGTCCTGCCGGCTCGCCGGGCCGCCGCGGTGGCGCCGGCGGTCGCGCTCGCCGCCGAGTGACGCGCATGGTCGACTGGTCCGAGGCGAGCCGCCCTCCGAGTATCGGCACCGCCGGGATCGCGCACGGTGGACGGGGCTCGCGCTCGGTAGGCTCGCCGGTATGGAGGTCCTCAAAGCACTTGTCCGCCGCCCGAGCCCCCGTCTGGCCGAGGGGCTGATCACCCACGTTGCCCGCCAGCCCGTCGACCCCGAGCTGGCGCTGCGCCAGTGGGAGGGGTACGTGCAGGCGCTGGCCGACTCGGACTGGTCCATCACCGAGGTCGCCGCCGCCCCGGACTGTCCGGACAGCGCATTCGTCGAGGACACCGTGGTGACCTACGGCGACCTCGCGGTCATCACCAGGCCCGGCGCCCTCGAACGCCAGCCGGAGACCTCGGGCACCGAGCAGGCGGTCTGCGACGCCGGCTACCGGGTCGCTCGCATCGTCGCGCCGGGCACCCTCGACGGCGGCGACGTGCTCAAGTTCGGCGGCGCCGTCTACGTCGGCCGAGGCGGGCGCACGAACGAGCAGGGGATCGCGCAGCTGGCCGCGCACCTGGCCGAGTTCGGCGCCCGGGTGGTCACGGTCCCGCTGACGAAGGTCCTGCACCTGAAGTCGGCCGTGACCGCGCTCCCGGACGGCACCGTCATCGGCTATCCCCCGTTGGTCGACGACGCCGACACCTTCGAGCCGTTTCTTGCCGTGCCGGAGGAGCACGGTGCGCACGTGGTGCTGCTCGGCGGGAACCGGCTGCTCATGTCCACGAGCGCGCCGGCCACGGCCAGGCTGCTGCGCGAGCGTGGGTACGAGACCGTGGCCGTCGACATCTCCGAGTTCGAGAAGCTCGAGGGCTGTGTGACGTGCCTGTCCGTGCGGATGCGTGGGGTTCCCGTCTCGGGCTGAGCGCCATACCTCGACGGCCACATCACATCGCAGGCGCGTGCCTTCAGGCCTGCCAGGGGATCGTGCTGACCGACACCGTGACGTCCTGCAGGACGTCCGGCAGCACCTCGACGCCGGTGCCCGGCCCGGCCGGCACGCGCACGTGCCCGTCCTCGAGGACGAAGGGCTCGGTCAGGTCGGTCCGGTAGTAGCGGTCCGAGGCCGAGGTGTCCCCGGGCAGGGTGAAGCCGGGCAGGGCGGCCAGGGCGAGGTTGGGGGCGCGTCCGATCCCGGTCTCGAGCATCCCACCGCACCAGACAGGTATGCCGTGTGCATACGCGACGTCGTGGATCCGCCGGGCCTCGAGATACCCACCGACACGCGACGGCTTGATGTTGATGATGGCTGCGGCGCCCAGGGCGATGGCGGTCGCGGCGTCCCGGGCCGAGGTGATCGACTCGTCGAGGCACACGGGGGTGCGGATCCGCCGGGCCAGCTCCGCGTGGCCACGCATGTCGTCCTCCGGCAGCGGTTGCTCGATGAGCAGCAGGTCGAACTCGTCGAGCCGGGCCAGGTGCTGGGCGTCGAGCAGACTGTACGCGGCGTTGGCATCGACCTGCAGCGGGATGTCGCCGTAGGTCTCCCGGATCACCCGGACCGGCTCGAGGTCCCAGCCCGGCTCGATCTTCAGCTTGATCCGCACGTAGCCCTGGTCGAGGTAGTCGCCGACCGCCGCGACGAGGTCCGCGATCTCGTCCATGATCCCGACCGACACGCCGGCGGGTACGCGGTCACGGATCGAGCCGAGGTAGTCGGCGAAGCCCAGGCCTGTGGCGCGCAGCTCCGCGTCGAGGATCGCCGTCTCGAGGACGTGCTTGGCCATGGGGTGGCCCGTGACCGGAGCCAGGGCCGGCCTGACGTGGTGCGCGGCCAGCCGGTCGCCGAGCGCGACGAGCCGGGGCACGAGGTGCTCGCGCAGCACCAGCTCCGCACCTGCGAGGAACTCGCTCGAGTAGAGCGGCTCCGGCTCGGCCCCGCACTCCGCCCAGCCCTGCACGCCCTCGTCGGTGACGACACGCACGAGGAAGGTCTCGCGGTCGTAGGAGGTGCCGAACGAGGTCCGGAAGGGTGCCACCAGGGGCAACCTGACCCAGCGCACCTCGAGGTGGTCGACTCTCATCTCTCATCCTGTCCTGAGCTGTCCCGGCTGAAGTGGTAGCACCCTTCGCGGGTGAGCCCGTCGGCGAGCCAGCCGTCCCCGAGGGCTGCAGTGAAGGCGTCCCGGACACTGAGTCGCCAGGCTTTGGCGGCGGCACGGTCCTGGCTGCGCAACGCCACGATGTCGCGCGGGACTCGGACCCAGCGGTGTTCCCCGTCCAGCCAGGCGAAGGGAGCCTCGTCAGGTCCGGTGGCGAGCACTGCGCCGCTGGGACCGGGCGGCTCGCTGCCGGATCCGCTGATGGCCGCGCGAACCCGGTCGGTGTCCAGCTCCCAGCGAGCGACGAGGCGGTCACCGATCTCCCCGGCGTTCTGCGAGTCATGCATCGCGCCGTAGAACGCGATCTCGTACTCGCGCACGACCGCGCCCAGCTTGACCAGGTTGAACCGCGCGTTCCGGGCGCCGAGCGGGTCGAAGGTCCACTCCATGGTCCTCAGCCCTGCGTCGAGCGCCCACTCGCGCTGGTGCAGCTTCAGGGCCCGGCCGATCCCGCGGTCGGCGTAGCCCGGTCGCACCGCGGCGAGGTAGCTGTAGCACTCGCCGGGCAGGCTGCGACCGAGCACGGCGGCCCCGACGAGCACGTCCTCGCTCCGCGCCGCCGAGACCAGGCCCCCGGCGTGGACAAGGCTGCGCAGCATCTCGCCGGGCATCGGCACGCCGTCGGGGTTGCGGCCCCATACCTGTGTGAACAGGTCACCGACCTGGCGCAACTGCTCCATGTCCACGACCGGCTCGATGGTCTGCTGCTCCCCCCTGGCCTCGAAGCGGTGGCTCACGCTGCGCCCGACCAGCCCGTCACGGCGTCTCGACCTCCTTGATGGCGGCGCGGGGCACGACGACGACCGGCACCGGCGAGTGTCGGACGATCTTGGACCCGCGTGAACCGAGGAACACTCGGGAGGCCGGCCCGAAGCGGCTCGAGCCCACGACGAGCACCTCGTGCTCGTCCCACTCGATGTCATCGAGGGCCTCGCCCCAGTTCTGTCCGCGGCCCACGACGACCTCGATCTCGTCGGTGACCCGGGGGCCGTCCTCCTGCTCGCCGAAGTCACGCTTGGCGGCGGCCCGGATCGTCTCGACCCACTCGTCGACGATGCCGCCGGCCTCGGCGCGGAGCAGGGCGGTGTCCGGTGGGGCCGGCTGCACCGCGAAGGCGGCGAGTCGCACCGCGGCCCCGGCGGGCGAGGCGATCAGCCGGGTGGCGGCCACGAGCTGGCTCGCGAGCTGGGAACCGTTGTAGGCCACGGTTGCGCGCGTGACGTAGTCGTCGCCGGTGCACCTGAACCCCCGGGTGGCGAGCACGACCGGGACGGGGGAGCTGTGCAGCAGCCGGTCGGCGACGCTGCTGAGGGTGACGTGGCCGAACATCCCGGCCGTGGAGGAGCCGATGACGAGGAACCTGCCCTCGTATCGGTTGGCGACCTCGAGCAGGCCGCTGGCCGCGGAACGTGCACGGTGCACGACGAACTCGGCCTCCACGCCGGGGGGCAGGTCGGCCCGGGCCTGGTCGAGGGCGCGGTCGGCCATCTGCTGGAGCTTCTTGCGGTACTCCGAGTCGACGCGGGCATTGGCGGGCATCCATGGGGCGGGCACGACGGTGCAGACGACCAGGGGCCGCTCGGTGGATCTGGCCAGCATGGCACCGAGGTTGATCGCTGCGTGCCCGCGCCTGTTTGCCGGGTAGCCGACGACGATGCTCATCGCTCGTCCGCCCCCTCGGGCGCGTCGGATGCGAGGCCGACGTGCTCGTGCCGACCGAGGTGCGAGTGGTGCCTGCTGTAGCCGAAGTACCACATAACTGCGACAGCGATCCAGATGACGAAGACGATCAGCGTCACCGCACGCAGACCCTGGATGACGTAGATGCAGCCGGCGGCCGACAGGATGGGGGTCACCGGATAGAACGGGACCTTGAACCCACGCTTCAGGTCGGGGGCGGTGCGACGCAGGATCATGACGCCGATCGAGACGGTGAAGAAGGCAACCAGGGTGCCGACGCTCGTCATCTCGGCGAGGAAGTTGATCGGGATGAAACCGGCCAGCACGCTGACCACGACCGCGACGATGGTGGTGTTGCGCACCGGCGTGAGGGTGCGTGGGTTCACCTTGTGCAGCACCGGGGGGACCATGCCGTCGCGCGACATCGCGAAGAGGATGCGGGTCTGGCCGTAGAGCGAGACCAGGGTCACGCTGAAGATCGAGATGATCGCGCCGGCGGCCAGCACCGTGCCCGGCCACTCGGCGCCGGTCACGTTCATGAGGATCTGGGCGAGGCCGGCCTCCTGGCCCTCGAAGTCGGGTGTCGACTGGGCCGCCACGGCGACCAGGCAGACGAGGACGTACATGATGGTCACGACGACCAGCGAGATCATGATCGCAAGCGGCAGGTTGCGGTGCGGGTTCTTCGCCTCTTCCCCTGCGGTCGCGACGCCGTCGAGGCCGATGAAGGAGAAGAAGATGACGCCGGCCGCGGCGGTGACGCCGCCGAAACCCTCCGGCGCGAAGGGAACCAGGTTGCCGGCGTTCCAGCCCTGGACGCCGATGAAGACGAACATGATCAGCACGCCGATCTTGATCAGGACCATGACGGCGTTGATCGTCGTCGACTCGCTGGCCCCGCGGATCAGCAGCAGGCTGCACATGACGACGAGCAGGACCGCCGGCAGGTTGACGATGCCGCCCTGCTCCGGGGCGTTGGCCAACGCTTCGGGGATCTGGAACCCGAAGAGGTTCTGCAGGAACTGGTTGACGTACTCGGACCAGCCCACCGCAACGGCGGCGCCCGCGACGCCCCACTCGAGCAGCAGGCAGGCGCCGACGCCGAGCGCGGTCAGCTCCCCGAGGGTGGCGTAGGCGTAGGAGTACGAGGAGCCCGACACGGGCACCGCGCCGGCCAGCTCCGCGTAGCAGACTGCGGTCAGTCCCGCGACGACGGCCGCGATGACGAAGGACCAGACGACGGCCGGGCCTGCCATCGGTACTGCCTGGCTCAGGATGAAGAAGATGCCGGTCCCGATCGTGCCGCCGATGCCGATCGAGGTCAGCTGCCACAACCCGATCGAGCGAGACAGCTCGCTCTTCCCGGTATCGGCACCGGTCTCGGCGGACATCTCCGTGACTGGCTTGCGTCGCAGAACCTGCTCTCGTAGCGATGCCATCGCGCTCTCCGATCTGTGGGCCGCCGCCCCGAGACTTGTGGAGGTTAACCGTGGTGTCAAGAGTGACACGAGGGTTTGCTGCATTCGTATGAACGAATCCGCTCCACGGCGGACCGAGATGGGGCCGGGCTCCCACCGTGCGCAACGGTTGAAGACGTCTGATTGAACATGCTCATGAGGGTCGTCAAACAATCACGGTTGCGCATAGGATGTCTTGGGTGACACAGGACATGGTCGTCGGGATCGACGTGGGCGGCACCCGCATCAAGGGTGTTCTCGCGACGCCGGAGGGCGACGTCGCAGCCCACACCGTGCGTCCGACGCCCCCACGGGTCGGGGAACGCCTCGGTGAGGTGACGGCCGACATCGTCGCCGAGCTGACCGCCCAGGTCGCGGGCGCAGACCCGCTCGCCGTAGGGGTCGTCGTGCCCGGCCTCGTCGACGACGCCGGCATCGGGGTCTGGTCGGCCAACCTCGGTTGGCACGACCTCGACCTGCGCGCCGTGATCGGTGTGCAACTCAACGTTCCTGTCGCAGTCGGCCACGACGTACGCGCCGGGCTGCTGGCCGAGCACCGCCTCGGCGCGGCACGCGGGGTCGACAACGTCCTGTTCGTCCCCCTCGGCACGGGGCTCGCGAGCGCGATCCTGGTTCGTGGCCGCCCCGTGACCGGCTCGCTGTGGACCGGCGAGATCGGCCACGTCATCGTCATACCGGATGGCCCCCTCTGCGGTTGTGGGCAGCGCGGGTGCCTCGAGGCGGTGGCCAGCGCCGGCGCCATCGGCCGGCGCTGGTCCGCCGCCACCGGGCTCACCGGCGACGCGAGGCAGGTCGCCGAGCGAGTCCGGGCCGGCGAAGTCGAGGCGACCCGCGTCTGGAACGAAGCCATCGACGCGCTGACCCGCGCTGTCGCCCCCGTCGTCGCTGCGGTCGGTATCGAGCTGGTGCTCATCGGTGGCGGTCTGGTCCGCGCGGGCGCGACCCTGCTCGACCCTTTGCGCGCCGAGCTCGCCCACCGGCTCGGCGACCGCGACGTCGTCCGCGTCGCCCCCGCCGCGCTCGGCGACCGCGCCGGCGCCCTCGGCGCAGCGACCATCGCGCTCGAACTGGCCGGCCGATGATCGTCACGGTCACCCCGAACCCGGCCATCGACATCACGTATGCCGTTCACGAGGTGACGCTCGGCGCCTCCCATCGTGTCGGCTCGGTTCACGAGAGGGCAGGCGGCAAGGGCCTCAACGTGGCTGCCGTGCTGACGACGATGGGCCGCGACTCGGTCGCGGTAGCGCCGGTGGGCCGCCGGGAGATCCCCTTCTTCGACACCGATCTGCAGCGCCGCGGCATCGCCCATCGCCTCGTCGAGTCGCCCTGCCCGACCCGGCGATCCATCGCCGTGCTCGATGCGGCGGGGGAGGCCACGCTGTTCAACGAGAGCGGGGCTGCCCAACCAGCGACGGTCTGGCAGGCCGTCGTGCAGGTTCTCGCCTCGCTCAGCGAGCCTGGGTCGGTGCTGACGATCTCGGGCAGCCTGCCAGAGCAGGCGCCGGTCGACCTCGTCGCAACGCTGACCGGGATCGGCGAGGATCGTGGCGTGCCGGTGGTCGTCGACACGGCCGGCGCGCCGTTGGTTGCCGCCCTGTCGCAGCGCCCGACCCTCGTCAAGCCCAACCGGGTCGAGGCCGAGTCCGCGACGGCTGCCCTCGGTCGCGGCGCCGGCGGCATTGCGGCGCTCCTCAGGATCCTCGTCGATGCCGGAGCACGCGCGGCGGTCATCTCCGATGGGGCCGACGGTCTGCACCTGCTCCACGAGGACGTGGCGCTGCATGCGCGGTTGCGAGAACCGTTGGCGGGCAACCCGACTGGTGCCGGGGACGCGCTGACTGCCGCCCTCGCCACCGAGCTCGAGACCGCCGGGGGGCTTCCGCAGGGACCCGAGGCGTGGGCACGGGCGCTGCGTCGTGGGGGCGCCTGGTCGGCAGCGGCGGTGCTGCAGCCCGTCGCCGGAGCAGTCGACCCAGCCGACATTGAGCGGCTCGCAGCAGCCGTCGACGTGAAGGAGAGCCGCAGATGACCCTGGTCAACCTCAGCACCGTCCTGGCCGAAGCGCGCCACGCCCGCCGTGGCCTCGCGGCCTTCAACGTCATCCAGCTCGAACACGCGGAGGCCTATGCCGCAGCCGCCGAGCGGACGAACCTGCCTGTCGTCATGCAGATCTCGCAGAACTGCGTGCGCTACCACGGTGCGCTGCGGCCTCTCGCGCAGGCGAGCCTCGCCATCGCCGAGAGCTGTGCGCAGCCGGTCGTCGTCCACCTCGACCACGCCGAGGACGTCGACCTCATCGAGGAGGCCGTGCGGCTGGGACTCACCTCCGTCATGTACGACGGGTCGAAGCTGCCCGACGACGCGAACCGAGCCGAGACCAACAGGGTCGTGCAGCTCTGCCGGGCGGCCGGGGTCAGCGTGGAGGCAGAGCTCGGCGAGGTGGGCGGCAAGGACGGAGTCCACGCTCCCGGTGTCCGGACCGACCCGGGCGATGCCGCGCAGTTCGTCGCCGAGACAGGCGTCGACGCGCTCGCCGTCGCGGTCGGCAGCTCGCACGCCATGGTCGAGCGGACCGCGCGTCTGGACACCGACCTCATCGGGCAGATCCGCGACGCCGTGCCCGTGCCGCTCGTGCTGCACGGCTCGTCGGGCGTCGACGACGCGGGTCTCGCCGAGGCGGTCCGGGCCGGGATGACGAAGGTCAACATCGCGACGCACCTCAACAACGTCTTCACGCAGGCTCTCGTTGCCCGCCTCGAGCAGGCGCCGACCGTCGACACCCGCCGATACCTTGGCGCTGCCCGCTCTGCGGTCACCGACGAGGCGGTGCGCCTCATGGAGCTGCTCGCCCTGCGCTGACCGCGCCCCACCCTGATCGACAGTGCACTACTCCCCTTCGAGAGTGCACTACTCCCGATCGAGAGTGCAGCTATCCCGATCGAGAGTGCAGCTATCCCGATCGAGAGTGCAGCAATCCCGATCGAGA
>NZ_JAKDLO010000078.1 GCF_030452765.1 Intrasporangium sp.
GCCCGGGTCCACGCCCGCCCACACCCCACGGCCCACCGGCTGCGCCGATGCCCCCGCCCGCGGTGCGCGCCGTCGACCACGCCCACCGCCGTGCGCGCCATCGTGAGCGGCGCTGTGCGCGCCACCCTGATCTGCGCCGCGAGCGCCACCCTGATCTGCGCCGCGAGCGCCACCCTGATCTGCGGCGTGCGCGCCACCCTGACCTGCGGCGTGCGCGCCATCGTGAGCGGCGCTGTGATCACCGGCCTGCGCACCCTCGCGGGCACCACGATGTGAGTCGCCGCGCGTCCCGCGGCCCACATCGTGATGGGTGCTGCGCTCTCGGCTGGGCTGGGCACCGCCGCCGACGCTGCCACCCGATGCCGCCCCGCCACCCGGCGCCCGGCCCGTGCACGACCCGGCATCGAGGCTCTTCCAGAAAGCGCGGGCCGCACCTGCCTGGTCCGCCTCATGCTTGTGCTGCACTACGGCCATCTGCTCGCGCAGGTGATCCAGAAGCATCGGACCAGCAACCATGGCGAGGACCTCAATCCTTTCCCGCAACCACCCGAACGTTTGTTCGATCCTATCTCATCCTGCCGCCCGAGGGAAGCCATCTGACCGGTGAATTCATCCATGCCACAGGAATATTCATGCCCCATCACTCGAGGCACAGGGCACACCCCGACCCTAGAACACACCGCCGACACCCCAACCCAGTCGTCGTAGCGCCAGCGGGTGTGCGGATGCAGCGGCGGCAGAGTGGCCCGCGCCCGCGGTACCGTGCCCGACTCCAACCTCAGTCGAACAGGGCGCCGGAGGCGAGCCGCGCGTCCAGCTGGTGGGCGCGAGCCACGATGGCTTCGGCGGGCAGCTCGAAGTGCTCGACCAGCTCCTCCAACTGCAGCCCCGCGTCAGCCGCATCGCGCAGCTCCTCGTCCTGCGCCTCGGTCCAGGCGTGCCCGCCGGTGACTGCGCTGCGCGCGGACTCGGCAACCGGGGGTGGTGTCACAGCCACGGGCCGCAGCTGCCCGGACCCGTCGCCGTGTTGCCTGCCGTCGAGGGTCCGCATCGCCGGCTCCGCGACCGGGACCGGCTCGCCGGCGGTCTGGTCGAGCCGGGCCAGGGCCGCGAGGACCATCGTCTTGTCGGTGGTGGGCCAGAAGGGCGGCAGCGAGCGCTGGAGGAAGGCGGCATACCGCGCCGTCATCATCCGCGAGTCGAGGAAGGCCACGACGCCCCGGTCCTCGGCGCGCCGGATGAGCCGCCCCGCCCCTTGCGCGAGGCGCAGTGCAGCATGCGTCGCAGAGACCGCCATGAAGCCGCTGCCGCCCATCCGCGTGATCGCCTGCGACCGGGCCGAGGCGAGCGGGTCGTCGGGGCGCGGGAACGGGATGCGGTCGATGATGACGAGCTGGCACGACGAACCGGGGACGTCGACACCCTGCCACAGGGTCAGCGTGCCGAACAGGCAGGTACGCGGGTCGCGGGCGAACTGCCTGACCAGCGTTGCGATCTGGTCCTCGCCCTGGCAGAGGACGGGGTGCTCGTCGCCGAGCCTGGCCCGCATGACCTCCGCGGCAGCCTGCGCGGCGCGGGTCGAGGAGAAGAGCCCGAGCGTGCGTCCGCCGGCGGCTCGCACGAGCTGCTCGATCTCGTCGAGGCTGTCGTCGCTCGCGCCGTCGCGGCCGGGCGGCGGCAGGTGGGCGGCAACATACGCGATCGCCTGCCGGGGGTAGTCGAAGGGGCTGCCGACGTCGAGCCCCTGCCACGCCGGCGCCTCCTCGCCGCGCAGCCCGATCGTGCCGGCGACCGCATCGAAGGTGCCGCCCAGCTCGAGTGTGGCCGAGGTGAGCACGACCGTGCGCTCGGCGAAGATCCTGTCGCGCACCAGCAGCGCGACGCTCATCGGCGCGACGCGCAGGACCGGCCCGCGGCGCGGGTCGCGGGCGACCCAGGCGACGTCGAGCTCGCGCTCCTCGAGGATGCGCTCTGCGGTCTCGTGCGCCTCGTCGACGGCGGCTCGCGCTACCTGACGGGCTGCGTCGGAGTCCTCGCCGGGGGCCGGCTTGAGGTCGCTCTGGACCACCCGGGCGGTGTCACGGACCCGGGCCAGCGCCAGCCCCAACGAGTCGGGAATCCCGAGCAGACGACCCTCCGGCGCGGGATCGAGGACGGCCGACAGCAGGTCGGCCGCCTCGGTCAGTGCGGCCGCGTTCTCGGACAGGCGGCCGGCCTTCTTCGCGGCGGTGCCGACCATGGTCCCGGTCAGCTCGCCGGTGATCGTCGAGGTGACCCGGTCGACGAGCTCGTGGGCCTCGTCGATCACGAGCAGGTCGTGCTCGGGTAACATCTGCCGGCCCTCGAACGAGTCGATGGCCATGAAGGAGTGGTTCGTGACGACGACGTCCACGTCTGCCGCGGCGGCACGCGACCGCTCGACGAAACATTCGGCCACGAGGGGACACTTGCCACCGAGGCACTCCTGCGCCGACACCGAGACCTGGCGCCAGGCCCGCTCGGAGACACCCGGGACGAGCTCGTCACGATCGCCCGTCTGCGTGGCGCCCGCCCACTCCCGCAGGCGCACGACCTCCTGGCCGAGCCGGCCCGCGGCGGCATCGACCTGGCCGACCCCGATCAGGGCCTGCTCCTCGTCGGGGAACCCGCCCTCGAGCTTGTGCAGGCACACGTAGTTGCGCCGCCCCTTGACGAGCCCGTAGGTGGGCCGGCGCCCGAGCAGCGGTGCCAGGGCGTCGGCGACGCGAGGCAGGTCACGGTCGACGATCTGGGCCTGCAGCGCCAGCGTCGCCGTCGAGACGATCGCGGGCCTGCCGGTGTCGAAGGCGTGCGCGATGGCGGGCACGAGATAGGCGAGCGACTTGCCGGTACCGGTGCCCGCCTGGACGAGCAGGTGCTCGTCGGCTTCGACCGCGTGGGCCACGGCCTTGGCCATCGCCACCTGGCCGGGACGCTCGGTGCCGCCCACGCCGGCCACGGCGGCGTGCAGCAGGGCGTCGAGCGTCGGTCGCGGCATTGCCTCAGGGTATGCCGCTGGGCTGCGTCCCGACCGGCACGACCCTCCGGCTGTGGATAGCCGGGCGGCCAGCGGTGCCTCCTACAGGTCGACGTCGACCAGCTCGGCGAGGGCGCGCACGCCGCTCAGGTCGAGGCCTTGCCACAGCGCGAAGCCGTAGTGCCGGCCGGTACGTAAGGACACAACAAGTCCAGCCGGCGCCGCCCGCGCGTGCGTGGACCCAGCCGCTCGGCCGGACTTGTTGTGTCCGTAGCGACGCCGGCCCGGGTCTGTTTCAGCGTGCCCAGCCAGACGCGACCATAGGGTGGCCGTGTGGAGGTCAAGACGAGCGCCGGGCTGGTGCGCGGCTTCTGGCGCGGCCGGTCCGCGGCGTTCCTGGGGATCCCCTTCGCCGAGCCGCCGGTCGGGCCGTTGCGCTTCGCCGCACCGGTGCCGCATCGATCCTGGGACGGTGTCCGGGACGCCACCTCGTATGGCGCCACCGCGCAGCGGGGCGGGGACGGCGGGGTCTCGCTCATCCCCGAGCCGTCATACCCGGGCGAGTCCACCCTCAACGTCAACGTGTTCACTCCGGCGCCCGCAGGCCCGCCGGACCTGCCGGTCCTCGTCTACATCCACGGTGGCGGCTTCGTCTCCGGCTCGCCGTCGAGCCCGTGGTACGACGGTGCCGCCTTCAACCGCGACGGCGTCGTCACCGTGTCGGTCTCGTACCGCCTCGGCTTGGAGGGCTTCGGATGGATCGAGGGCGCCACACCCAACCGGGCGGTCCTCGACTGGCTGCTCGCCCTCGAGTGGGTCCGTGACAACATCGCCGCCTTCGGGGGCGACCCGGCCCGGGTCACGATCTCGGGCCAGTCGGCAGGTGGCGGGGCCGTCCTCACCCTGCTCGGGATGCCGCGGGCGCAGGGCCTGTTCGCCCGGGCCCATTCGATGTCCGGGGTCTGCGCGGACATCCCCCTTGCCCGGGCCGAGGCGACCGGCCGTGCGATCGCCGAGCAGGCCGGTGTCCAGCCGACCGTCGCGGGTCTCTCGTCGCTGACCGAGGAGCAGGTGCGCCACGCCCAGGACGCCGCCTCGTCAGCGGCGACCAAGGGCGGCCCCTTGGCGATGCTCAAGGGCATGCTCGAGGACGGGCTGCCCTTCGGGCCGGTGGTCGACGGCGAGCTGATCACCCAACCGACGCCGGACGCGTTCGCGGCCGGGATCGGCACGGACAAGCCACTCCTGCTCGGCACGACCGAGGACGAGTTCACCTTCATCTTCACGCAGGCGCACAGCAAGCTGCGCTTCATCCCGACCGGTGTCCTGCTGGCGCGCATCGGGGTGCCCGCCTCGGTCCGGCACGCCTGGCTCGCCGCCAACCCCGGCCCGCGCGCAGCAGGCACGGCCGCGGCCATCGGACGCTATGTCACCGACCGCGTCTTCCGGGCCCCCACGCTGCGGCTGGCGCAGGTGCGAGCCGAGCACACCCGTGCACCGACGTGGTTGACGACCTTCACCTGGCGCTCTCGCACCCGCGGTCTCGCCCTGCACTGCATCGATGTGCCTTTCGTCTTCGACAACCTCGACGCGGAGCGGGTGGCCGACCTCGCCGGGGAGGACCCACCACAGAAGCTGGCCCGCGAACTGCACTCGGACGTGGTCGGGTTCGTGCAGAACGGCTCGGTCGACTGGTCCGCTTTCGACGCGGAGACTGCGACGACGAAACGCTACGACCTGCCCCCGTCGATCGTCGAGCACGGCTATCAGCCGGTCCGTGCGCTGCTCTGAGGTGGATCACGACATGACCAGTACCCCCACCACCAGCGACCTCGACATCGCCCGCGCGGCGACCCTGCGGCCGATGGCCGAGATCGCCGCCGATCTCGGCATCCGTCCCGAGCACCTCGAGCCGTACGGTCGCGACGTCGCGAAGATCGACCTCGCCGTCCTCGACGAGCCGAGTGGGCACCATACGGCCAAGTATGTCGTCGTCACCGCGATCACCCCGACACCCCTCGGCGAGGGCAAGACGACGACTGTCGTGGGGCTGGGGCAGGCGTTGGAGCGCCTCGGCGAGCGCGCCGTGGTGACGCTCCGGCAGCCGTCGATGGGACCGACGTTCGGGATCAAGGGCGGCGCGGCCGGAGGTGGCTACAGCCAGGTCGTCCCGATGGAGCGACTCAACCTGCACCTGACCGGTGACTTCCATGCCGTCACCGCCGCGCACAACCTGCTAGCCGCAATGGTCGACAACCACCTGCACCACGGCAACACGCTTGGGCTCGACACCCGCAACATCACGTGGCGGCGAGTCCTCGACGTCAACGACCGTGCGCTGCGCCACGTCGTCATCGGGCTCGGCGCGAGGGTCGACGGCGTCCCGCGCGAGAGCGGCTTCGACATCACGGCGGCGAGCGAGGTCATGGTGCTGCTCACCCTCGCGACCTCGCTCGACGACCTGCGCGGGCGCCTCGGCCGGATCGTCGTGGGCTACACGACGCAGGGCGAGAGCGTGACCGCAGACGACCTGGGCGCCGCCGGCGCCATGGCCGTCATCCTGCAGGAGGCCCTCAAGCCGAACCTGATGCAGACCCTCGAGGGCGGACCCGCGATCGTGCACTGCGGGCCCTTCGGCAACATCGCGACCGGCACGTCGTCGGTCATGGCGGACCTCGTGGCGATGCGGCGGGCCGACTACGTCATCACCGAGGCCGGGTTCGGCGCCGACATGGGAGCCGAGCGCTTCTTCGACGTCAAGTGCCGGGTCGGCGGCCTGGTCCCCGACGCCGCAGTCATCGTGGCGACCATCCGCGCGCTCAAGGCCCACTCGGGTCGGTTCCGGATCCGCGCGGGCAGGCCCCTGCCCGAGGGGCTGCTCGCCGAGTCACCCGACGACGTGCGGGCCGGCATCCCCAACCTCGAGCAGCACATTGCGATCATCCGCCGATTCGGCATCGAGCCGGTCGTCGCGGTCAACGCCTTTCCGGAAGACCACGCGAGCGAGCACGCCATCGTGCAAGCCACCTGCGAGCGCCTCGGGGTGCGCTGTGCGGTGACCCGTCACGTCGCCGAGGGAGGCGCCGGCGCCGAGGAGCTCGCCGAGGTCGTCATGGAGGCGTGCGAGCAGCGAAGCAACTTCGAGTTCCTCTACCCGCGCGACCTGCCGCTGGCCGAGAAGATCGAGCGCATCGCGACGCAGGTGTATGGCGCCGACGGCATCGACGTGTCGCCCCCGGCCGCGAAGGCGTTGCGCGAGTACGAGGACCTCGGCTTCGGCGACCTGCCCGTCGTCATCGCCAAGACACACCTGTCGCTCTCGTCCGACCCGACGCTGCTCGGCGCGCCGCGCGGCTGGCGGATGCCGGTCCGGGAGGTGCGTGCCGCAGCCGGGGCCGGCTATGTCTACGCGATCTGCGGCGACATGAGCACCATGCCCGGCCTGCCCACCTCACCGAACGCGGAGCGGATCGACATCACGAAGGATGGCGGCATCCGCGGCCTGTCCTGACCGTGTCCTGACCGCAGTCTCCTCTCACTTTCCCGCCGCGGCACGATTGTCGGTGGTGACGATCACGATTCCCCTCTCACTTTCCCGCCGCGGCGCGATTGTCGGTGGTGCAGCGGCGATGGTCACGTCTCAGCCGCTGTGCCGGTCGCGCACGCCCGGGGTCGTGCAGATCAGGTGTGCGACCAGGGCTGTCCAGCCGGTCTGGTGCGAGGCGCCGAGTCCCACACCGGTGTCTCCGTGGAAGTACTCGCTGAAGGTCGGGTGGTCTCGCCAGAGCGCCCCGTCCCGCGTGTCGCGCGGGTCGCTCGGCCGGTGCCCGTCGGCGTCCGGGCGGAAGAGCGCGACGAGCCGGCGTTCGATCTCGTCGGCCACCTCGATCAGGGTCCGCTGCTGGCCCGATCCCGTCGGGCACTCGAGCGTGAAACCGTCGCCGAGGGCACGGCAGTGCTCGCGGAGGGCGTCGACGAGCAACGCGTTGACGGGGAACCACACCGGCCCGCGCCAGTTCGAGTTGCCGCCGAACAGGCCGGTGCGTGACTCCCCCGGCTCGTAGTCGATGCGGAGCCGTTGGCTGCCGACCTGCTGCTCGTAGGCGCACGACGCGGACAGCGACCTGATGCCGTGCGGTGAGAGGAACTCGGTCTCGTCGAGCAGGTAGCGGCAGAGCCGGAGCAGCCGGTCGGGGTCGACGACCCGCAGGACGCGATACGCCTCGCTCGCTTCGGCCGGGGGCACGACCGCGTCGGCCAGGTCGGGCCGGTGCCGGTCGAACCAGGCGAGGGTCCGCATGACCTCCGGCAGCCGGTCCGGCACCCAGGCCGGGATGGTCGTGACCGCGAGCAGCGGCAGCAGCCCGACGAGCGAGCGGACCCGCAGTTGGAGGCACGAACCACTGGGCGTCACGAGCGCGTCGTAGAAGAACCCGTCGTCCTCGTTCCAGAGCCGCACCCCGTCGCGGCCGGGCTTCTCGAGAGCCTCGGCGATCGCGCAGAACCGCTCGATGAAGGTCGTGGCCAGGTCGGCCCAGGCCGGCTCGTGGTAGGCGAGCTCCAGGCTGATCCGCATCAGCCAGGCGCTGTAGCACGCCATCCAGCTCGTCGCGTCGGACTGCTCGAGCCGCCATCCGGGCGGGACGTCCCGCGAGCGGTCGAACAGGCCTATGTTGTCCATCCCGAGGAACCCGCCGGAGAAGAGGTTCGAGCCGTCGGGGTCCTTCCGGTTGAGCCACCACGAGTAGTTGAGCAACAGCTTGGCCAGGATCCGCAGCAGGAAGTCCTGGTCGCGCCGGCCGTCGATGACATAGACGCGCCACGCCGCCCAGGCGTGCACGGGTGGGTTGACGTCGGAGAAGGCCCACTCGTAGGCGGGCAGCGACCCGTCCGGGTGCTGTGCCCACTCCCGGGTGAGCAGCAGCAGCTGTTGCTTGGCGAGCTCGGGGTAGACGTGGGCGAGCGTCACGCAGTGGAAGGCGAGGTCCCAGGTCGCGAACCACGGGTACTCCCACTCGTCGGGCATCGAGATGACATCGGCGAGGGCGATATTGCCCCAGTCGACGTTGCGCGCTCCCGGCAGCCGGCGGGCCGCCGGTGGTGGCGGCTCGGCCGGGTCGCCCTCGAGCCACTCCCTGACCCAGTAGTGGTAGTGCTGCTGGCACCACATGAGCCCGGCGAACGCCCGCCGGGCCACGTGCCGGTCGATCTCGTCGACGCCGGTGGGGATGACGGCGTCGTAGAACTCGTCGGCCTCGCGGCGCCGAGCCTTGACGACCGCGTCGAAGCCGTCCCCGAACGGGGTCTCGCCAGAGCCGGGACGATGCAGCCGCAGCCGCATGGAGACGGACTGTCCGGGCGCGACGGTCGCCACCTCGAGCGCGATGCCGACCTTGGTGCCGGTGAGCGCCGGGTTGACCGCATCGAGGTCACCGTGCACGACCTCACGGTTCACCCCGTCCGTCGGGTATGGCGTACGGCTCGCGACGCCCCACAGCGCCTCGGCGTTGGACTCGTTGTCGCAGAAGAGAACTCGCGCCGAGGCCTGCTCGACCTCGAGGACGAGGTCGCCGAGGAAGTCGTGGTGCGCAGCGATCCGCGGCGGCTCGCCGGGCGAGCTGTCGAGCCGCAGGGACGGCGTCCGGTCGTCCCTCCCCCACGCCCAGGTGTTGCGGAACCACAGCTGCGGCACGAGGTGCAGCGGCGCGGGATCGGGACCGTGGTTGGTGGCGGTGATCTCGACGAGCACGTCGTCGGGCGACGCCTTGGCATGCACGACCCGGACGTCGAAGAACCGTCCCTCGTCGAGCACACCCGTGTCGCGCAGCTCGTACTCGGCCACGTCGCGACCGCGACGCGCGTTCTCGTCGAGCAGAGCGGCATACGGAAATGCGCCCTGCGGGTAGCGGTAGACCATCTCGGCGTACGAATGGGACGGGGTCGCGTCGAGGTGCCACCAGTACTCCTTGACATCCTCGCCGTGGTTGCCCTGTGGGTTGGTCAGGCCGAAGTAGCGCTCCTTGAGCCGGTCGTCCTTGCCGTTCCACAGCCCGAGCGCGAGGCAGAGGAAGCCGTGCCGATCGGTGAGCCCGGCGATGCCGTCCTCGCCCCAGCGGTAGGCCCGCAGGTGGGCGTGGTCGAAAGGCAGGTAGCCCCAGGCGTCCCCGTCTGCGGAGTAGTCCTCGCGCACGGTCCCCCACTGGCGACCGGCGAGGTACGGGCCCCACAGGCGCCAGTCGGTGCGTCCCGTGTCGGTGTCGTCGAGTCTGCGGTGCTCCGCGGTATCGCCCATGAGGGGACCTTCCCACCCGGGCTGGGAAGGTCCCTGAGGACACGCCGCTGACTGGGCTTCTCAGGCGACGATGTACTCGACCAGGTCCGCCTCGATCGCCGGGGTCACCTTGGCGCGCAGCCGCGTACCAGCGGCCACGTGCTCGCTCTCGATGATCTCGGCCTCCTCGTGGAGCCGCGAGACAAGGTCGCCGCGCTCGTAGGGCACCAGGACGTCGACCTCGATGGCGGGCTTGGGCAGCTCCGCCGCGATGTGCTCGAGCAGATCGTCGAGCCCCTCGCCGGTGCGCGCCGAGACGGCGATCGAGTGCTTCTCCTGGCGGCGGATCCGGTCGAGCACCTCCGGGTCGGAGATGTCGGCCTTGTTGACGACGATGACCTCCTTGATGGAGTCGCCGCCGACGTCTGCAAGCACTTCACGCACGGCTGAGATCTGGCCCTCGGGATCGGGGTGCGAGCCGTCGACGACGTGCAGCAGCAGATCGGCATCCGCGACCTCCTCGAGCGTCGAGCGGAAGGCCTCGACGAGCTGGTGCGGCAGGCTCCGGACGAACCCGACCGTGTCGGTGAGCGTGTACGCCCTCCCGTCCGGCGTCTCGGCCCGGCGCACGGTCGGGTCGAGGGTCGCGAAGAGCTGGTTCTGCACGAGCACGCCGGCACCGGTGAGCCGGTTGAGCAGCGAGCTCTTGCCGGCGTTCGTGTAGCCGGCGATCGCGACGGACGGGACGCCTCGCGCCCGACGACCGTGACGCTTCGTGTCGCGGACCGTCTTCATCGCCTTGATGTCGCGGCGCAGCCTGGAGATCCTCTTGTTGATCCGGCGTCGGTCGAGCTCGATCTTCGTCTCGCCTGGGCCACGCGAGCCGATGCCCTCGCCGCCGGCCACGCGGCCACCGGCCTGCCGGGACATCGAGTCACCCCAGCCACGCAGCCTCGGCAGCAGGTACTGCAGCTGAGCCAGCTCGACCTGCGCCTTGCCCTCGCGGCTCTTCGCGTGCTGGGCGAAGATGTCGAGGATCAGGGCCGTGCGGTCGATGACCTTGATCTTGACGACGTCCTCGAGGCCGCGTCGCTGGCTGGGGGCGAGCTCGCCGTCGCAGATGACGGTGTCGGCACCCTCGGCGATGACGATGTCGCGCAGCTCGTGCGCCTTGCCCTTGCCGAGCCACGTTGCCGGGTCGGGACGCAGGCGCCGCTGGACGACACCCTGCAGGACGGTCGACCCCGCGGTCTCGGCGAGCGCGGCCAGCTCGCGCAGGGAGTTCTCGGCCTCCTCGGCGGTGCCCTCGGCCCAGACCCCGGCGAGCACGACGCGCTCGAGGCGCAGCTGCCGGTACTCGACCTCGCTGATGTCCGTCAGCTCGGTCGACAGGCCGCCGACACGCCGCAGCGCTGCGCGTTCCTCACGTTCGAACTGCTCGCCGTCGTAGTCGTATGCCGCCGAGCCGGCTGCCGTCGTCTCGTCGGCGAGCGCGTCGGCGCGGGTCGCGAGCAGGTCGCTGCTGGTCAGGTGATCTTTCGTCATGTTCTCCCTAGGGTCGCACTTCCTCAACGCCGCAGGCCACCGGTTTGTGCCCTCCCCTCTCCTTACCCCGGACCGCGCCCCTGAGCCTGGCTCCCGCTACCGTTGCGTCCTGATGAGCGACGAGCCGGACCACTACTTCAGCGCCGACCCGGCGGCACCCGAGCAGCGCCGGCAGGTCCGCGTCATCCTCGGCGGCCGACTGCTCACCCTCACGACGGCGCGTGGCGTCTACTCACCCGGCCGGCTCGACCCGGGCACAGTGGTGCTGCTCCGGGGCGCCCCCGACCCCAGTCCGGTCGGGGACCTGCTCGACCTCGGCTGCGGCTGGGGTCCGATCGCCCTGACGTTGGCGCTGCGTTCCCCCGCGGCGCGGGTCTGGGGCGTCGACGTCAACCGGCGAGCCCTCGACCTGGCCCGCGACAACGCACGGTCGATCGAGCTGCACAATGTGCGGTTCTGCGAGCCCGACGAGGTGCCGGCCGACGTCCGGTTCGCGACGATCTGGTCCAACCCGCCCATCCACGTCGGCAAGCAGGCCCTGCATGCGCTCCTCGAGCGGTGGCTACCTCGGCTGGAACCGCAGGGCAGAGCCCACCTCGTGGTGCAGCGGCACCTGGGGTCTGACTCGTTGCAGAAGTGGATCGGCGCCCAGGACTGGGGGCTGACCTGCAGTCGACTCTCGTCGGCCAAGGGCTTCCGCATCCTCGAGGTCAACCGTCCCTGACGCGCGGGTTCGGCCTGGGTGACCGTGGTGCCGTGTGCGGCTGCGTTCGCCGGGGCGACGAAAAGGGCACACGCCCGTCCGGACCCGAGTGGGCGGCATACCTGCTCTCGGACAGCTTCAGCGAAGGTCACCCGGGACCAGCGACCAGACGGCCGTGTCGACCCGGCCCGCGTGGACGTGCCCCGCGTTGCGGGCGACCCCCTCGCGGACGAAGCCGGCCCGCTCGGCGGCACGGTTCGAGGCGACGTTGCCGGTGGCGGCATGCAGCACGACCCGCTCGAGCCCCTGCTCGCGCAGTGCCCATTCGGCGAGCATGCGGCAGGCCCGGGCGGCGAGGCCGTGACCGCGAGCCCACGGCGCGACCCAGTAGCCGACCTCCGTGGTGGCCTCCTGCCAGTCGGTGTGCTTGAGGTCGATGCAGCCGTGCAGCCGCCCGTCGACCTCGATCCCGAAGACGATGCCGTCGCCGGACTCGTGCTGCGCGGCGGCGACTTCGGTGATGAAGCGCAGCGCGTCCGCGCGCGTGTAGGGGTGCGGCAGCGGTAGCCAGGCCTGGGTCTGCTCGTCGGAGCACGCGGCGACGATGTCGGGCGCGTCCGCGATCCGCAGGGGTCGCAGGGTGAAGCCCGCACCGGCGACGGGCTCGTCGGCATAGCCGCGCGCGGCCGTCACAGGTGGAACTCCCCGTCGGCGACGAGTTCGGCCGGGCCGGCGAGCTCCACCCGGCCACCGGGTAGCGGTGTGACCGTGAGCCGGCCGCCCGGCACGTCGACCAGCCATGGGCTCTCGTCCTCGACGCCCGACCAGAAACGGGTCGCGAGGGCCGCCGCCGCGGCGCCCGTGCCGCACGACCGAGTCTCGCCCACGCCCCGCTCGTGCACGCGCATCTCGATCCGTCCCGGCCCGACCGGTCGGACGAACTCGACGTTGACGCCGGCGGGCTGGACCGGTTGTGCCTGCGGCGGCTCGGTGAGGTCGAGCGCGGCCAGGTCGATGCCCTCGGGCAGCATGACGACCGCATGGGGGTTGCCGAGGTCGAGCGACAGCGCGGGCACCGGCTTGCCATGCCGCGGCCGGACCATGATGTCGAAGCCGTCCCGCCGCGCCCCCTGCTCGTCGACGAGACGCCACGGGCCGAGGTCGACGGCGAAGCCGGTTCCGGTGGTGCGGACCCTCTTGCGGCCGGCGCGAGTCGCGATGTCGAAACGGTCGCCGCCGACGAGTCCCTCACGCACGAGATACGCGGCGAACACCCGCGTCCCGTTGCCGCACATCTCGGCCAGCGACCCGTCGGCGTTGCGGTAGTCCATGAACCACTCGGCCTGGTCGGCTTGCCCCCGCACGGCGTCCTCGGTCGCGAACCGTGTTGGCACGACACGGATCACGCCATCACCGCCCAGCCCCGCGTGCCGGTCGGCGAGCCGCCGCACCTGCACGGGAGTGAGCTCGAGCGTGCCGTCGGGGTCGGGCACGAGGACGAAGTCGTTCTCGGTGCCATGGCCCTTCGTGAAGCGCGTCATGGCGCCCATTCTCCGGTATGCCGCTCATCGCGCCCTGCGCTGTCCGGCGGGCCGGGTCGGGTGGCTGAGGCACGCACAGCGGTGAGGGCTGCCTCGACCAGGGCGGGGTGGACGCGGTCCGGGTTGTCGGCGGGTAGCCAGATCGTGCGCGGGTCCGGCCGGAACCAGGACTCCTGGCGGCGGGCGAACCGGCGGGTGGCCTGTGCAGTGTCGGCAACGGCCTGCTCGACGGTTGTCTGCGCGTCGAGCACGGCAAGGGCTTGGGCGTAGCCGATGGCTCGGCTCGCGGTGAAGCCGTCGCGCAGGCCGTGCCCCAACAGGGCGCTGACCTCGCCCAGGAGCCCGTCTTCGAACATCCGGGCCGCCCGGGCGTCGATCCTGTCGTCGAGGATGGATCGGTCCACCGACAGTCCGAGGACGACTGCGGGAGAGACGAGCTCACGACGCGGTAAGGACGCGCTGAAGGGACGGCCGGTCAGCTCGATGACCTCGAGTGCTCGGACGATGCGACGGGTGTCGGCAGGCTGGATGCGGTGGGCAGCGGCGGGGTCGAGCGCGCGCAGCCGCTCGAACATCGCTGCGGTGCCGATCTCCTCGGCCCTCGCCTCGAGAGCTGCGCGCAGCCCGGGATCCGTCGGGGGGATCTCGAGCCGGTCGAGCACGGCGCGCACGTAGAGCCCCGACCCGCCGACGAGGATCGGCACCCTGCCCCGGCCCCGGATGCCGTCGAGGTCGGCGCGTGCGGCCTGCTGGTAGGCCGCGACGCTGGCCTCCTGCGTGACCTCCAGGACGTCGAGCTGATGATGTGGGATGCCACGCCGCTGCTCGGGCGGCAGCTTCGCCGTGCCGATGTCCATGCCGCGATAGAGCTGCATGGCGTCAGCGTTGACGACCTCTCCGTCTAGCCGCTCCGCGAGCTCCAGCGCGAGGTCTGACTTGCCGGTCGCTGTCGCCCCGACGACGGCGACGATCGGTGTCGTCACTCGACCTGCGCGGGGGCGTCGTGCCCGAACGGGTCGGGGTCGACCCCCGGGAGCCACGTGTTGCCGGGCTTGCCCCACCCGTTGCGCTTGACTGTCTTGCGAGCCTTCTTGCCGTAGCGGTCGTCGAGCCGGTCGAGATAGAGCATGCCGTTGAGGTGGTCGTACTCGTGCTGCATGCAGCGGGCGAACCAGCCGGTCGCGTCGAACGCGACGGCCGCCTGGTGCAGGTCGACCCCGACGACGTGCGCCTGCCCGGCACGCTTGAGCGGGAAGGACTCCCCCGGCACGGACAGGCAGCCCTCGCTGTCGTCGTGCGGATCGGGCCGGTCCTGCGGTACCCGGGAGGTCGTGAGGATGGGATTGATGACGTGGCCCAGCACCGGCACGCCGTCGTTGTTCTCCATCTTCCACACGAAGACCCGCAGCCCGACCCCGATCTGCGGCGCGGCGAGCCCCACACCGTTCGCTGCCTCGTTCGTCTCGTGCATGTCCGCCACGAGCCGCCGTAGCGCCTCGTCGAAGTCGGTCACGTGTGCCGCGGTCCGATGCAGCACGGGGTCACCGGTGATGACGATGGGACGGACGGCCATGCCCGTCATCCAAGCACGCGTCGAAGTGCTCCCCAAAGACGACATGCGTCGGTTGCCGTGACCGGTGTGGACCGGGTGCTCGACTGCACTCTCGAACAGGAGAAGTGCACTCTCGAACGGGAGAAGTGCACTCTCGAACGGGAGAAGTGCACTCTCGAACGGGAGAAGTGCACTCTCGATCAGCCGGTTGCGGGTCGCAACCGTCGCGACAGGAACCGCCGCACCGCGGCGATCGCCTCCGGGTGCCGGTCGGCCGTCAGGGTGGCATGGCCTCGCCCCTCGAGCTCGACCGCGATGAACCCGTCCCCGAGCAGGCGCCGCAGCGTCTCGAAGCGCGTCCCGGTCGACCAGTCCGACCGGTAGCGGACCCCGAGCACCGGGCACCCGGCGGCCACCCGAGCCACCACCTGCGACACGTCGTCCTGCGACAGCCCGAGCCCGGCAGCACGCGCGGCCCCAACCGGCAACGGGGTCGCCGGCTGGGCGAGCACCGGCGCGACGACGACAGGGTCGATCATCATCGCGAGCGCGAAGCCGCCCGTGACGCACATCCCGACGACACCGACGCCCGGGCCACCGGCCGACTCGTGCACCGACCGGGCGAGGCTGCGCAGCCAGCCCGCGAGCGGGGTCGTCCGCCCAGCCGCGAGGAGCGCGAACTCGCGCGAGACGCAGAGCCGCGCGAGGACCGCGGCCGCCTCACCGGGGCGCGGCTCGACCCCCGCCGAACCGAACAGGTGCGGCAGCACGACCGTGAACCCGGCCACGACGAGGTCGTCCCCGAACGCGACCACCTCGGGCGTCAACCCCGGGCTCTCGTGGATGACCACGACACCGGGCCCGGCACCGCGCCAGTACACGTCGAAGGCGTGGTCATCGGCCTCATGGCGACGCCGGTCCCAGGCCGAGAGTGCGGGCATGACCGCAGCCTAGAGTGAGCCCATGTCGTATGCCGCCGAGCTGGGTTCGCCGGACCGTGACCCCCTCGCCGTGGCGGGCTCGGAGCGGCGCGGCGTCCTCCGGGAGACGCTCATCGTGCTCGGAGTCGGCCTCGGCGCCTCGGCGATCTGGTCGGTGCTGGCGATCGCCAACAAGCTGACCCTGGTCACCCCGCTGAGCCAGCAGACGACGGCGATGAACACGTCGAAGACCCCGGACCGGCCGTGGCTGGACCTCGCCTACCAGCTCGTCGGCATCGGCCTGGCCCTCGTGCCGGTCCTGCTCGCGATCTACCTGCTGAACCGGGTCTTGCGTCCGGCGCCGGGCATTCCGGCGAGACGGTTCCTCGGCTTCGACCGGGCCCGGCCGGGCAAGGACCTGCTCTGGGGGCTGGGCCTGGCCGCCGTCATCGGTATCCCCGGGCTCGGCCTATACCTGCTGGCGCGTCAGCTCGGCATCAACACGAACGTCTCGGCCGCCAACCTCACCGCGGTCTGGTGGTCCGGCCCGGTCCTCGCCCTCGCGGCGATCCAGAACGCCGTCCTCGAGGAGGTGACGATGGTCGGCTACCTCTTCACGAGGTGGCGCCAGATCGGCTGGTCCTGGCCGGCCGTGCTCATCGGGTCTGCCGTCATCCGCGGCACCTACCACCTGTACCAGGGCTTCGGCGGCTTCATCGGCAACATCGCCATGGGCCTGATCCTCGGGCTCTTCTTCTACCGGCAGCGCCGGGTCATGCCGCTCGTGGTGTGCCACTCGGTCCTCGACATCGTGGCCTTCATCGGCTACTCGATCCTGCGCTCGCACGGAGTCTCGCTCTGATGAGTGACGGCATGGCACAAGCGAGTCCACGATGGTGGGGCACCGCCGGTCTTGTGCTTCGCGCGGCGGTCATCACGGCGATCCTGCTCCCCGTGAGCTGGACGTCCCTGAGAGGCAGCGGGATCGGCGCCGGGTGGACGTGGGGGTTGCGGGTCACCGTCGTCGCACTCCACCTGACTCTGCTCCCTGCCCCGCCGCCTCCGCTGCCATCCGCCCCGTGAGGCTCGCGCTCGGTCACCGTGACCCGACCAATGTCGTCCGGCACGCGGGGCGCGTTCTGGCGCGCGGTCGTCACGGGCGAGGTCGCACGACTGCCCGGCGCACCCGGGGACTGGGCCGCCTGGGCGCCCGAGCTGCCCTGGCCACTCTGGGGACTGGCGCTCGGGATCGCCGCGATCGCATACCGGGCCAGGCGGCGGGCCGGCATCTGACCCGATCGAGGTGAGTGCCGTCCGGCCGGTCGGGCGCCTGCAGCGGGGTCCTGACGATCATCGACCTGAGGACTGCTGCACTGTCGAGCAGGACTGCTGCACTGTCGAGCAGGATTGGTGCACTGTCGATCAGGATTGGTGCACTGTCGATCGGGACTGCTGCACTGTCGATTGAAGGGGGGTTGCTGCACTGTCGATTGAAGGGGGTTGCTGAGCGCGGTCAGGGGCGGCGCACCCGCGCCACCGCGAGCGGCACGGTCGCCAGCGTCAGGACCCCGGCGACGAGGATCCCCACCGAGAACGAGGCTCGCACCGCGATGGCCCCGACCAGGACCGACCCGATCGCGGTGCCCGCGTCGAACCCGACGTTCCACACCGCGCTGGCCAGGTCGTGCCGGGCCCGGGACACCGACTCGAAGGCCATCACCAGCGTCAGGTTCTGCAGGGCGCCGTAGCCGAGACCGACGAGGGCCATGCCGCCGAGGAACGTCGCCACCGGCATCGAGGCAGGCTCCCGGAGCGTCCACGCGATGAGCACCATCCCGGCCGCACCGACGAGCACGAGCGGCCATGCGAACCTCTCGGCGCCGTGCCGGTCGGCGAGCAGCCCAGCACGCCAGCGCGCAATCGCCGCGACCAGCCCCATGACGAAAAGCCCCGCGGTCGCGACGAGCGGCGAGTCGACCAGCTGCGGGGCGAAGGTGAGCACCGCACCGCCGGCCAGCGTCATACCGAGCAGGATGACGGTGGGGCGCAAGAGGCTCCGGTATGCCGCCCAGTCCCGTCCGTCACCCGACGCCCCGGGTGGGGTGGTCGGGTCGGCATCGAGCCGGGCAAGGTGGCCCTGAACCGCGCGGGCGAGCCCGACCGCGCCAGGGATGCCGAGCAGGGGTGTGGCACTGATCGCGAAGATGACGGCGTAGCCGAGGTTCTCGGCGACCCACGGGCCCGCGGGCAGGAGCAGCAGGTTGGGGACGGCGACTGCGAGCCCATAGACCCCGATGGCCTCTCCCCGGCGACCCGGCGGGGCGATCAGCCCGGCCGCCGAGCTGCCCGTCACGGTCAGGACCCCGAATCCCATGCCCCGGATGGCGGACAGTGCGAGCACCGGCCCGAGTGCGTCACTCGTCGTGTAGAGCAGGGCCGGAAGGCCGAGCAGGACCATCCCCACCACGAGCACGGGTCTCCACCCGAACCGGCGCAGGGCCCCGGGCACGAGCAGCTGGGTCGCGATCGTGGCGAGCAGCAGGATCCCGTTGACGAGCCCGGCACCGGCCTCGTCCGCTCCCCCGTGCACGGCCCACAGCGGAGCGACGGGCAGCAGGGCGGCATACCCGGCGAAGCCCGTGACGCTGAAGACGACCAGGCTCGTCATGCCGGGTAGGTGCCATACCGAGGCCCTCGGCCCGGCGGGGCTGGCGTCCGTCACGCCCCGACGCTATCCCGCGGCGCGCCGGACACGGCCGAGCGGGGGGAGGCACACCTCATACGATGACGGCCATGAACTCAGCCGAGCAGGTGCGCGCGCGCCTGCTCGGGACCGAGGCCGACGAGTTCCGCTCCACGAAGCTGACCGGCCGGCCGCTGTGGACAACGCTCGGCTTCCTGGGGCCGCTCTTCTTCACGGCGGTCGGTGGGTTCCTGCGGTTCTGGCACGTCGGCGCACCGCACCAGCTCATCTTCGACGAGACGTACTACGTCAAGCAGGGCTGGTCGATGGTGCTCTTCTGGTACGAGATGAAGGTCGACCCGACGCTGCTCGAGGCCAAGCAGGTCGACCAGCACTTCACGGCCAACGACCCGTTCGTGTGGGGCACCGAGGGCGACTTCGTCGTGCATCCGCCGGTCGGCAAGTGGCTCATCGGCTGGGGCGAGGTGCCCTTCGGGATCCTCAACTCCTTCGGGTGGCGGTTCGCCGTCGCGCTCGCCGGGACGTTGTCGATCCTGATGCTCGGGCTCATCGCGCGGCGTCTGTTCCGCTCCGACCTGATGGGGACGCTCGCCGCCGCGCTGCTCGCCTTCGAGGGCCACCACTTCGTCCACTCCCGCACCGGGCTGCTCGACATCTTCGTCATGTTCTTCGGTCTGGCCGCCTTCGGCGCGCTCCTCGTCGACCGCGACCGGGCGCGCGAGGTGCTGGCTCGGCGAGTCGCGGGCGTGCCGCGTCACCACCTGTCGTTCCTGGGCCCGTGGCTCGGCTGGCGACCCTGGCGGTGGGTGGCCGGCGTCTGCCTGGGGCTGTCGGCCGGGTCGAAGTGGTCGGGTCTGTACTTCCTCGCCGGGTTCGGGCTGCTCACGGTGTTCTGGGACCTCGGCGCCCGTCGGGCGGCCGGCATCCGGGGCTGGTGGGCCGGGGGCCTGGTCAAGGACGGGCCCTTCGCGTTCGTCCAGCTCGTCGGCACCGCGGTGGTCACCTACGTCGCGAGCTGGACCGGCTGGATCCTGACCCGGGGCGGGTCATATCGCACCTGGGCCGCCACGAACCCGAGCTCGGACTTCGGCTGGCTGCCGGACTGGTGGCGCTCGCTGTGGGCCTATCACCAGCAGATGTTCGCCTCGACCGAGTCGATCACCTCCTCGCACCCGTACCAGACCAACCCGTGGTCCTGGCTCATCCAGGGCCGGCCCACGTCGTTCTTCTACGAGGGGCCGAAGAAGGGCGCCGACGGCTGCCTGGTCGACCAGTGCAGCAAGGCCATCACCTCGATCGGCACCGTCTCGGTCTGGTGGGGCGGGACGCTCGCGATCTTCGTGCTGCTGTTCATGTGGGCCCTGCACCGTGACTGGCGGGCCGGGGCGATCCTGTGCGGGATCGTGGCCGGGTACGTCCCGTGGTTCTTCCTCGGCAGCCGGACGATCTACTCGTTCTACGAGGTGGCCTTCGTGCCGTGGATCGTGCTTGCCTGCGTCTACGTCCTCGGGCTGCTCATCGGCGGCCGGGACGCCTCGGACCTGCGGCGCCGGTGGGGGTTGGGTGTCGCGGGTGGCTTCGTGCTGCTCACGATCGGGCTGTTCGCGTTCTTCTACCCGATCTACACGGCCGAGGTCATTCCGCTGCAGGACTGGCAGCAGCGGATGTGGTTCCCGAGCTGGGTCTGAGCGGATCGTGCTTGGCTGGGTGAGCGGCATACCGTATGCCGCTCACCTCGCCCCACGCGTCCCCCCCCCCCCCACCCCCG
>NZ_JAKDLO010000262.1 GCF_030452765.1 Intrasporangium sp.
CGCCAATCGTTGCTGGGCTCCGACCCACTCCCCCGGGCCGGCGGGCTGCTGCTGGGGATGTTGTGGCGTTGTGCCACCAGAACGCCACAACGTCTGAACTCCATAACGTTATGCCGTCATAACGTTTGGACGTTGTGGCGTTCTCACGGCGCGCCTCCACGACTCCACAACGTCTGAACGCTAGACCGTCCTTATGAGTCCCAAGATCGCAGTCGTTCACTCCCGCAAAGGCGGCGTCGGTAAGACGACCTTGGCCTTCGAGTTGGCGTGGTTGCTGAAGGCGCCCCTCGTTGACCTTGACTGGGAGGGAGGTGGAGCTACCCGCAGCTGGGGCTTTCGCGCCGAGGATCACTTGAAGCGGCCGTTACTCGATGCGCTCGAACGAGGCACGACACCCCAGCCACGAGCGGGACGGCGGACCAAGCGACCAGACCTGGTGCCCTCGCATCCCGATTTCGAGTTCGAGCAGCCGCACCACGAGACGATGGCCACGGCGCTGCGCCAGTGGGCGGGGGAGTGGGGCAACGACTGGGTTGTTGTCGACACCCATCCGGCCCGTGAGGAACATCGGAACGGAAACGTACGGTAGGCCTGGCCGTGGCGAGTGTCGATAACCCTCGTTTGCCGGCACTCCGATCCTTCGAGAGCGCGACAGTGCATCAGGAGTCCTCGTCGTCGCCGGCGGTGTCGGGATCTCGTAGCGGGCGGCGGCCGCTGCGCAGTTCGGGCAGGTGGAAGGAGTAGTGGCCGTGGACGTTGAGGTGGCGGCGGATGAACGGCGACAGCCGGGCGACGTCGTCTTCAAGGACCGGGTAGCCCTGCGCCCGGAGGGCTTCCAGGGCGGTGTTCAGGTAGACGGTGTTCCACAACGTGATGCAGTTCAGGACCAGGCCGAGCGCGCCGAGCTGGTCTTCCATCCCGGTGTGGTACTTCTGCCGCAGCTCGCCTTTCTGCCCGTGGAACACGTGCCTGCCCAGGTCGTGGCGGGTTTCTTGCAGGTTCCGCATCGCCTTGATGTCGCGCCGGTATGGCTCGTCGTCGATGTAGGACAGCACGTGCAGCGATTTGAAGATCCGCCCGTACGCCGCGACCGCGGACCCGAGCGGGGTGGCGTGCCCGTCTCGGGACAGCACCCGCAGCGCGTCGTGGGCGGTGACGGTGCCGGTGTGGATCGAGGCCACCACCCGCAGGATGTCGGGCCAGTGGCTACGGATCGCGCCCAGGTCGACCTTGCCGCGGGCGGCCGTGTTGAGCGGCCCATAATCCGCGGCTGAGTCGATGCGCCACAGCTTCTGATCGGGCAGGTCGGCCAGCTGGGGTCGGTAGGAGAAGCCCAGCAGATGCAGCAGCCCGAACACGACATCGGTGTAGGAGGCCGTGTCTGTGACGATCACCTCGGGGCGGGGGCCGCCGTCTTGGCTGTAGATCACGTCGATGGTGTGCAGCGAGTCTCGTGGGGTGCCGGCGACGACTTTGCCGCCCAGGCCGAGGGCCTGGTCGTTGACCATGTTCAGCCACTGCGCTCCGCGCCTGCGCCCGAAGTACTTCTGGTTCGGGCGGGCGTGAATGGTGGGGATCGGTACCACGAATCGCATCCCGTCGATCGCCGCGACCAGGCCGCCGCCCCAGGCTTGGGCCAGCTCGATTTGGGTCTGGGCCTCGATCAGTGGCGCGTTCGCGGCCGCGTAGGTCTCGGCGCGCAAATAGTTCTGGTCGACGTGGGACAGTCGGTCGCGGGTCAACGCCGCGATCCCTGATGACATGACCGGCGGGTACCCGATGTTGAGGGCGTGCGCGGTCAGGACGGCGGCGATCGTGACATGCAGGTCGGCCAGCCGGGTCCCGCCGCCGGACGCCGCGGTGAACGCCCCGAGGACCTGGGGCTGCCAAGCCATCACCTCCAGCAACACTTCCGACAGATCCACTCTCGGCAGCATCGCGGCCAGCCGCCTGCGCAGGTCGATCAGGCTCGGCGGGTCCGGGATCGCCTCGATGTGCTGCACATGCAGCCGCCCGTCGGCGTCGACGGTGACGGCGGTGTTCACCACCAGCCGGCCACCGACCTCCCGGTACGACGCATCCAGCAGCCGCGCATGCCCAGCCAGCAGCGGATCCGGATCATCGGGCAATCCGAGCGCGTTCAACGCGGCCGGCTTCGCCGCCACCCAGCCGGGGCCGTCGAGCAGCTGGGCCCGTGGATCGCGCCACCTGGTCGACGTCTCCGCGTACACGTCGCGGCGGCGCAACGCCCGGTGGAACCGCTCCAGCACGCAAAACACCCAGCCCGCCTTGTCGACTACCCCAGCGGGCAGACCCGGCCGGTGTACCAGCCGGCGCCACTCCCCACCCACCAGGTCGGCATCGATCAGACCCTCCGGGATCTGCCCGCCGGGCAGCTTGCGGGACCGGTAGGCCAGCACCTCGGGCAGGGTGCGCATCGCGGCCAGGACCCGCTCACCGTCGGCGGTCGCACCGAAAGCGATCACCTCGCACAGCATCGGCAGGAAGCCTCGCACGGTCGCGATCCGGCCGGAGAGCTCGGCGCGCCACTCCCCGTCCGGATCCGCTCCCGGCGGCGGCGCCACATCGGAGATTTTGTCGACCGCGGCGCGGAGCTCCGCGCGCGACACCACCGCCTCGATCGATTCCCACAACTGCTCGACGGTGAGGTTCTCTCCGAACTCGGTTGCCTCGAACAGCACCTGTACCGCGGCCGCCAGCTTGCCCGCATCTTTGGAAACCCACGGGTAGCGGCGCAGCTTCTCCTTGTTCCATTCCCGCTCCGCGCGAGCCAACAGGTCCGAGACCATCAACACGTCGAGAAGCTCCAGGGCGTCATCGACGGCCTTGCCCTCCAAGTGCCGGGCCGCGGCGAGCATCGTGGCCAACCGCCGCTGCGCCGGGTGCCGCTTCAACGCCGGAGCCTTTCCCGATAGGCCGTACCGGGCCAGCTCGGCCACCCGCCGTGCCGGCACCACGCCCAGGTCGATCCCGCCGACACCCAGCTCGGCGATCTGCGACACCCGGTCCAGCGCCTTCACCATCTGCGGCCCCGACGGCTTCGCCGCCGGGCCCTTCCGCAGCTGATCGAACCGCGACGTCCGGTCGCCGTCCGGCACCTCCAGCGACAGATCCAGCAGTCTGCGCTGCTCATCGGTGACCAGCCCGTACAGCGTGTCCCACAACCGCTGCGCCGCCTCGCCCTGCACCCGCGCCACCACCCGGGCAAGGGTGCTCACCCCCGGCAGCAGGACTCGCCGCTCCCGCAGCCACGCCACCGCACCGTCGAAGGTTGCCTTCGGTCCCTCACCGGTCGTCCACGAGCGGGCATCCACCCACGCAGACAACTCGGCCTCCACCTCGGCGAAATCGCGCAGCCCGTACCCGCGCTGGATCTCCCCGGCATGCTCTCGGTGCGTCGTGTCCCGCTGGGAGTACTGCTTCACACACGAGGGGTCGGCGATGCCCAACTGATCAGCGAGGTAGTCCACCACCTCGCTCGGCACGTCGACAGGGTCAGCCAGGAACGTTCCGACGTAGCGAACGGTCGCCAACTGCACGGCGAAGCCAAGCCGGTTGTGATCACCGCGGCGCCTCCCGACCAGCGCCTTATCGGTGTCGTCGAGGAAGAAGAACCGCTCCAGCTGCGCCCGGGCCGGAGGGCCGTTGTAGCGGCCATACGAGGCCGCCTGATCATCGGTCAGAAACTCAACAGGCATGGCCCGAGAAACTACGGCCTGCCGCCCGCGCTGACCAGCCCCAAGACAGCCACAGCAGGCCGAAACGTACGCCAAGACCCGAACCACCGGTACTCCCAAGCCCGACGACATCCCTACCGTACGTTTCCGTTCCGATGTTCCTCACGGGCCGCGACCTGCCCGCGGCCGAGTAGGTCGCGTAGGGCTCCGGTGGCGTGGCCGGCGCCGCACTGCGCGGGCTGCTGGCCGTGTTCGGTCTCGGGGGCATCGATGCCAAGCAGCCGGACCCGTTCGGTGCGCTCGGCCTGGCGTACGTCGACGGTGTCGCCGTCAAGGACCCTGGCGATGGTGACCGTGGCGGCCGTCGGGGTGCCCGCCGGGGTCAAGGTCGAGGGCGCCGGGTCTGCGCCGGGGGCACACCCTGCCAGGGCCAGGGCGGTGAACGCGGCCGCAGCCGCGGCGTGGGTCCTGGTCATGGGGCGCCTCGTGGGGTGCGCCGCGTCGGGCCCCGAGCCGGCCGAGCTCACGACGGTGGTGGCCCGTCGCACTGGACGCCGCGGCCCGCCTCGGGGTCCCATTCGAGGCGGCGGTGGATGTCGGCTGTGCGTCGGACCTCGTAGTAGACGGTGTCTTTGCCGGTGTGTTTGGAGCGCATCCTGCTCATCGTGTTCTTGGCGGCCTGCTCGCTGGCGTGGGTGCTCATCACGACCACGACCGCGTCGAGGTCGCCGACGTCAGCCTCATCGAGTTGCACGACGTGCCAGCGCGGGCGGGCGGCTCTCGCGGGCTTGGCGCGGGGCGCCTTCGCCGGTGC
>NZ_JAKDLO010000263.1 GCF_030452765.1 Intrasporangium sp.
CCTCGACGCGGAGGGCCGCAGCGGCCTCGGCCTGCCCTTCCCGCTCAAGGACGATGGCAGAGGCCAGGGCTGCCACGGCACACCGGTGACGCGCGGCCGGAGTCTCAGGTGCGGGGAGGCGAGGGAACCTCGGAGACGGGTCGGCGCTCATGATGCGGCCACGTCCCGCCTGCATTCGGTGACGTCCTCCTCGGCGGTGTGCAGCGCCAGGACCGGCGTGTCCAGCTCGCTGGAGATGGACACGGGTGCCGGGGAGGCACTGTGGGCGCGGAGCTGATCCCTATCGGCGTCTGTGGTTCCGCCCCACACGCCGTAAACCTCGGTGGCGAGGGCGTATTCCCGGCAGGCCCTGAGGAAGGAGCAGCCGGCGCAGATCCGCTTGGCCGGCGCAGGGTCAGCACCGAAGGTGCCGGCGAACGCACGGGCGGATAGTGCGGGCGCGTCCAGGCAGGCCTGCGTGCCGTCGAATCGGGGGTAGCTGATCATGTTCATCTCCTCGGTGAGGTCAGGCGGACTGTTCGAGCTCGGGCGCCGGGGAACAGGGGGACAACCAGGACGGGACGGGGGCGCCCGGACCAAGGGCGCGCAGCAGCTGGAACAGTGCGTGGACCACGGCCGCGGAGGGGTCGGAACGGGTTGCATGCGTGGCGCTGCCTCGATACCCGAGCGCGGAGCCGATCTGGGCGTCCGTCCAACCGGCTGCGCGCAGTCGCGCGAGCGCTTGCTGGTGAACAACCCGGTCGCCGAGGTCGTAGGCCCGGGATGCGGAACGGCCGCGGGTGCCCTCGCGGTGCCACTCGCGCAGCTGGTCGGGGGTCAGCCGCTCGAGGCGGGACGCGATCCATGGGGGCACGCGGGTGGAGCTCGGGTCGGACATGAGGCTCCCGAGCAGGGTCCTGGGCAGGCAGGCAGCAGCCGCGACGGACATCGGCACCGCCCAGGGGTTGCCGGCCATCAGGCCCTTGACCCGCGCCGCGCCGCTGGGAGATGTCACCCAGCCCGCGGTGAGGTTGTCCATCTGCTGTCGCTTGAAGGCGGTCTGGGAGTCGCGGGCGGCCTCGTCGCACGCTTGGCAGGGGCAGCCGAAGTGGCTCCGGGTGTGCGCCCGGCCGTGTGGGACGCCGGCGGGCAGGGTGATGGGTGGGCCGAACCGGCTCTTGGCTTCCCGCAAGCTCCAGACCCATCCGGGGACCTGGCTGAGCGCAGCCCGCATCGCCGCGTCGAGGCTATCCCGGCCGGCTAGCCACCGCATTCGGGCACACCACTGATAGAGGTTGATGACCAGGCCGTCGACCTGTTCCTGGTGTGTTGTGGGCATGCTGGTGACGGCGCCGCCGGAGGCGACGTATTGCCGCAGCGCCGTTAGCCCGGCTTCGGCGCGGAGCCTGTTGGCATCCCATGCGAAGAGGGGCCCTCCCTTGGCGTCCGTCGGGCAGACGGCGAGGATCTCCTCGTGCAACTCCGGTGACAGCTGCTTGGCCAGGTACGCACTGCCGTTGCGGTCCAGCCACGCGGCGAGATCGATGCCGTCTTCGATGTGCCCTACCGGGACGGCTGCGGTGCCCTCCCACGCCACGAATGCCTTCAGAGCATCAACCCCAGCGCGATCGACGCCACTGAGCGGCTCCCAGGTCCAACCGGGCAACGTCACCAACCGGGCCGCGACGCTCTTCTCCAGCCGCCCTTCGCGGTGGGCCAACCGCGTCTGGGCCAGCCAGCGTCCGATCCGCGCCTCCCCTGGTGCTGTCGGGTAGGTCGACTCGCCTGTCGCGGCGTCGCGGCAGGTCCCGGCCGCGGCCGCGAATTCCTCGAGTCGGTCGACCAACCGGTGATCGAGGATGCTCTCCGGACGCCAGGTCCAGCCCGGCAGCTGCTCCAGCTGGTCGATCCGGGCGGGGTCCATGACCCCCCGGTGGTAGTTGTGACGTTGGGTCACCACCCAGTCGCCGATCCGGCGGCCGGAATGCGTGTGGGTGTTCTTGATCCGGTGCGCCGACCCCACCTGGTCTACCGCGTCGACGAGGGTCGCGAACATGGTGTCCCATTGCGAGCTGACGGGTGAGACGAGGCGGCCGAGGATGGTGTCCGCGTCGACTCCGCCCACCATGTGCAGCCAGTCGGGCATCTGACGGGCTTCAGCGTGCAGGCCCCGGCGTCGAGGGTTTTGGTCCGGGCGAGCAGCGCGAATCAACGACTCGGAGATCCGCGGGTCGTGAGCGTTGAGCGCGCGTAGGACCTTCCAGACGTGTGCGAAATGCGAGGCGGTGAGCTGCTCGTCGTCGTCGACCGCACCGGGTGGTAGCAACAGCGGCAGGATGATGGTGCCGCGCTCTTTGCCCGGGTGGATCCGCAGAGCCCGACCGACGGCCTGGACGATCTCGACGGTGTTGGAGCGGGGGGACGCGAACAGGACTGCGTCCACGGCGCAGACGTCGACGCCTTCGCGTAGGCACTTGGCGGCGGTCACCACCCGGACCACCCCTGGGCCGCACTGTCCCGCCAGGCGCGTCAGGATCTTGCGGCGGGCCGGGGTCGGGGTGGTCCCGTTGATGGTGTCCGCGACGAACCGCACCGTGTCGTGGCTGCTGACATTGAGGAGGTTGGTGAAGGCCCTTGCGTCGGCGACCCAGTTGTGGAATGAAAGCGCTCGAGCAACGCCGCGCTCGTTGGCGGCCGCGGCCAGAGCAGCCAGGGGCAGACGCTGCCGGTTGAAGGGAGTGTCGATCCGCGAGACGACCATCACCTCGTAGTCGCACAGGTAGCCGTCATCGATGGCCTGCCGGGTGGTGTAGAGGTGGGCTACCGGGCCGAAGAGCTGCTCGTCGTCCATGGAGATGGCGGTGGCGGCGGCCGACGACGATGTGAAGGGGTCGAACCCGGCCGCGCCAGCCGCGTCGGCTTGAGTCGCGATCACTGGGGTGGCGGTCATCGCCAACCGGCGAGCAGCAGGGAGCTGAGCGTCGTCCAGGGCGGCTCGCTGACCAGGCTGCAGGTGACCCGTCAGGTGGTGGGCCTCATCGAGGACAAGGAGGTCGATGACGGTCCCCGTGGCGCGAACAGCCGCGGCGAGACGAACCAGCGATTGGTAGGTGGTCACGATCAGGGTCGGGGTGTCCTGCTGGAGAAGGAACCCGATCCGAGCCGGATTGGTGGTGGTTACCCGTGGCCCGACGGCCCGGCCGGCATGGGTGAAGAGCCCATCCGCCGAGCACACGGCGACTGTCTGAGTGCCCTTGGCAAGCAACGGCATCCACGACGCCAGAGTCTGGTCGACCAGCGACAGGCTCGGGACGGCGACAACCACTCGCTGCGCGGCGGTCGCCGAGGCGGTGAAGATACCCACGTGGGTCTTGCCGACGCCGCAGGCCATCCGCACCTGAGCCCGAGAGTGTGCTGCAAAGCAAGACATCAGGCTGTCGACGGCCGACTGCTGCGGTGGCCGCGGCGTGACCGCGCGGATCAGGGCCGGATCGACCACGCATGACGAGCTCACGCCGCGGCCCCCAGGGTGAGCCCGTCACCGAGCAGTCCACGCAGCCGCATCAATGCTCCCTGGGTCGTGGTTCGCACCTGGGCGACGCTGACGCCGTAGCGGGTGGCCACCTCCTCTTCGGACAGGACGGGGCCTGACCAGCCCACCCGGCACGCCACGACAGACCGCTCTCGAGGGGACAGTTGCTGCAGCGCGGCCGCCAGCTCGTCGTGCAGCTCGGCATCGCCGACAAGCTCATCGGGCGCGCGGCCGGAGTGGATCAGGAGATCTCCGACCGTAGAGGCGGTGTCGTGTCCGACCGGTCGATCGAGCCGCACCATGGCGCGCACGTTGCGGTCCAACAGGAGCAGATCTCCCAAGGCGGCGGGGGTGATCTCCAGGGCATCGGCGAGCTCGCGGTGCGACGCGGACCTGCCCAGGCGGACCTCGAGAACGGCACGGGTCCGGAACAACTCCTCGAGGAGCTCGGTGTCCGTGCCACCTGGCTGTAGACCGCGGGCGCGGATCACGGCACGGGACAGGTATTGGCGGATCCAGGTGCTCGCGTAGGTCGAGAACTTCAGCCCGCGGCGGTAGTCCCACATCCAGATGGCGTGGATCAGCCCCTCGATGCCGACCGCTGCGAGGTCCTCGACGTCCAGGTCGCCGGTTTCGCGTCCTGTCCAGGATCGAGAGACCCAGTAGTAGACGAGGCGGATGTTCGAGCGGGTCATACGCTCCAGCGCGCGTGCACCCAGGTTCTGGACTTCGGTGAGCTCGTCGCGGGAAGGTGCATCGCCGGCGAGGGCCTCGGTTGCCAGGATGCCGGCCTCGATCCAGAACCCCAAGGTTGGCTCTTCCTCGGGGCGCAGCAGCGGCAAGGCTGCTGACATCAGGCCCTGCGCCGGGGCGCCCGGAGCGGGGAACGCGGTCAGGGGTGGCAGCGGGGTGGGGCTGGTCATGGCTGCACCCGCACGGTCTGCGCGTGGTCGGGCGTCAACGCTCGAGGTCCGAGAAGCGTCCGAGTGAGCTC
>NZ_JAKDLO010000264.1 GCF_030452765.1 Intrasporangium sp.
TCACGGTCACCGCGACAGCGAAGGCGCAGCGCGTGGTCTGGACGATGGGCGACGGATCGACCATCACCTGCACCGGTCCGGGAACCCCCTACGCGGACTCCTACGGCAAAAAATCCTCGCCCACCTGCGGACACACTTACACCCGTGAGGGCAAGTACACCGTCCGTGCTACGTCCTTCTGGGTGGTGACCTGGTCGGGCATCGGGCAGAGCGGCACCATCCCGCTCAACTTCACCGACACCGCCGCCATCACCATGGGCGAGGCGCAGGTCCTCACCCAGTAGCAACGCACCAAACGAGCTGAGCATGGCATCCGGACACCGGCTGGTCGGACTGACGCCCCGCTCGAGCACTGCTCCTTGTCCGCCGCCATCGGTTCAGGCGGTCGCCGCGGTGCTCTGGCCCCACAGTTCGGTGCGCACGGCCTCGGTGAGCCGGCGGCTGGCGCGGCTGCACCGCTGCCGCACCGCGGCCTGGCTCAGTCTTCGCTCGGCCGCCGCGGCCGCGAATCCGGAGTTGCCGGGGGAGGGCGGGTAGGCGGCTGCCAACAGGCTGCCCTCCTCTGCGGAGATCGCCTGGTGTGCGACGCCCCACGTGATGACCTGTAGGAGGTCTGAGTCGGCGCTCAGCTCACCGACCGACGCCGCGTGGTCGAAGGTGTATGCCGCGCGGTCCTCAAGGGGCATCTCTGCCGGGTCGACCGGGATGGCCTCCTCATGCTTGCGGGCGCCGCTGACTCTGTGCAGCGTGTCCAGTGCGAGGTTGCTGGCGACCTTGGCCGGTCGTCGCTCGATCGGGTAGGTGGCCAGCACGTCCCAGAACTCGGCGATGGTGATGTGGTGGCGGTCCTCGGTCCATGCGTTGTCCGTGGACGTGGGTGAGGTGCGCAGGGTGATCCTGATCAGTTTGGGGAGCATCGTCTGCAGGACGACTCGCCCGGCGAGCTGGTGGCCCTTCTGGAAGAGGCGGATCAGGGCCAGGAGCATCGCGTCGGTCTGTGCTGCAGCTGCGGCGTCGATCGCGTCGACGACGTCGCCGGGGCGGACGAGGCCAGCCAGTGCCGCCTCGAGGCGACCCCACCGTCGAACGGTGGTCGCCGAGGATGTCAGAGCGTTGAGGTCGACCCACTCCTGCAGGAGCTGGCGGTAGATCGCCGAGGCGACCCACTCAGGTCTCTGGTCGTGCTGTCGGAAGGTCTTGGTCTTCACGGTGGCTCCATTCCGTGACGGCGTGTGGCTGGTCACGGACCACGCTGCTCAGCACCCCTTGCCCGAGGTCTTGCCCGATTTGGTCCCTCTGGATCTTTCTTCTGGGCAAGCCAACCGCGGACCCCTGCCCTCCTCGGTACTTCGACGTCTGACCTGCGAAAACGCGCGCGAGCAGGTCTCTTCAGATCGTAAGAAAGTTCTCACCGGATCCGGTCACAGACCTGGGATAGCCCACACCTTCTATGGGTGAACGCGACCCCATGAAGGAGATCTGCACCGATGAGTGATGAGGACCGTGAGCCCACTGAGGCCCGCGAGCTGGCCGACGCCGCGACCGTGCATGCCGTCCGCGAGGACATCGTGCAAGCCCTCGGTCCGCTGGCTGCGAGCCCGCTCGACGAGCAGGCCGTCGAGCGGATGCGTCGCGCACTGGCCCGCGCGGACACGCCCGCGGTGCGGGCAGCGCTGCGCCGGCTCAGGGTCGCCGTCACGCCACCGAGCCCTCGTCGACCCTTCCTGGTCCCGATTCCCTCGAACGCTGACAGGGCTTCGGTCCTGCGTCCGCAGGCTCCGCGGCCGTCGGCCCAGCCCTGTCAGCTCATCTCGGCCCCGATGGCTGGAGGTGCCGCATGAGCCCCACCCTCTCCTTGCGTCGACGTCGTCCCGAGCTCGACGTGCCGCCCGATGAAGTCATCGAGGACCCGCCTCCGATTGCCTCGGCGAAGGAGCAAGTCGCCTCGAAATTGGGCGCCAAGGTCACCACCATCGCGCTGATGGGCTGCCTGGTGGCGGGCCCGCTCGGTCTGGCCGCGGGCGGGCTGGCGATCGCGCAAGCCTCCGGATCGGTGGCTCCGGTCCAGACCACCGTGCCGGACCAGTCCAACGAGCGCGCTGCCGCCGGAGAGTTCGCGCAGCGCCTAGTCCTGGCCTGGCTCGGCAGCACCCGCGACCACCCCGAGCAGCTGGCCGCCCTGGTGTCGAGCGCGCAGACCGCGTCACTGCCCACGGTCGCCTTCACGACGAGCGATCCGGCGGTCTCATCGATCCGCAGCATCAACGGCGTGTGGGCCGTGACGGTCGCCGTCACTGTCACCGACTCGCGCCCCAGCACCGCCCGGCGCTTCTTTCAGGTCCCAGTCGTCGTGACCGACCAGACCCTCGCTGCGCTGACCCTCCCGTCCCCGGTCGCAGGTCCACCGGTCGCCGCCGGAGCCGACCTTGACTACCAGGTGCAGGTCGCCTCCACCGGCCCGGTCGCCTCCACCGTTGCCCAGTTCCTGAGCGCGTACCTGGCCGGTGCCGGTGACGTCACCAGGTACGTCACGCCAGGTGACCAGTTGCCCGCCATCGACCCGGCCCCCTACACCGCGGTGCGTGTCACCGACCTGCGCTGCGACCTCAACGTGGACACCGCTGCCACACCCAAGGACGGCACCATCCTGCGCCTCCTCGCGGCCGCCGACGCCACCGCCACCGCCAAGCAGACCGTGAGCGTCAACTACGCCCTTACCCTCCGGTCCCGCGCCGGCCGCTGGGAGGTCGCCGCGATCGACCCGTCTCCGGCCCTGTCCACCAAGTCCCCCGGAGCCGGTCCGGCTTCGGGTCAGCCGACCCCCACAGGGTCGATCACCACCCCAACAGGTCCGACCTCGTCGGCCACTACTCCGTAGGAGCGACTCATGAGCACCCTCTTCAACCTGACCCAGGAAGTCAGCACCCAGCTGGCCCTGGTCCACCCGATGGCCGTGCCCGCGGCCGCCGGCGGCACCGGGATCCTGGACTGGCTCACCAACAAGCTGACCGACCTGCAGGCGGTCTTCCGCCTCCTCAGCGTCGTCGGCGGGATGGGCTTCGTCATCTGGCAGGGCATCCAGTCCCGCGGCGCCATGGCCCGGATCATCATCGCCGGCATCGCCGCCGGCATCTTCATCTGGATCGTCTGGAACGTCACAAAGCTGCAGGCCCGCGTCGGCAGCGAGGTCAACGCCTCCGGTACCTACTCCCAGCTCGTCGCGCACCCGTCGACTCACCAGCCGGGTACGCGGCTCATCTCGAACTGACCCCGCCCGGCCACGGTGACCGGACCAGTCGAAGGAGCATGTGATGAGCGAGCGTGATCAGACCCACGAGGTCGTCAAGTGGTACACGCGTGCCCGCCGATTCCCCCAGCTGATCGGGAAGACCCCCGATGGTGCGCGAATCTGGGGCGGCCCGTATACCTACACGCAGGTCATCGGCGCCGTCGTCGTCCTGGTCGCCGGCACCAAGACGGTCGGGATCTGGGGCCAGTTCGGACTGATCGGCAACGCACTGACGCTCCTGGGCGTCGCCTACGGCACCACGCTGGCGCTCGGCCGGATGCCGATCGGCTCACGGAACCCCGTCGCGGTGGGCTCCGGCCTGATCCGCGCTCTCAGCGCATCGTCGTCTGGGAACGTCGGCGGTCGTCCGGTGCGGATCCGCCGGCCCCACCGCGCATCCACCCGCGTGGTGATCAACCCCGGCGCCCCGGCCCGTCCCGCTGCGCTACCGGCACCGGTGGCTTCCACCGCATCTGCGCCCCCGAGGACCAAGCGACTCCCGCGGCCGCGATGGTCTCGGCCCGCCCCCTCACAGAACCCCACCTCGCGTCCAGCGCCGCGAGGGTCCCGCTCCACCCCATCTTCCGCGCCGGCCCTGACCGGCGTTCAGCGGCTCCTGGCCGCCTCGAGCGCACCCCAGGAGGACTGATGCGCACCCCCACCCGGTCCATGGCCGCGAACCTGCGTTGGACCCGCAGCGGCACCGTCTGGGCCGACTGGATCCTCACCGGCCTTCCCTACGGGCTGCGACCGACCAAGGACAAGCACGGAGTGCGAGCTCTGCACCAGGCCCTCATCCGCTCCCTGCCCGGCGAGTCTCTTCTGATCGGCGTGTGCTCTGGGCTGGACCCGGCCGCGGTGGTGGAGAAGATGCTCGAGTGCGTCGACCTGGCCAGCTGCCCGGACTGGGTCGCTGAGTGCGAGGCGACCATGGACTCCTTGGACCTCATCGGGCCCGGGCAGCGAATCTACTGGCTGTCCGTGCCGCTGGGCGTCGACAAGCCGTCCGATCGTGCGCTCGAGCCATTCCACGCCGCGACCGCCGACCTGCGCGACCGGATCGGTCTGCCCCGCGCCCCGATCCCTGCCGGCGACGTCCAGCGCCGTCTGGCCCAGGCCGCCCGCGTCGCTGAGTCCATCCCATCCCCGTTCAACCCCCCCCCCCCCACCCCCCCCCCCCAGGTGTGGGGGCCCGAGCCCACCATACG
>NZ_JAKDLO010000265.1 GCF_030452765.1 Intrasporangium sp.
TCGTCAGGTAGAGGGGATATACCGACGCGAAGCTGGTCGTGAAGATGCGGCTCATCCTCGTCAGCGTACTGATGGACCCCAGGGGTCAGTGCCCGCGCCTCGAGTTCGCACCGACGGCGTGGGACGCGGCAAGGTCGAGCGCGATGGCCAGAATCAGGGTGCCGACCCAGGCGTTGACGGGGTCGAAGGTGAGCGGTTCGTGGTCGCCAACGAGGTTCGCGATGAACCAGACGATGAACCAGACGAATGTCATGAGCGGATCGCCTCCCGGGCTGTGGCGACTTGTGGGTCACCGATCCCAGTACACAACTCTCACCCACGCCGCGCACCTGACCAAGGTCCCGATGGGCGAGATCGTCATGCACGGCAACAATGTCATGACCGGCTACTTCAGGGACCCGGAGGCGACGGCCAAGGCGTTCGGGGGTGGGTGGTTCCACTCCGGGGACCTCGGCGTCCTGCACCCCGACGGCTACGTCGAGCTGCGCGACCGGGCCAAGGACGTCGTGGTGTCGGGCGGCGAGAACATCTCCACCGTCGAGGTCGAGCAGGCCCTGCTGTCGCACCCGGCGGTCCTCGAGGCCGCGGTCATCGGCGCCCCGGACGACCGGTGGGGCGAGCGCCCGAAGGCGTTCGTCGTGGTCCGGCCGGGGCAGGCGGTCGAGCCGGGTGCGCTGGTCGCGCTCCTCGGCGCGCTCGTTGCCGAACTTCGTTGCCACGACGACCGCGTCGCGCCGGTCGCGGATCGCGTTCCCGACGAGCCGCTCGTTGGTGAACGGGCGAGTATCGGCCTCGTGCCGTACTCACCGCTCGGTCGGGGCATCCTCACCGGTTCGGCAGCCATCCACGACAAGGCGCCAAGGCTCGGAGGACGGAGCCTGGGAGCGTGCGCGTCACGTGAGCAAGCGAAGGTCAGACCTGGACCAGATCGATCAGCCCAAGCATTGCCAACACGTCGAAGTCACCGTCCTGCGTGACCACAGGCAGCCTGTTCGCGCGGGCCGTGGCACCGATCCACAGGTCGTTCACGTTGACCCGCCTCCCGGCACGGGTGACCTCGACCCGGAGCAACGCCCACTCCTGGGCGACGGCCGCGTCGACCGGCAGGGGCTCACTCTCCTGGGAGAGTTGGAGGGTCCGCAGCCGCGTCGAAGCGGTCCTCGGGTCCGCCGCGGCCAAGACGCCGGCCTGAAGCTCGGCCAGCGTGATGACGCTGACCCGGAGCACGTCGGGAAGCCCTACCCGATCAAGCTGTCGGCCCAGCTCCGCGGAGATCCAGACACTGGTGTCCGCCAAACCCTCCGTCACCGAACGGGACCCAGCTCACCAGTTGAACCCTCGGAGATCCAGGCGATGTCATCGGACAGAGTCGGGTCCGGCTCCTGACGGTCCAGCAGGGCCAGCAACTCTGCCTTGGGCAGCCCTGCCCGTCGTCGGTGCCGCGGCCGGGTGATGAGCGCGACCGGCTCCCCGTGCACGGTCACCGTGACCTCCGCACCCTCAGCCACCTGCTTGAGCACAGCAGCAGTGTGGTTTCGAAGGTCGCGGGACGCCACGGTGGTCACGTGGCACAGTGTAGCGTTCTTGCCACACATCCGACGAGTCGACGTCATCTCGGTTTGAGGTAACCAGCGGCGCCCGCGAGGAGCCTTGCGCGAGAAGCAAGCCCAGTGACATGGGCGTGTCGCGACGTGGCGTCGACCAACGGTCGTTCGTCGGCAGGCTCGGCAACGAGCGGGCGAGACCGTCGTGCCGGGTGGGACAGTCGTGGACATGGAGATGCAGCTGAGCATGGTGATTCTCGAGGTCCGCGACCTGCCGGCGTCGATCGAGTTCTATCGTCGCGTCGGCCTCGACCTTGCCGACCCAGGACCGGGTCGACCTGTCGTCATCCACCGAATGGGCAGCGGAGTCAGCCTGCTGCTGACGACCTCGTTTGCATCCGCTTATGACCCGGCCTGGTCCCGCCCGAACGGCGGCTACCAGCAATTGCTCGAGTTCTACGCGGGCGAGAACGGCGCCGTCGACCAACGATGGGCCGACCTCGTCGACGCCGGCTATCACGGCCGGATGCCACCGACGCAGACTGTCGGCCCGTACGCGGCCATGGTCGACGACCCCGATGGGAATGTCGTCCTGCTGACGTCCGACGAGACGGCTCGGGTAGATCGGGCGCCGTGACCGGGCAGAGGGAGCGCACGTGCCGGACAGGTCGTCGCGGAGACGTGCAGCCAGATCGGCGAAGTGCTGCGCGTGCGAGTGCGGCCGGACCAGGGCAGCGAGCTCAGCGGCATACTGTATCTCCCTGAGCCCGCCTCCCGGCGAGTCGTCCAGTCCGCTTGTGGCGCAGGATGATCCGTCACGACAGCGGGAGCGTCAGGGTGAAGGTGGCACCGCGTCCTCGTCCCGGTGACGTCGCGACGAGGGTGCCGCCGTGGGCTTCGGCGATGCGCCGCGAGATGGTCAGGCCGATGCCCGATCCGCCTTGGCCCGAGCCGGGCTCGCCCGAACGGCGACGGTCAGGGACGCGATAGAACCGCTCGAAGATGCGCTCCAGGTCGGCTGGTGCGAGGCCCTCTCCGGTGTCGGTGACAGATGCAACGGCGTGGCTCGCCTCGGTCGCGACGTCCACGGTGACACGGCCTCCGGAAGGGGTGGCTTGCAGGGCGTTGCCGACGAGGTTGGTGACCACCTGGGCCACCCGGTCGGCATCGACGGTCACCGGCACCGTGCCGGGGCCACGGCTCAGGGTTAGGGTGACGCCGGCGTCCTCGGCCTGCGGGACGAGCCGCTCGACCGCGGCGACGACGACCTGACGCAGGTCGGTCAGGTGCGGTGCGAGCTCGAGCCGACCCTCCTCGGCCCGGGACAGAGCCGACAGGTCCTCGGCCAGGCGACGCAGCCGCCGCGTCTCCCCGGACATCTGGGCCAGCGTCTGCGGGGTGGCCGGCAGGACTTCGTCGATCATCCCCTCGAGGTAGCCGTCGAGGACGGTCAGCGGGGTGCGCATCTCGTGGGCGACCTCGCTCAGCAACCGGGTCCGGCGCGTCTCGGTCTCCTGCAGCGCGTGCGCCAGCGTCCGCACGTCGTCGGCGAGCGCGTCGAGCTCGAGGGTGCCCGGCTGCGGGATGGTGACGGCGTAGTGCCCGCCGGCGATCTCCCGGGTCGCCACGCCGAGGGCCGCGAGGGGCCGGGTGAGCCGGTAGGCCGCGTAGGCACCGAAGAGGCCCGCAGCGACGAGGCCGGCGAGCACGCCGATCACCAGGGCAGAGTCCACCGCCGAGACGAACTGGTCGCGCACCTGCTGGCCGAGTCCGGGTCCGGCCCCGGGCATGCCGCCCGGCATCCCGCCGTGCCGGCCGTCCATCATGTGGGTCTCGCGGTCGAAGATGTTGGGGGCCAACCCGCGGACGAGCAGGAAGGTCACCGCGCCACCGACGACGGCGACGAGGACGTGGCTGATGACCAGGCGCAGGTCGAGCCGAGTGAGGAAGCGGGTCATGGCCTGCCCTCCGGTTCGGCGAGGAACTTGTACCCGACGCCACGGACGGTGCCGATCAGGCGCGGGTCGGTCGCGTCGTCCCCGAGGGCCTTGCGGATGCTGCGGATGTGGACGTCGACGACCCGCTCGTCGCCGTAGAAGTCGTAGCCCCAGACCCGGTCGAGCAGCTGCGTTCGGGAGAAGACCCGCCCGGGAGACGAGGCGAGCACCGCGAGGATGTCGAACTCGAGCCGGGTGACGGTGACCTCGTGGCCGTCGACGAGTGTCTCGCGGCGTACCGGGTCGATGGTCAGTCCGGCGAACCGCAGGACGGGGTCGGGGTTCGGCTCAGTCAGGTCGGCAGCGGCCCGGGCCCGGCGCAGCACCGACTTGACCCGGGCCACGACCTCGCGGGGGCTGAACGGCTTGGTCACGTAGTCGTCGGCGCCGACCGAGAGGCCGACGATCCGATCGACCTCCTCGGCTCGGGCCGTGACGAGGATGACGTAGACGTCGGACTGGCGGCGCAGGGTCGTCAGCACTTCGAGGCCGTCGAGGTCAGGTAGGCCGATGTCGAGCAGGACGAGATCGGGCGGGTCCGTGGGGTCCAGCCCCTGCTGGAGCGCGTCGGCCCCGGTCGATGCCTCGGTGACCGCGAAGCCCTCCGCCTCCAGATAGGCACGCAGCAGCGTGCGGATCTGCGACTCGTCGTCGACGACGAGGACCCGGCGGGCCATCGGTGCTCCCTCATGCCGTGCGAAGCGGACGGCTCGAGCCTAGGGCTGCCGGATGTTGTGCGTGGTTGGGGTCGTCTGGACGACCCCAACCACGCACAGCCTCACGGTCAGGGCTCATGCGTTGCCGTCGACCCTGGGGCGGTCACCCGGCTTGGCCGGCACCCGGGCCACTGCCCTGCCCGACGCCGGCGCCCATGCCGTGGTGAGCGCCGTTGCCCATGTGCTGGCCCGGCTGGCCACCCTTGTGCTGGCCCGGCTGGCCACCCATGTGCTGGCCC
>NZ_JAKDLO010000266.1 GCF_030452765.1 Intrasporangium sp.
CATCGGATTGGGTGAGTCACCCGATCGGGACTTGTGGCGCTATGCCCTCGAACATCGCCTCCGCGCGTCCCGTGCCAGCGACATACCGCCGCGAGCAGACCTACCCCTGCCGGATGGCGCGACCGGCTTTGCGGTTGGCGAACGGGCGGCTTCCCCAGTCGGTCACGAAGCTGGTGATGAGTTCTGACTCCACATCTTCGGGGTCGACATCCGGGGTCTCGCGCCAAGCGACAAGAAGGTCGTCGCTGTCCTGCAGTTGCCAGATGTACCGACCGCCCCAGTGCCCCACCGGCTCGCCCGCACCATGGCGTCGGTACTCGCTGAGGCGCTTGGCGAGTCCGCGACGGCCGGCAGTTCCGGCCGAGGCCTTCCCGATGTAGAGGACTGACGCACCTGGAACCCAGGCGTGCTCGAGTGTCGCGATGTCGACGGCTGGGTCCTTCCCCTTGAACCATCCGGCCGTGCTGACGGCACGGAACCGCGGAGAGTCGGTAGTCTCACGGATCACGACGTAGACCCCGGCGGGCTGGCACTTGCGCGCTTCGGGAAGCATCCTGAACGTCACGAAGCCTTCGAATCCCGCCGCCGTCAGCCCGACTCTCGACCACTCCATGCGGCCAGTCTGCATGACGTGGTGACTGCGCCCCCCGATCTGTCGCCTTGGCGAAGAACCGGGTCACCGGTCAGACTGGCGAATCCGCGGGTCCATGAGGATTGCCCAGACGTAGGCGGATCCTTGCCGGCCCTTGAGCTGGCTCGGATTGCTCGCCGCCATGCTCGGCAGGGCCTTCGCGAAGTTGGTTCGAGACAGGACGCGGTTGATCTCGCGCCCCTCACGCGTCACCCGGATGAACTGTCCGGGCGCTCGATAGGTGAAGCGGAGGCCGGTCACCGTCTTGAACTCGCGACCGGCGTGCCGTTCGATCCTCGGCCAGACCTCTTCGATCGTTGCCACGGACGCAGTCTGCCTGCAGAGTCATCGTCGTCGCACGGGGATGCGCTGGAGGCCGCGCGAGATTGCCACGAGGATGCTGGCATGAAAGGTGATGAGAAGGCCGTCGAGGACGCGTTCTGTCGGTGCCTTGCCTCTGTGGGTTGGCGGACAGTTCGACAGGTCGACTTCGTCGACGTCCTGGCCACGAGCCCCACAATGTCCGTGACTTTGGTGTCTATGTGGTCTAGGGTCCGGGTGTGGCTGGAGCGACTCGTGAGACAAGGGCGGCTGGGGAACGGCTGCCGGACCGGATCTCGATCGGGGTGCTGGCACTCTCACAGCTGCCAGCCCCTGAGCTAGCGCAGCGACCCGCGTCAGAGCGCCGCGTGACGGTCAGGCGACCTTGCCGGAGTACCGCTGGCGAGCGGCCTCTCCGCTGGTACCGACCAGGGCGCCGATCGCAGACCATGACAATCGGGCGGCGCGGGCCTGGCGCACGGCTTCGATGAGGTGGCGTTCGGCCTCTGAGCGCTCCAGCACGGCCGAGCGCAGCGCAGTGACCGCCGCCGGATCGAGCTCATCGCTCGGGTCGGGCTCGTAGTTCTCGAACCGTGCCGCCAGCTCGTCGGCATGCTGCAAGATCTCCTCAACGCTGCGTGGCATCACTGATCACCTCAAGAACTTCTCCCTGGCCCGCATCGCGTGAACGATGACGACCGCCGTCTCACCATGGATGTAGCCGACCTCCAGGATGATCGCAGCGGCGTTCGCACCGATCATCATGGTGAACCCGTCACCGAGGTCCCAGACTCGGATGGGGTTGCGGTACGCATGGAGTATCTCGACCTCGTCCAAGCCGTGCTTCAGCGCTGATTGGGCGATGATCGGGTCGTCCACACAACCAAGTTAACTTGTGGGCGAGTAGATCGTCAACGTCCGTGCTTGCCGCGACCCGAGCACTCTTGAGGAATGCGTCACTTCGCCGCGAGTGGGGCGGCCTCGGCCGACGGTGTCACCGGCCCGCGGCGCTGGACTCGGGCCTTACGCTGACTGGGTGCTCGACCCGGACGGCATCGACGTTGAGGAGATCGCCGCCGCGCTGGCGGACCAGACCGACTACGAGCATCGATGGCTGTTCGATCCGCGCACGGGCGAGGTCGCTTCTGGAGCAGCGACACGGGCATCGACGGTGAGAACCCGGTCGAGATCGACGAGCTGGACCTGATCGTCATCGATGCCCTCCCGTCGCACGTGTGGTACCAGGACATGGTCGACTTCGCCGAGGGCATCAGCGACCGCGCCGCTGGCGAACGCCTGGGCGCGTCGCTGCAGGGGAGGGGCGCATTCCGGCGTTTCAAGAACGAGGTGTATGAACACCACCCCGAGCTGATCTCGGTCTGGCAGGCTATGCGTGATGCCAGGGCCCGAGTCCGGGCGGTCCAGTGGCTGGCGGACGAGGGACTCGTCGACCAGGAAGCCGCGCAACGGTTCACGAGTGACAACCCGGAGCCCGCCCTCCCCTGAGGGCGGCTGCCCGCAACGGGGTCTACGAGACCCGTCTGCCGCGCGGCCACCGTGCGTCCACTTCGCCGCTACGCCCCCAGCCCATGTGGGGACAAACCACCGTTTCCTCGCCTCTGACACCCCCGGGCTGATTCTGTCTCAACCCCCACGTTTGCTCCTGAGATGGAAGCCCTGCCTCCAGCATCGTCGCAGGTCAGAGCCCTGGCCGCTCAAGTGCCCCCGGCAGGATTCGAACCTGCGACACCCGCTTTAGGAGGTCTGAGCCGGCCATCTCCCGGCATGGCTACTGACCTGCAACGACGCCGAATCCGGCTGACTGGCACTGGGATTGGTCGCTTCAGTGGTGGTCGGGGCCTTCGGTTGTTTGACACTGGGTTGGCGGTTCTGGCGGAATCTGCGCGGAACCTCCGGCCCCGTCGGGCGCGACCTGTTGGAGTCTTGGTCAGGACCCCATGGGGGTCTCGGCGCGGGCCTCGTCGACCAGCTGACCCGCTGCCCGGGCTGCCTTCTTGACGTCAGCGTTGCTGGCCGGGGTGTGGCTGTATCCGGCTTTGGTCTTCAGTCCGAGCAGCGTGGCCAGGTGTCGATGGGAGGCGGCGCCGGCCTTCTTGAGCAGGGCCACGGCTTCGGCGTGGTTGTCGCCGGTGGCATGCAGGCCGAGACGGGCGCAACAGATGACATCAGCGGCTGCGATGCCGGCATGGATGTAGAGCGTGACGACAGCGTCGCGTAGTTGACCGCTGTCGTCGAGGAGGGAGACGTCGTCAGCGGCTTGGAGGAATCCTTCGGCCTTGGCCAGTCGGACGCGACGGACCTCGGGGGCGCAGGATCGTGTGCCCATGGGTCACCTGGCCCTTCGGGGCCGTACGCGGCGCTGGAACCAGGACCGTTCGCCGGCCACGGTGATGCCGCTGTCGAGGATATCGAGCAGGACCGGCTCCCCTCGCGCGGCGTCGAGCTCGGTGAGCGTGTAGACGAGCGGACGCAGGTCGTTGCCCGTCCACCCGCTGGCCGTACTGACCAGGTGTTCCAGCTGTGCGTCCCACATCTCGTGCGGGCCATGCGAGCGCACCAGGAGCAGGTCGATGTGACTGTCCGGGCGCATGGTGCCGCGACCAGCAGAGCCGAACACTGCCGCGTATGCCGGGGGCTGGGCCCACGAGGCCAGCAGGCGCTCGAGCCGGGTCAGGAACGTTCCGCGAAGCCCCGCCAGCGCGATGATCGGCTCCGCCGCAAGATGCGCCCGGTTGAGGCGGTAGGCGAATGCGGGACCGACCCGTTCGGCCGACACGATCCCTTGGGCCGTGAGCCGTCGCAGCACCTTGCGGATGCCCTCCTCCGAGCCCTGACCGAGGATCCTGGTCAGCTGCCCCGTGGTGAACGGGCCGTCCGCCACAGCCAGTGCCGTCAGGACGGGCCCGTCCAGCGTCGGCGTGACCACCGCCAGCGGCCTCGAGAACTGCACCTTGCACCTCCGCTCTCGCTGACGTTGCCGATAATAGTACGGCGAGCCCAACTATTGTTGGACTCGTTGGTAGGACGGACTCTGAAACCTTGGCCCGCGACGCCGGTCGACCGGCGGGCTCTCATGCCGCTGGAGGAGGAACTCGCTGGTCCACCTTTGCCGTGGAGATCTGAAAGTGTCGGGGCCGCGAATATAGCGTTGGTCAATGACCGACCTGTCGCTGGCCATTCTCGTGGATGAGGATGATCCTCGCATGTCTCTGCCCTTCGTCACCGTGCAGATGAATGGCGTCGAGTTGGACGCGCTGCTCGACTCCGGGGCAGCTCGCACGCAGTTGAGGGACCGGTCCGGCTTGATCGTCAGTCGGTGCGCCAAGCGTGGCTCGGCTGGTGCGAGCGGCATGTCCACGTCGTTTGTGGGGACGTCGACGGTCTCCTGCCGCCTCGGAGATGTCGAGGTCGGCACCGTGGAAGTCGATGTCGTGCCAATGGACTTGGGTGCGGCTCCGCTGGAGTGACTACGAAGCACGCGGGATGACGTCGTTGGCGTA
>NZ_JAKDLO010000267.1 GCF_030452765.1 Intrasporangium sp.
CGGGTCCGGTCGCTGCGGGCGGTGGGGTGCTGCGGGTGCCAAGCGCGGAGGTGAGCGAGACCTTGGAGGTGTATTGGATGCTGCCGTAGCGGAAGATCCGCACCGCCAGGAGCAGGACCAGCGTGCCCAGGATGATCAGTTCGGTGATCACGATGCCGGCCTGCCAGCCCGGTAGCGAGCCGAGGCCGTTGCGCACCATGGCGGTGACCGGGGCGGTGTAGGGGAAGAAGGTGAAGATCTGCACGATCGGGGAGCTCGGGTCGCTGAGGATCAGCGAGATGGCGTAGAACGGCACGAACAGCAGGATCATCATGGCCGCGAAGATGGGGCCGGCCTCCTTCGCGGTGGGCATGATCGCCCCGGCCGCGACAAGGGTCCCGGTGAACAGCAGGAACCCGCCGAGTAGCAGCAGCGCCCCGATGATCATCGGGCCCGACTCGAACCGAAGGCTGGACAGGTTCAGGTTCGGTAGCGCCAGCTGGTCGCGGAAGAACAGGTAGGCCAGCAGGACCGGGGCGGCGAAGGCCAGGATCTGCACCAGCCCGACCAGGAACAGGGTGATGATCTTGCCGATGATCAGGGTGGTCGCGTTCAGCGTGGTCAGGATCATCTCGGTGACCCGGTTCTCCTTCTCCTCCAGGGTGGAGTTGAGCATCTGGTTGCCCAGCAAGAAGATGGTCAGGTAGAAGACCAGCAGGTACAGCAGCGGCGGGATCACCGAGCTCAGCCCGCCGCCCCGCTGCCCGCCGCGGTAGGTGGTGGCCTCGAAGCTCGCGCCGCCGGCGACCAGGGTCGACAGTGTGGGTGAGCCGATCTTGTCGGTGGCCGCAGTGGTCAGCAGGCGCTGCGCGATCGCCTGGTACTGCCCGTTGTTGAAGATGCCCAGGTCCTGGCCGTACACGCGCACCGCCTGCGTGGCCGGATCCGGCGGGTAGGCGAAGTACGCCTGGACCCGCCCGGTGCGCACGTCGGCGACCGCCCGGGCCGGGTCCGGCGCGAGGCTGCCGCCCAGGGCGGCAGCCTGCTGTCTGGTGATCAGCCCGGAGGCGTCGGTGTACACGAAAGTGATCGTCGCGTTCGCCTGCTCTTTCGCGCTCTGGTCGGTGGAGCTGTTGCTGATGTAGACCAGGGCGAAGACGACCGCGATGATGATCGGCACCGACAAGGTGGTGACCCAGAAGCTCTTCTTCTTCAACGTGCGGGTGAACTCGAACCCGATCACGGTGCCCAGGTTGTGCCCGGCCATCAGCGGCCCACCCGCCCGCGCGCCGGCTCCCGCTGCGGCGCGTCAGCCTGCTCCTGCTCGGCCGAGGAGCCGTAGATCGTCACGAAGATCTCATCCATCGACTTCCTGGTCGTGGTGAAACTAGACACCGCCACCCCGGCCTCGACCAGGCCGCGCAGCACCTGCGCCTCGTCGGCGTGCTCGGCCAGCGCCAGCTCCGCGTAGTTGCGTTCGACCACGACGGCCTCCCAGTCCGGGGAGGATCCGGGTAGCTGCCCGGCGTAGCGCAGCCGCACCGTGCGCCCGCCGAAGCGGTCCTGGATCTGCCCGATGGTGCCGTACGCCTCCGCTCTACCGTCTTTGAGCATGATCACCCGGTCACAGAGCCGTTCGACCTCCTCCATGTGGTGGGTGATCATCAACACCGTCGCGCCGGCCCTCTTCTGGTCCTCGATGATGCTCATCAGCAGCCGCCGGTTGACCGGGTCGAAGCCCTTGGTCGGCTCGTCCAGGATCAGCAGGTCCGGGGTGTTCATGATCGTGACCCCGAGCTGGATCTTCTGCTGCTGGCCACCGGAGAGCTTGTCGATGCGGACGCCCGCCTTCTCGGTCAGGTCGACCCGCTCCAGGTAGCCCATCGACCAGGACTTGGCCTCCTTGGGGGTCAGGCCCTTCAGGCGCCCGAAGTAGACCATCACGTCGATGACCTTCTCCTTCTTGTACAGGCCCCGCTCCTCGGGCAGATACCCCAGGGTGTTGCCCTGTGCGGGGGTGAAGGGGCGCCCGCTGACCAGCAGCGTGCCGGCACTCGGCTGGTAGATGCCCAGCAGCGCCCTGATCGTGGTGGTCTTGCCCGACCCGTTGCTGCCCAGGAACCCGAACGTCTCACCCCGGCCGACCCGGAAGGAGAGGTCATCGACCACGGTGGCGCGCCCGAAGCTCATCGTGAACCCGTCGATCTCGATCACCGGATCACCGTCTGTCTCGGTTGGCGCCATGCCCTGCACCGTACGGGGCAGCCAGCACCCCCGGGGGACTGCGCCGCGCCGAGCCAAGATGGTCAGGCAGTCAAGTCGCGCCGGGCGCCGGATTCTTGGCCGCGTGCCTGAGGCTGGAAGCACACGTTCGCCCGGCAAGGACCAGAGCCGGCGCGCCCGGCCAGCGGGCGTGGATACTGCTGGCCGTGGATGGCCCTGCACGAGCATCGGCGGCTGCCGCCGCCCTGCCGGTGCTCAGGTGCTGGCGAGGTGGGCGAACACCACGATGTTGTTCCGGTAGCTGCCGTCCGGTCCGAGTGGACCGCCGCAGGTGATCAGCCGGATCTGCGCGCTGGTCAGGTCGCTGTGGTACACATCGGCGGTGGGAAAGGCGCTCTTTGAGAACGCCTGCACCCTGTCGATGGTGAACACGGGCACCGTCCCGTCGGCGCGGGTCACGCGGATCGTCTCGCCGCGTCTGACCGCGCCGAGACGATAGAACACGCCCTCAGCTCCTGAGGCGGTGTCGACGTGGGCGGCCAGCACCGCCGAGCCGGGCTGGCCGGGCGTCGGGCCCGCCTGATAGAAACCGACCGTGTCGGCGTTGGGGGGCACCGAGAGGGTGCCGTCGCGCTGAACGTGCAGGGCCACGAAGGTGTCGCTTCGCAGGCCGATCGAGCCGATCTCGAGCCGGGTTGGTCGCGACGCGGGCAGAAACCGACCGATCGATTCCCCCGGCCGGGCCCCGGCCGGGCGGCGATGGTGAACCGGCTCGCCCGAACCCGCAGTGGCCGGCGCCGGCGCCGCCGCCACGGCCATCGCCGCGGGTGGTTGCGGCGGCGGGCCGGCACGACCCGAGCCCAGGTCTAACCCCAGGCCCAGCAGCACGGAGCCGCCTGCGAGCAGCAAGATGCTGGCCAGCACGGCGCCATTGACGCCGCGCCGGCCAGAGCCGGCAGGATGATCGTGTCGGTTCATCTCATTGCTCGCGCTGTCGGATCACACCTTCGAGCCGCGACCCTTGGGGCTACGCCGCCGCGTTGGCGCGACGCTTGAGGGCGAACGCGCCCACGCCGGCGCCGGCCAGCAGCAGAGCCCCACCGATCACGATCAGGCCTTGGTTCGAACCACCGGTGCCGCCGCCTCCGCCGGTGTTCATGCCGCCGGCCGGGGCAACCTTAAGGATGCCGCACAGGGCCGGGTCGGTGGCCTCGGTGGGCAGGGCGGGGTCGACGTCGCTCTTGGTGGCGCCGTCGTACTTGCCGTTCTTGTTGTAGTCGACGCCGTGCACGACGATCGCGGACTCGCCACCGGAGATCGCCTTGGCGAGCTCGGGGCTGACCTTGATGCTGCCGCGCTCGTAGCTGATCTCGCCACCGGGGGCAGTACTGAACCGGTCGACCGCCAGGGCGCTCTTAGGAGAGGTGTCGCCGCTGGTGGTCAGTGAGACCACGACGCCGCCGTAGGCGGCCGCGCCCTCGGTGGTGTTGATGTGCCCGTCACCGTTCGTGTCATCGGCGATGGTGGGGCAGGCGTGCCGGGCGTTCGCGCCGAAGTGGATGTGGGCCGCGTGCGCAGAGCCGGCCAGCAGACCCGAGGCGACCATCGTCACGGTGAGCATCTCGCCGCTGACCTTCACCGATGCGGTGCCGCTGACCTTCGAGACGTTGTTGCTCGCCACGGGTAACAGGTTGCCCGATACCGTCGTGTCGGCGGCGAGGGCCGGCCCGACCGCGAGGCACATGGCCCCCGCCGCGGCCAGAGAGGTGCCGGCGATGCGGCGCGCAGTGGTGTTCATGTTCGTTGCCCTTCGTTTGGTTGAGCTAGACATGCCCCCGCGGATGACCCAGTTGCTCCGGGTTGTGCTGCGAATCGTGCCCTTTCCGTGTATTGCCCGGGTTCGCCCCACGGACCCTCGAGCGGTTCCGGCAATGCGGACACGAGGACGCCATCCTGCGCGTTGACACCACGGTAGCGCGATAAATATCGTTGCCGTCGTGGCAGGTTCAGAGACTGGCCTCAAGCGTGAGTTGTCGCTCTTCGGCGTCATCGCACTCGCCGCTGGGGCGGTGCTGGGGGGTTGGCTCGCTGAGGCGCCCTACTGGTTTGAGCTGACTGGAGCCGGCGCGGCCATCATTTTCCCGATCCTCGCTGTGCTGCTGGTGCCGGTGGGATTGGCCTTCTCCGAGCTGACCGCCATGTTGCCGTACGCTTCGGCGATCGACGTCTGGTCCAGCACGGCGATGAATTC
>NZ_JAKDLO010000079.1 GCF_030452765.1 Intrasporangium sp.
CGCACACCGGCAGCGCCGACCCGAGCACCCCCGAGACCTGAGCACCCCCGAGACCGGAGGCGAGACATGAGCCGCACGGCCACCATCACCCGCACCACCCGCGAGTCGCAGGTCAAGCTGACCCTCGACCTCGACGGCACCGGCGAGTCCGACGTCTCGACCGGAGTGCCCTTCTACGACCACATGCTCGCCTCGCTCGCCAAGCACTCCCTCATCGACCTGAGTGTCAAGGCCACGGGTGACCTCCGCGTCGACGTGCACCACACCGTCGAGGACACCGCGATCGTCCTCGGCCAGGCGCTGCGCCAGGCACTCGGCGACAAGGCGGGCATCTCGCGCTTCGGCGACGCGACGGTCCCGCTCGACGAGGCGCTCTGCCACGCCGTCGTCGACGTCGCCGGCCGGCCCTACGTCGTGCACGAGGGTGAGCCGGAGGGCCAGCAGTACGCCCTGATCGGCGGCCACTTCACCGGTTCGATGACCCGGCACGTCTTCGAGTCCTTCGCCTACAACGCGGGCCTGTGCCTGCACGTCCGGGTCCTCGCCGGCCGCGACCCGCACCACATCGTCGAGGCCCAGTTCAAGGCCGTCGCGCGGGCGTTGCGGGCGGCCGTCGCGATCGACCCACGGGTGCATGGGATCCCGAGCGCCAAGGGCGCGCTCTGAGATGGTCACCCCACCGACTGCAACGGATCCGAGATGAGGCCTCGCGTCGTCGTCCTCGACTACGGCAGCGGCAACGTCCGATCCGCCGTACGGGCCCTCGAGCGGGTCGGCGCCGCCGTGGAGCTCACCGCGGACCCGCACGCCGCGCTCGAGTCCGACGGCCTCTTCGTGCCCGGCGTCGGCAACTTCCACGCCTGCATGGCCGGGCTCGCCGCGGCCCACGGCCCACGGATCATCGGCCGCCGCGTCGCCGGGGGCAGGCCGGTCCTTGGCATCTGCGTCGGGATGCAGGTCATGTTCGAGGCGTCGACCGAGCCGTCCGTGGCCCCCCTCGAGGGCCTCGGGGAGTGGCCCGGCACCGTCGCACGCCTCCCGGCCGACATCGTTCCGCACATGGGGTGGTCCGGTCTCGAGGTGGGCCCCGGCTCCCGCCTCTTCGCAGGCATCGAGTCCGAGCGCTTCTACTTCGTCCACTCGTATGCCGTCCAGTCCTGGACGCTGCAGGCCACCGGAGCCTTCGCCGTCGTCGCCCCGGTGGTGACCTGGGCGCACCATGGGGCCCGGTTTGTCGCCGCGGTCGAGAACGGGCCCCTGACGGCCACCCAGTTCCACCCCGAGAAGTCCGGCGATCCGGGGCTGCACCTGCTCGAGAACTGGGTGGGCAGCCTGTGAGCGTGGCCCCCGTCCTGTCCCCTCCGTCAGACCCCTGCCCTTCACCGACCAGGAGACCCAGCCCATGACCGACCAACCTCGCCTCGAGCTCCTGCCCGCAGTCGACATCGCGTCCGGGCGGGCCGTGCAGCTCGTCCAGGGCGTCGCCGGCAGCGGCGGCGAGTTCGGCGACCCGTGGCAGGCAGCCGAGGCCTGGCAGGACCAAGGCGCCGAGTGGCTGCATCTGGTCGACCTCGACGCGGCGTTCGGGCGAGGCAGCAACAGGGCGCTCATCGACTCGATCGTCGGTCGACTCGACATAAAGGTCGAGCTCTCCGGGGGTATCCGCGACGCCGACTCGCTCGGGGCGGCGCTCGCGACCGGCTGCCGACGGGTCAACATCGGCACGGCCGCGCTCGAGGACCCGGAGTGGACCGCGTGGGTCGTCGCCGAGCACGGCGACCGCGTCGCGATCGGGCTCGACGTGCGCGGCACGACGCTCGCAGCTCGTGGCTGGACCCGCGACGGTGGTGAGCTCTGGCAGACGCTCGAGCGTCTCGACGACGAGGGCTGCGCGCGCTACGTCGTGACCGACGTCGACAAGGACGGGATGCTGCAGGGTCCCAACGTCGCGCTCCTGCGGGACGTCTGCGCGCGCACCGACCGGCCGGTCGTCGCCTCGGGCGGCGTCTCGACCCTCGAGGACCTCGCGACCCTGCGAGGCCTCGTCGGCGACGGCGTCGAGGGCGCCATCGTCGGCTCGGCCCTCTACCGGGGCGCCTTCACGCTGCCCGAGGCGCTCGACGTCGCCGGGCGACCGGGATCATGACAGGGGGACGTGGCCGGCCGGCCGAGGGGGACTTCCCCCACGTCGACGCCGACGGGGGGCCATCCGACTCGGCGGGCCAGGCCTGGGCCGGCAAGTCGATCCCGACGCACGGGTTCTCGGGCGACACCGGCGAGGCGGCGCCCGGTCTCGTCGAGGTCCTGCGAGTCCTCGAGCAGGCACCGACGCCCGAGACCGAGTCCGCCGCGATGCGGGCGATCGCCGACGCCCGCTGGCTCGTCCCGGTCCTCGCCGTCGCGACCGAGCTGACCGAGCAGGCCGGGTCGGCCGGTGTGTCCGACACGAGGACTGAGATGGCCACGGTCACGCTCACCGCCCCGGACGGCTCCCGGGCGCTGCCGATGTTCTCCTCGCTGGCTGCACTCGCCGAGTGGGACGCCTCGGCCCGCCCCGTCGCGGTGCCTGCGGTCGCCGCCGCCCGGGCCGCCGTCGGCGAGGGCTGTGACGTCCTCGTGCTCGATGTCGCGTCCGCGCACGCGGTCGTGCTGCGCTCGAGCATGCTGTGGGCCCTGGCCGAGCAGCGCACCTGGCACCCGAGCCATCTCGATCCGGATGTCGCGTCGGCGCTCGAGCGGGCCTGCCGGGACGAGCCGGCGGTCCGGACCCACCGGCTCGAGGCGGGGGAGCCCGCCGGGGCGGGTCTGCTGCGCGTCGTGCTCGGTGTGCATCCGGGGCTGCAGGCCGAGCAGATCAGCGCCATCGCGGCCCGGCTCGGGGAGCAGATCGCGTCCGACGAGCAGGTACGTGCGAGGATCGACGCGCTGGCCTTCGCACTCGAGGCGGCCGGCTGAGCGCGCCGGCGAGGGCGACGATGGACGGTGGGAGGTGACGGAGCCCTGCCGCCACCCATGGCCAGGACCGACAGACAGGAGGTGGCCGTGAGCGGACCCCTCGGGCTCATGGTGGACCCGGCCCTCGACGCCCAGCGGCGGCGCGACCTGCGGCGGATGCGGATGGTGGCGACGGGCCTGCTCGTCCTCGCCGCCATCGTCTACCTGCTCACCTTCGGTGACGAGAGCGGCGTCCTCGGCTTCGTCAACGCCGGCGCCGAGGCCTCGATGGTCGGCGCCTGCGCAGACTGGTTCGCGGTCACCGCGCTCTTCCGGCACCCCCTCGGCCTGCCGATCCCGCACACCGCACTCATCCCGCGCAAGAAGGAGATGATCGGGCGCAGCCTCGAGGAGTTCGTCGCCGAGAACTTCATGCGCGAGGAGATCATCCGCGAGCGCGTGCTCGACGCGGAGCCGACCCGGCGCATCGCCGACTGGGCCAGCCAGCCGGGGCACGCGAAGCGGCTCGTCGACGAGGTCGCCACGGTGACGGCACACGCGCTGCAGCGCATCCCCGACGCCGACGTCCAGGCCATCATCGAGCAGGCGGTGATCCCGCGCCTGAAGGCCGAGCCGATCAGCGCGCTGGCCGGCGGCCTGCTCGACCAGGTCGTCCGCGACGACGCGCACCGCGGTCTCGTCGACCTCGTCCTCGACGAGAGCCGGGCTTGGCTCGTCGACAACGAAGACCTGTTCGAGGCGCTCATCATCCAGCGCGCCCCCCTCTGGGTCCCGGACGCCGTCAACGACCTGGTCGCCCGCAAGATCCACACCGAGGCGCTGAAGTGGCTCGCCGACATCCGGGCCGACCCGCACCACTCGGTACGGATCGCTCTCGACAAGCTGCTCATCGACCTGGCCGACAACCTCCAGCACGACCCCGCCACCCAGGACAAGGCCGAGCGGCTCAAGGAACGCGTCCTGTCCCACCCGCAGGTCCCCGCGACGGCGATGTCGCTGTGGGTGTCCTTCCGCGGTGTGGCGATCGCCTCCTTGGAGGACCCGGACGGGCCGGTGCGGGCCCGAGGGGTCCGCGAGGTGCACGCGCTGGCCGACAAGCTCCTGGCCGACCGCGACCTGCGCGACCGCGTCGACTCCCGGATCTGCGATGCCGTCGTCTATGCCGTCGACCGCTACGGCACCGAGCTGACCCACGTCATCAGCCACACGGTCGACCGCTGGGACGGCAAGGAGACCGCCGAACGGGTCGAGCTGCAGGTCGGCCGCGACCTGCAGTTCATCCGGATCAACGGCACGCTCGTCGGCGGCCTCATCGGGATGCTCATCCATGCCTTCTCGTTGCTGATCTCCTGAAGGCTTGCTGATCTCCTGAAGGACGGATGCCGCCCAGCGGGCTGCGTGCGCCCGCCGAGCGGCATCCCGGGCGGAGCCATCCGGTCCGAGCCTTCAGATCAGACCGACCGCTGGTAGGCGCGGAACGCCTGTGTCGCCAGCCAGCTCATCACGATCGAGAGCCCGGCCAGGGCGCCGAGCCGTGGCCACACCGCAGCCCAGTCCGGCGTCGCGGACAGAGCCTCGCGGCTGACCACGACCGCCCAGTCGAGCGGGTTGTACGTCGCCACGGTCTGCAGCCACGACGGTGCGAGCCGCGGGTCCATGATCGCCGACGAGAGGAACGCGAGCGGCAGCGAGAGCAGCTGGCTGACCCCGATCAGCGCGTTCTGCTCCCGCGTCAGTAGGGCCACCGCGTTGGACAGCGCGGCGAAGACGACCGTGAGCAGCACCGCCGCCACGAGGGTCAGGCCGATGCCGGCCAGCGGCCGCTCGAACCGCGCCCCGGCGGCATACGCGATCGCGATGATGACGAGCGTCTGCACGATCGAGGTGATGCTCTGGTAGGCGACCGTGCCGTTCATGAGGGCGCCCCGACGCACCGGCGAGGCGAGCAGGCGGTCCATGACGCCGAGGGTCATGTCCTCGATGTAGACGGTGCCCGCCCACGCCGCCGAGAAGAGTGCGGTCATCGCGACGACACCCGGCGTGAGGTACTCGAGGTAGGACCGTCCGCCCGCGCCGAAGCCCGGGATCTGCACCGCCTTCTCGAACAGCGCCCCGAAGAGCAGCAGCCAGATGGCCGGCTGGATGAGTGTGACCAGGACGAAGGCCGGCTGCCGGAGCAGGGCGGTGACCGACCGGCGCGTCATGAGGGCCGAGTGCGTCACGAGCGTGCTCATGCCCACTGCCGCGCCTCTTCCCGGCGCTGTGGGCCTCCCTCGCCGGCGCTCGGTCGGGTCCTCGCGTCGGTCGGCGCTCACGCCCACTGTCGCGCCTCTTCCCGCCGCTGCGGGCCTCCCTCGCTGGGGCTCGGTCGGGTCCTCGCGTCGGTCGGCGCTCACGCCCACTGTCGCGCCTCTTCCCGCCGCTGCGGGCCTCCCTCGCTGGGGCTCGGTCGGGTCCTCGCGTCGGTCGGCGCTCATCGCGCCACCTCCTCGAACGTCCGCCCGGCATGGCGCAGGTAGACGTCGTCGAGGGATGGCCGCGAGACAGTCGCCGAGGCGACCTCGATGCCGGCCTGCTCGAGCGAGGCGAGGGCGAGGGGGATGACGCTCGCGCCCTCGTCGGTGCGGGCCCGGACCGCGCGTCCCTCGTGCGAGAGGTCGACGAGCGTGACGAGCCTGGACAGCTGCTCTGCCGCCCGGGCGCCCGCCGCGGCGTCGGCGACCTCGATGACGACCCGGTCGCCGCGCAGCTCCCGCTTGAGCTCGTCCGGACTGCCCGCGGCGACGATGCGGCCGCGGTCGACGATGGCGAGCCGGTCGGTCAGATGGTCCGCCTCGTCGAGGTAGTGGGTCGTGAGCAGGACGGTCGTGCCGTCCTCGGATGCCAGACGCTCGATCTCGGACCACAGCTCGGCCCGGGCCTCCGGGTCAAGGCCGGTCGTCGGCTCGTCGAGGAAGAGCACCGCCGGGCGGTTGACGAGCCCGATGGCGACGTCGAGCTTGCGGTTCATCCCGCCGCTGTACGTCTTGGTCAGGCGGTCCGCCGCGTCGGCTAGGCCGAAACGGCCGAGGAGCTCGTCGGCCCGGTCGCGGGCATCCGCTCTGCGGAGCCCGTGGATCCGCCCGGTCATGACCAGGCTCTCGCGGCCGGTCATCATGGGCGCCGAGCTCGACTTCTGCGAGACCAGGCCGATGGCGTGGCGCACCGCGTCGGGTTCGCGCTGCACGTCGTGGCCGGCGACCGCCGCGCAGCCCGAGTCGGCCCGCGTGAGGGTCGAGAGGATCTTGACCGTCGTCGACTTGCCGGCGCCGTTCGGGCCGAGCAGCCCGAAGATCTCGCCCGGCGCGATCTCGAGGGTGAGGTCGTCGAGGGCCCGCAGGGGCGGGACCCCTCTCTTGACGGGATAGGTCTTGACGAGGTCGGTGGCGACGACCGCAGGTGAGCTCGTGATGTCGTGCATGGTGACTCCAGTGGTGATGGGGTGACCGGCATGCGGTCACCGGGGTGTGGGAGTCGGTCGCACCGGTGTCGTACGCTCAGGGTGTGCCTTGGGTGCCTGTCGCGGATCGCTGCGGTGGCCGACTCGAGGACGGCCCCGGCCGGACGTTGCAGCGCACGGCCGGGGTTTGTCATTGCTCTCGTGATGGGTTCTCTGATGGGTCAGGGACCGGGTTCGTCGTCGGTGCGCTCGGTGTGCGCCGCCGCGGGGCCCTCACCGAGCACTCGTCCCTCCTCTCCGAGGTGGCGCACCGGGTCAGCGAGGATCTCCTCCATCGGGGTGCCGGCCGCGCGGAGCTCGTGCAGGCGGCGCCAGACCTTGACGCCACCCAGCGAGCTCGAGCGGATCTGGGCCGCGAGCTCGGCGGCGTAGCCGCGCTCCGCGGCGAGCATCGCCTCACGGAAGGTGCTCTCGACAAGGAAGATCTCGGGCAGGCCCTGCTCGCGCGACCAGTCGTTCGAGGCGCCGAGGGCCCGTAGCTCCAGATCGAGGCGGCTGACGCGCTCCTCGAGCAGCCGGGCAGCCTCGTCCGGGGGGAGCCCGGCGATCAGGGACAGCGCGGACTCGAGACTGGACGGGTCGTTGGACGGGGTGCTCAGCAGCTCGGAGAGCCAGTCCTCGAACTCCTCGGATCCTGCCTGCGTGATCTCGTAGACGGTCCGCTCGGGCCGGTTGCCGGCCCGGACCTTCTCCCGGGCCGTGATCAGCCCGTGCTTCTCGAGGGAGGCGACGACGGAGTAGAGCGAGCCGTAGTTGAGCCTGATGCTCTGCTCCTTGCCCCGGTGGCGCAATGTCGAGGAGATCTCGTAGGGGTGCATCGGGCGCTCGCCGAGACAGGACAGCACGGCGAGGGCCAGTGGGTTGTTCACGCGGCGGCGGCTCATTCAGCTTCCTTCACATCGGGTACTCGAGTCAGAGAACTCGATCTAAGGTAGTCACCGTCAAGCCTTTGACCGAACCGGTCGCGGTGACCCACGGGGGCGGCCGCGGTGCCGGCGACCGGGTGATCGGCTAGGTTCGGGCCAGGCGTGGAATCGACTCTGTGGAGGCGGCCGATGCGTGTCGAGTGGTGGGGGATGGCGCCCTTCGCCGTGATGTTGGGCTGCATCGCCGTGGCTCCCCTGGTGGGCGCGGTCAGCGAGCTGTGGGAGCGCCAGCGTGTCCAGCTGCTCGTCTCGCTCGTGCTGGGCCTGCCGGTGGCGGTGTGGTTCCTCGTCGCCGGCCAGGGCTGGGCGGTCGCCCACTCGCTCGTCGAGTACGCCCAGTTCATCATCCTGCTACTGGCGCTGTTCGTCGTCTCCGGTGGTATCTACCTGACCGGTGACCTACGCGCGAGCCCACGCACCAACACGATCTTCCTCGGCGTCGGCGGGGCGCTGGCGTCGGTCATCGGCACCACCGGCGCTGCGATGCTGCTGATCCGCCCGCTGCTGAACACCAACGCCGAGCGCCGGTACCGGGTGCACACGGTCATCTTCAGCATCTTCATCGTGGCCAACTGCGGCGGACTGCTCACCCCCCTGGGTGACCCGCCGCTCTTCCTCGGCATGCTGCGCGGGGTCCCGTTCCTGTGGACGCTGCATCTCGTGCCGGAGTGGCTCTTCGTCAACGGGCTGCTCCTGGTCACCTACTGGGCCCTCGACCACCGGCTCTACGCGCAGGAGTCGCCAGAAGCGCGGCGGTGGGACGACTCCGCGGTGAAGCCGCTCGGGCTCGTCGGCAGGATCCACTTCCTCTACCTGGCCGTCGTCGTGCTCGCCGTCGCCCTGGCCCCGTCGGTCGACCTGCACGCCATCGAGGAGGGCCACGCCCAGCTCGGCGCGTGGATCCCGTGGCGGGAGCTGATCCTGCTCACGGTCGCGACACTGTCGGTCTACACCGGGGACAAGCGGGCCCGGTTCGTCTACAACAGCTTCCGCTGGGGGCCGATCCTCGAGGTCGCGGCCCTGTTCATCGGGATCTTCCTGACGATGATCCCGGCACTGCGCTACCTGGCACAGGTCGCGCCGTCCCTGCCGCTCAACGAGCTGACCTTCTTCTTCTTCACCGGTGGACTGTCCTCCGTGCTCGACAACGCCCCGACCTACCTGACCTTCTTCGAGATGGCCCAGCAGCTCGGCGGCGAGCCGTCGGTGGCCGGTGTCTACGAGCCGTACCTGGTCGCCATCAGTACCGGGGCCGTCTTCTGGGGGGCGGTCACGTACATCGGCAACGGGCCGAACTTCATGGTCAAGGCGGTCGCCGACAGCGCCGGCGTGCGGATGCCCTCCTTCGGCGGCTACGTCCTGGTGGCCTTCACCTACCTCGTCCCGGTTCTGGTGGCCATGGCGCTGCTGTTCGTGGCCACCGGCACCGCCGAGCACATCGCGGGCGCCGTCGTCACGGCTCTGGTCCTGGCCCGCGTGGCGTGGTGGGTGATCGCCGCTAGGGCGAGGCGAGCAGCGCCTTGACCTTGTCGGGCGGCAGCAGGTCGTGCCGCAACGGCACTCGCGTGAACGACCCCGTGCCGTGCGAGACGGACCGCAGGTCGATCGGGTAGCGGGAGAGCTCCGCGGCGGGCACCTCGGCGCGTACCACCGTCCACCCGGCCTCCTCGGCCGGCTCGGTGCCCACGACCTGGCCCCGCCGGCCGCGCAGGTCGGACATGACCGAGCCGAGGTACTCGTCGGCGGTCGTGATCGAGACGCTGTCGATCGGCTCGAGCAACGCCATCGTCGACTCGTTCGCCGCCTCCTTCAAGGCGAGCGCCGCGGCGGTCTGGAACGCGACGTCGGAGGAGTCGACCGAGTGCGCCTTCCCGTCGACCAGCGTGACCCTCACGTCGACGACCGGGTGCCCCGTGAGCAGTCCCTTCTCGAGCTGGGCTCGGGCTCCCTTCTCGACCGACGGGATGAACTGGCGGGGAACCGAGCCGCCGACGACCTTGTCGACGAACTCGAAACCCGCTCCACGCGGGAGCGGCTCCACCTCGATCTGGCACACGGCATACTGCCCGTGCCCGCCGGACTGCTTGACGTGCCTGCCCTGCACCGACACCTTGCGCACGAAGGTCTCGCGCAGCGCCGTGCGGTGGGGTTCGGCGCTGACCGTCACGCCGTACCGGTCGGCCAGCTGCGCGATGAGGTCGTCGAGGTGAGCCTGGCCCATCGTCCAGAGCACCATCTGGTCGGTGTCGGCCGCGTGCTCCATCCGGACGGTGACGTCCTCGGCGGCGATCCGCTGCAGGGCACTGGCGAGCTTGTCCTCGTCGGTCTTCGTCGCGGCCCTGATCGCGACGGGCAGCTGCGGCTCCGGCAGCAGCCATGGCGCGACGACCGTCGGGCGGTCGGTCGAGGACAGGGTGTCCGACGTCTCGGCGCGCGAGAGCTTCGAAACCAGGATGATGTCGCCGGCGATCCCGTGCGAGACCGGCCGGTGACCGTCGCCGAGCGGGCTCGCCAGCGGCCCGACCCGCTCATCCTCGTCGTGTGCGCCGTGGGCCACGACGTCGTGCCCGACGAAGTCGCCCATGTGGCCCGACACGTGCACGCTCTGGTCCACCTCGAGACGGCCGGAGAAGATGCGCACGAGCGAGAGCCGCCCGACGTACGGGTCGGTCGAGGTCTTGATGACCTGCGCGACGAGCGGTGCCTCGAGCTCGCAGCGCACGTCCGGGACCGCGGCGCCGACGGGCGTGTGGACCGGGGGCATCCACGAGGCGCTCGGGTCGGGGAAGGCGTTCTCGATGATGCTGAGCAGCTCCGGGATCCCGACGTCGCCACGGGGAGCGACCGGCACGATGGGGAAGAAGCTGCCGCGGTTGATCGCCGTGCGCAGGTCGGAGATCAGCGTGTCCGTGTCGAGCTGCTCGCCCTCGAGGTAGCGGTCGAGCAACGTGGCGTCCTCGGACTGCTCGATGATCGACTCGATGAGCTCGCCTCGAGCGCTGTCGTGCTCGTCGGAGGCACCCGTCAGCAGGCCGACGATCGAGCCGATGTCGCCGTCGGCGAGGACCGGCCAGTGCGTGGGGCGTGCGTCACCGAAGACCCGCCGGCACGTCTCGACGGTCTGGGCGAAGTCGGCTCTCGGCTGGTCCAGGTGGGTCACCACGACGGCCCGGGGCATGGCGATCGAGGCGCACTCGCGCCACAGCAGGGAGACGGGGCGGTCGATCTCGTCTGCGGCCGAGATGACGAAGACGGCGGCGTCGGCGGCGCGCAGCCCGGCGCGCAGCTCGCCGATGAAGTCGGGGAAGCCCGGCGTGTCGATGAGGTTGACCGTCACGCCGTTGCTGTCGAGGGCGGCGGTCGTGATGGCGGTGGAGCGTTCGTGCTCACCCTCGCGGGGACGGTGCCCGGGGACTCGCGCTGCGACGAGGTGGTCGAACAGGGTGGTCTTGCCCGCACCCCCTGGGCCGACGAGGACGACGTTGCGGATGTCCTGCGGCGCCGCGGGGTCGGGGGCCGCAGGAAGCTCTGGTCTGCCGGTGGGTCGCGCCATGACCCCACCCTTCCCTGCTTCGCCCGCGCGGACAAGGTCTTCTCGCAGCGCAGCCCCCGCTCTCCTCGGGAAAACCCGGATGACCCATTGCGGACCGCGATGGGACTCTGTGGGGATGGACCTGCGCCCCTACCGACACGTGCTGCGCGTGCCTGACCTGAGGCGCATCCTCGTGCTCGGGTTCCTGATCAGGGTGCCGATGTGGGCTGGTGAGGTCCTGCTGACCCTTCACGTCGTGGCGCACCTGGACCGCAGCTACAGCCAGGCCGGCCTTCTCACGGCGGCGGCGACCGTCGCGCTCGCGATCTCCGGGCCGTGGCGGGGGCGGCTGCTGGACCGGATCGGACTGCGCCGCACCGTCGCGCCATCGCTCGTCGTCCAAGCCGTCTGCTGGTCGATCGCCCCATGGGTCGACTACGCACCGCTGTTGGCCCTCGCCGCGCTCGCCGGCCTCTTCGCGGTGCCGACCTTCTCGATCCTGCGACAGGTCATCCTGCGCTCCGTCCCGCAGGCTCAGCGGCGCACCGCGCTCTCGCTCGACTCGGTCACCGCCGAGCTGTCCTTCATGGTCGGCCCGGCGGTCGGTGTGTGGCTCGCGACGGCGTGGCACACCGGCTGGGCGCTGCTCGCGTGTCAGATGGCCGCAGTCCTCGTCGGGCTGGTCCTGTGGGCCTACAACCCGCCCCTGCGGGAGGGGCCCGGCGACCGCGCCGCGGTGCAGACGGGCCAGCCGGCGGGCGGGGTGCCGATCGCCCCAGCTCCGGACTCGCCGCAGCCGGTCGTGCTCCGGCCGGCCCGGCGCGCCTTCCGGGGTTTCATCACGGCACCGGTCGCTGCCGTCTACGTCGCCGCGATGGCGGCCACGATCGTGCTGACCGGCACCGACGTCGGTGTCGTCGCGGCGCTGCGCGACTTCGGCCGCACGGGCTCGATCGGCTGGGTCCTCACGCTCTGGGGGCTTGGCTCGTTCGTCGGCGGTCTGCTCTACGGCGCCTGGGAGCGCTCGATCTCGGTCTACTGGCTGCTCGCCGCTCTCGCGGTCGTCACGATGCCGCTCGCGGCGGCGACCAGCGTGCCGAGCTTCGCGGTGCTCATCACCGTCTCCGGCCTGCTGTGTGCCCCCACCATCACGGCGACGGTCGAGCACCTGAGCCGCGTCGTGCCGGAACGGTTCCGGGGCGAGATGATGGGGTGGCACGGTTCGGCCATGACCGCGGGGGCGGCCTTCGGGGCGCCGGTCGCCGGAGTCGCGATCGACCGGGGCGGCTGGCAGTGGGGGTTTCTCGTCGTGTCGACCGTCGGCCTCGGGGTGGCCGGACTCGGCATGCTCATGAGCCGGCGCACGCCTGCCGTGCCGGATGCCGATTCGGAGCAGGTTCGGCCCGCTGCTATCCTTGAGTTCTGACCAGCCGTCGCCGACGTGCCGACTCGACATCGGTGAGCCGGAGGCGGTGTGCAAGAGGAGCCCCGCTTCCACCCGCGTCGACCATACGGTTGCCGGGTCCGGTCCGCGCAGTGACGTGTCCAGCCGGACACCCACTGTGCCGTATGGCGCTCAGGAACCACGCGGCATACGTCACCAAGGGATCGCCAGGGCTCCTCGTGTACGCGCGGGGAGCCTTTTCGCGTTGCTGGTCAGGTCGACACCAACGAACTTAGGAGCACCACATCAGCGATCCTCGCATCAACGAGCGCATCCGGGTCCCGGAAGTGCGCCTCGTCGGGCCGAACGGTGAGCAGGTCGGTATCGTGCGCGTCGAGGACGCGCTTCGCCTCGCCGACGAGTCGGGCCTCGACCTCGTTGAGGTGGCACCCATGGCCAAGCCGCCTGTCGCCAAGCTCATGGACTTCGGCAAGTACAAGTACGAAGCCGCCGTGAAGGCCCGGGAGGCCCGCAAGAACCAGGTCAACACGGTCATCAAGGAGATCAAGCTCCGACCGAAGATCGACCCGCACGACTACGGCACCAAGCGGGGCCACGTCGAGAGGTTCCTGCGAGCTGGTGACAAGGTCAAGGTGACCATCATGTTCCGGGGCCGGGAGCAGTCCCGTCCGGAGCTCGGTCGGCGCCTGCTCGAACGGCTCGCGACCGACATCACCGAGCTCGGCTACATCGAGTCGGCACCGAAGCAGGACGGCCGCAACATGATCATGGTGATCGCCCCCACGAAGAAGAAGTCCGAGGCGAAGGCGGAGCAACGACGCGCCCGCGACGCTGCGGCCCAGCAGTCCGCGCGAGCGCCGCAGGCGAGCGCTGCGGAGTGACCCGGGCGGGAGCGCTGGCGCCCCGTCCCTGACCAGCCGGTGTGCCCACGCACGCCTGGCACGAACGAAGGAGATCGGCCCCCATGCCGAAGATGAAGACCCACAGCGGTGCGAAGAAGCGCTTCCGGATCACCGGCAAGGGCAAGGTCATGCGTGAGCAGGCCGGCGGTCGCCACCTGCTCGAGCACAAGTCCTCCCGGTACATGCGCCGCATCGCAGGCGACGTCGAGGTCGCCCCAGCCGACACCAAGAGAGTCAAGAAGCTCCTCGGCAAGTGAGCCCGAGTCCCCATCCGACCAGCACTCGCTGAGCTCGACGGCCCGTCCCGAGCCCCGCTCAGCACCAATGAAGGAGTATTCACGTGGCACGCGTGAAGCGGGCGGTCAACGCCCAGAAGAAGCGTCGCGTCGTCCTCGAGCGGGCGAGCGGTTACCGCGGTCAGCGCTCGAGGCTCTATCGCAAGGCCAAGGAGCAGGTCACCCACTCGCTCGGCTACGCCTACCGCGACCGGCGCGCCCGTAAGGGTGACTTCCGTCGCCTCTGGATCCAGCGCATCAACGCCGCGGCCCGCGCCAACGGCATGACCTACAACCGGTTCATGCAGGGCCTGCGCGCCGGCGGCATCGAGGTCGACCGCAAGATCCTGGCCGACCTCGCGGTCAACGACGCCACGGCCTTCGCGGCCCTCGTCGAGGTCGCCAGAGCCAACGTGCCGGCCCAGCAGAGCGCCGCCGCCCAGAGCGCCTGAGCCAGGCTGGGCCTTCGGTGACCACCCACCGAGCGCCGCGACACCCATGCTGACGAACCTGCGTTCCGACCGGGTCAGGTCGGTGCGGGCGCTGTCGCGGCGCTCGGTGCGCTCCCGCACCGGGCTCTTCCTCGCCGAGGGGCCGCAGGCGGTCCGCGAAGCGGTCGCACACCGACCGGGCCACGTGCGCGAGCTCTACCTGACCGGGCCGGCCGCGCAGCGGCATACCGCCATCGTCGAGGGGGCCGCCGCCGCCGGGCTGCACGTGCACCAGGTGAGCCCCGACGTGCTCGCCGCCATGGCGCAGACCCAGACGCCCCAGGGGATCCTGGCCGTATGCAGCCGAGCCGGGCTCACGCTCGAGGACGCTCTGGGCGCCTTGGCGCCCGATCCGATCGTGTGCGTGCTGACTCATGTGCGCGACCCCGGCAACGCGGGCACGGTCATCCGCGCGGCCGACGCCGCGGGCGCCGATCTCGTCGTCGTCAGCGACGCGAGCGTCGACGTCTACGCGCCCAAGGTGGTCCGCGCGAGCGCCGGCTCGATCTTCCACCTGCCTCTCGTCGTCGGCGTCCCGGTCGGCCGGATCCTCGCCTCTCTTGCGGCACGAGGGGTCAGGCGGCTGGCCGCCGACGGGTCCGGCCCGACCCCGCTGCCGGACGCCGACCTGCGCGGTGCCCACGCCTGGGTGATGGGCAACGAGGCGTGGGGTCTGCCCGAGCAGATACGCGCCCAGTGCGATGACGTCGTGCGCGTGCCCATCCATGGCCTGGCCGAGTCGCTCAACCTCGCCATGGCCGCCACGCTGTGCCTCTACGCCTCGGCCGAGGCGCGCCGTCTGGGCCGGCGCTGAGAGGCACGCCCGGCCCGCCGTCGCTATCCTGCGGGGCATGGCCCACCAGCGTTCGCTGCCGTCCGATGCGGCCACCGCGATGCCCGTGGACGCCATGGCCGAGCTGCTGCCCGACGGCCTCGTCGTCGTCGGGGCCGACCAGGTGATCCGGTTCGTCAACACCGAGGCCCTGCGCGTCCTCGGCGCGGCCCGCGACGACCTCCTCGGACGACCCGTCCGGGAGGCCCTGCCCCTGGCCGACAAGGCGGGACATGACTGGTGGGCCCACACGGACCCGTGGGACGGACTTCCGACTCGCACCGGCCACCGCGAGAAGCTCCTGGTCGGCCCGGACGGGCGCGACCTGCTCGTGACCGCGCGCTACGCACGCACCGAGCGTGGCGGCCGCCTCGAGCGGGTGCTCGTCGGCCTGCGCGACGCCCAAGCCAGGCAGCGCGCCGAGCGCGACAGCGCGACCGTCCTCGCGACCGTCGCCCACGAGCTGCGTGCACCGCTCACCTCGGTGGCCGGCTTCACGAACAGTCTCCTGCGTCGCTGGGACCGCTTCACCGACGAGCAGAAGCGCCTGATGATCGAGACGATCCAGTCGGACGCGAGTCGGCTGACCCGCCTCATCGGCGAGCTGCTCGACATCTCCCGCCTCGACGCCGACCGGCTGGCCCTCCGACGCGGGCCGGTCGACCTCGAGGACCTGCTGCGGCGCCACGTCGTGCGGCACGAGCTGTCCCGCAAGGGCCAGCTCACCCTCCGGCTCGGCCGCCGCGCCCGCGAGGAGGGCGTGCCGGAGCTGTGGGCCGACGCGGACCGGCTCGAGCAGGTCTTCTTCAACCTCATCGAGAACGCCAGTCTGCACGGTGGTGGCAACATCACGGTCACCCTCGAGCGGGACGGCGGGGAGCCGGCCGGAGTGGTCGTCCATGTCGATGACACCGGAGACGGGGTCCTCCCGGAGGATCGGGAGCGGGTCTTCGACCGGTTCTGGCACGGCGCCGACACGACGACGACGGGTCTGGGACTGTATGTCGTGCGAGGCTTCGTCGAGGCGCACGACGGCACCGTCTCCGTGGGCGAGTCCGACAGCGGGGGAGCCAGGTTCACGGTGCGGCTGCCGGCCAGCATTCCCGACTTCCTCCCCGACCGGGCCTGACCGGGCCTGACCCGCTCTGACCGGGCCGGGAGTCGGTTCGCGGGCGCCCCCTACACTGGTCGGTGTTCACCCGCTGCTCATGATCCGGGCGGGTGCGCCCGTCCCGAGACCCGCCCACGAGAGCAGCGACCCGCCACCCATGTCAGGACCGAACACCAACTACGACCCGGTCGAGGTCGCCGCGCTCGAGCCGGCCGCCGTCGATGCTGCCGTCGCGCACGCACTGAGGGCCATCGCCGCGGTGTCGTCACTCGAGGGGCTCAAGGCCGCCCGGATCGCGCACCAGGGCGAGAAGAGCCCGCTCGCCCTCGCCAACCGCGAGATCGGTGCCCTGCCCCCGAGCGCCAAGGCCGAGGCCGGCAAGCGGGTCGGCCAGGCCCGAGGCCGGGTCGGGCAGGCCATCGCGGCCCGGCAGGCGCAGCTCGAGGCCGAGCGTGACTCGCGGATCCTCGTCGAGGAGCGCGTCGATGTCACCGTGCCGACCCTGCGCCGGCCGCTCGGCGCCCGGCACCCGATCGAGCTCGTCGCCCAGCGCCTCGCCGACTCGTTCGTGGGCATGGGCTGGGAGGTGGCCGAGGGCCCCGAGCTCGAGGCCGAGTGGCTCAACTTCGACGCCCTCAACCTCGGCCCGGACCACCCGGCCCGGCAGATGCAGGACACCTTCTTCCTCGACCCGGTCGACTCGGGCCTCGTGCTGCGCACACACACCTCCCCGGTCCAGATCCGCACCATGCTCGAGAAGGAGCCGCCGATCTACGTCGTCGCTCCGGGCAAGGTGTTCCGCACCGACGAGCTCGACGCGACCCACACGCCCGTCTTCCACCAGATCGAGTGCCTCGCGATCGATGCGGGCCTGACCATGGCGCACCTGCGCGGAGCGATCGACGCGTTCGTGCAGATCATGTTCGGGGCGGGGACGCGCACGAGGGTGAGAGCGTCATACTTCCCGTTCACCGAGCCCTCGATGGAGACCGACTTCGTCTGCTTCGCCTGCCACGGCGCTGGTTCCATCGATGCTGGCGGCAGCGCCGTGCAGTGTCGTACCTGTGGTGGCTCCGGCTGGATCGAGCTCGGCGGCTCCGGCATGGTCAACCGCAAGGTGCTGCGCGCCTGCGGCATCGACCCCGAGGTCTACTCCGGCTTCGCCTTCGGCCTCGGCATCGAGCGCGCGCTGATGCTGCGCCACGGCGTGCAGGGGATGCACGAGATGGTCGAGGGTGACGTCCGCTTCTCCCAGCAGTTCGGCATGGAGGTCTGACCGATGCGTATGCCGCTGCGCTGGCTCGCCGAGTACACCGACGTCCCCGACGGGGTGACCGGCGCGCAGGTCGCCGCCGCCCTCGTCTCGGTCGGGATCGAGGAGGAGGACCTGCACGGCGGTGACATCACCGGTCCGCTCGTCGTCGGCCGCGTCCTGCAGATCGACGAGCAGGTGCAGAGGAACGGCAGGACGATCCGCTACTGCGTCGTCGACGTCGGCCAGCACGGGCAGCGGCTCACCGAGGGCAAGGACCAGGAGATCGTCTGCGGCGCAACGAACTTCGAGGTCGGCGACCTCGTGGTGGTCGTGCTGCCGGGTGCAGTGCTGCCGGGCGGCTTCGAGATCTCGGCCCGCAAGACATACGGCCGGGTGTCCAACGGCATGATCTGCGCCGAGGACGAGCTCGGCATCGGCGACGACCACGACGGGATCGTCGGGCTGGCGCGGCTCCTCGGCACGGACGAGGTGGCCGGCCTCAAGCCGGGCGACGACGCGATGGCGCTGCTCGACCTGGGCGAGGAGACGATCGAGGCCAACGTCACGCCCGACCGCGGCTACTGCTTCTCGGTCCGGGGTCTGGCCCGCGAGTACTGGCACTCCCGGGGTAGCGTTGACGGGGGCTACCGCGACCCCGCCCTCGTCGAGACCGCCGCCGCCGACGACTCCGGCTACCAGGTTGTCCTCGACGACGACGCGCCGATCGACGGCGTCGCCGGCTGCGACCGCTACGTCGCCCGGATCGTCCGCGGCATCGATGCGTCGCGGCCCTCGCCGCCGTGGATGCGCAGGCGCCTGACCCAGGTGGGGATGCGGCCCATCTCGCTCGCCGTCGACGTGACGAACTACGTCATGCTCGCGGTCGGCCAGCCGCTGCACGCCTTCGACGTCGACAAGCTGTCCGGATCGATCGTCGTGCGTCGGGCCCGCGAGGGGGAGCGGCTGACGACCCTCGACGACGTCGGACGCGCCCTCGACCCGCAGGACCTGCTCGTCACCGACGGCGGCGAGCACCTGCTGGCCATCGCCGGCGTCATGGGCGGCGCGTCGTCCGAGGTCGACGACTCGACGACCAACGTCCTGATCGAGGCGGCCCACTTCGACCCGACCACCGTGGCGCGCTCGTCACGTCGGCACAAGCTCGTCACCGAGGCCTCGAAGCGCTTCGAGCGCGGCGTCGACCCACAGCTCGCACCCGCCGCGGCCCAGCTCGCCGTCGACCTGCTCGTTCGCCACGGCGGCGGCAGGGTGGACGACGGGGTGACGGACGTGGACCACACGAGGCCGCGAGCGGCATACCTGCTCGATGTGACCGAGCCCGCGCGGATCGTCGGTGTCGACTACTCGCGTGAGCGGGTTCTCGAGATCCTCTCGCACCTCGGCTGCACCATCGACGAGGGCGGGGAGGGCACCGACGAGACGCACGTACTCGTCACCGCGCCGTCGTGGCGTCCCGACCTCGTGGACGGTCCCGACTACGCGGAGGAGGTCGCCCGGATCGACGGGTACAACCTGATCCCGTCGGTCGTCCCGACCCCGTCGCAGGGGCATGGCCTCACGCATGGCCAGCACGTGCGCCGCGTCGTCGCCGACGCGCTGGCCGGGGCGGGTGGCACGGAGGTGCTGACCTACCCGTTCGTGTCCGAGACCCTCGCGGACGAGCTCATGCTGCCCGCCGCCGACGACCGCCGCCTCGCCGTGCGCCTGGCCAACCCGATCTCCGAGGAGCGTCCGCTGCTGCGGACGATGGTGCTCGGCAGCCTCGTGGACGCGCTGCGCCGCAACGTCGCCCGTGGGCACAAGGACGTCGCGCTCTACGAGCTCGGGCTCGTCTACCGACCGCACGGGCCGATCGGCACGGCACCGATCCCGGGCGTCACGACCCGCCCCGATCCCGACACCCTCACCGGCCTGTATGCCGCCGTCCCCGACCAGCCGCGCCGCGCCGCGCTGCTCGCGTGCGGGCTCGCGGAGCAGGCCGGCTGGTGGGGACCTGGTCGTCCGGTCGACTGGAGCGATGCCGTCGCAGCCGTCGAGACGGTCGCTGCGGCGCTGGCGGTGCCGGTGCTCGTCGCGAACGACCCCGACCATGCGCCGTGGCACCCCGGTCGGTGTGCCCGGGTCTCGCTGCCGGACGGCACCCTCGTCGGGCATGCCGGGGAGCTGCACCCGAAGGTGGTGGCCGCTCTCGGCCTGCCGGCCCGGACGGTCGCGGCGGAGCTCGACGTGGACGTGCTGACGGCGGCGAGCGAGGCGCCGGTCCAAGCCGCGCACTTCTCGACGTTCCCGCCGGCGATGACCGACGTCGCGCTCCTGGTCGACGCCTCCGTGGCGGCTGCGGAGGTCGAGGCCGCGCTGCGGCGGGGGGCCGGCCCGGACCTCGAGGTCGTCACGCTCTTCGACGTCTACGAGGGGGAGCAGGTCGGCTCGGGCCACAAGTCGCTCGCCTACCGGCTCACCTTCCGCGCGCCCGACCGGACCCTCACGACCGAGGAGGTCAACGGCTTCCGCGACGCCGCGGTCGCCGAGGCGGGGCGGGCCGTCGGCGCCGTCCAGCGCTGACCAGTCCAAGGGGCCGTTCGGCGTGGTGCCCGGACCCTTGCCTCCAACTTTCCAGCCCCGGCGGGATTGTTGGTGCCGAAGCGCCCAACACGACACCA
>NZ_JAKDLO010000013.1 GCF_030452765.1 Intrasporangium sp.
CTCAAGCTCATCGTCGACCTCATGATCGAGGGCGGCATCGCCAAGCAGCGCTGGTCGGTGTCCGACACGGCCGAGTACGGCGACTACGTCTCCGGGCCGCGCGTCATCGACCCGCACGTCAAGGAGAACATGAAGGGCGTGCTGGCCGATATCCAGAACGGCGCGTTCGCCAAGCGCTTCATCGACGACCAGGACGTCGGGGCACCGGAGTTCAAGTCCCTGCGCGAGAAGGGCGCCCAGCACCCCATCGAGGCGACCGGCAAGGACCTGCGCAAGCTGATGGCGTGGGTGCAGGACCAGGACTCGGACTACGTCGAGGGGAGTGCCGCCCGCTGACAGCCCCGTGAGGACACGAGGGAGCGCCGGCGACTGAGGCCCGGAGCGGGGCGTGGAAGCGGGCCAGTAGGTGCGCCCGCTGACAGCCCCGTGAGGACACGAGGGAGCGCCGGCGACTGAGGCCCGGAGCGGGGCGTGGAAGCGGGCCAGTAGGTGCGCCCGCTGACAGCCCCGCTGAGGACGCGAGCTCCGAAGGAGCGTGCGCGGTTGGTGTCGTCCTGATGACACCAACCGCGCACAGCCCTCACAGGGAGTCCGGAGGGGGCCAGGCCAGCCGGTGCACCGCGTACCGCGACTTCATCCGTGGTATGCCGCCCAGCTCGTTCGCGCCGACCGCATCCAGGGCGACCGTCGGGTCGGCGAGCCGGTCGAGGTCGACGGGCCCCTTGGACCGCACGAGCGCCTGGACGGTGTCGATCTCGTCCCAGATGTGGACCTGCATCCCGGCGAGCACCCGTGCGTCGTCGCCGTGCCGCCCGACCCAGAACGCGAGGAACTCGTTGCTGGCCGGGTCTCCACGAAGGACGAGCTCGGTGTCGGTCCCCGGTGGGACGTACCCGGCGTACTCGAGGCCGAGGTCGTACTGGTCCGAGTAGAAGAACGGCATCGGGCCGTAGTGCACCGGCAGACCGACCATCGACCGGCCGGCGGCGTACCCGCCGTCGTAGGCGTTGGCCCAGTGTTCGACGCGCACCCGTGTCCTCAGGGTCGGGTGGTACCAGCGGGCGACGTCTCCTGCCGCGTAGACCCCGTCGGCGGACGCCCGGAGCGACTCGTCCACGAGGATGCCGTCCTCGACGTCGAGGCCCGCCCCCTCGGCGAGACGGGTGTTGGGGAACGCGCCGATCCCGATGACGACCGTGTCGGCCGGGAGCCGATCACCACCGGTCGTGACCACTGTGGTCACGACGTCGCCCTCTCCCTCGAGGCTCTCGACACCGTCGGCGAACCGGAAGGTGACCTCATGCGAGCGGTGCACGTCGGCGAACCAGGCCCCGATCCGCTCCCCGAGGGTGCCGAGCAGCGGCGCATCGTGCGGCTCGATGACGGTCACCTCGGCGCCACGCCTACGTGCGGCGGCGCTGACCTCGAGGCCGATCCAGCCGGCACCGACGACGACGACCCTGCTGCCGTGGACGAGCCGCTCACGCAGCGCGGCGGCATCCGTCATCGTGCGCAGGTAGAAGACGCCGCCGAGCCGCGTGCCGGGTACCTCGAGCTTGCGCGCGCCGGACCCGGTCGCGAGCAGCACCGCGCCCCACGTGAGCTCCTGACCGTCGGACAGGACCAGGCTCCGGCTGGCCGGGTCGAGCTTGTCGGCAGCCACACCGAGCCGCAGGTCGACGCCGCGTTCGTCGTACCACCGGACGGGCCGCACGAAGGCGGCCTCGGGGGACTCGACCCCGAGGAGGACCTCCTTGGACAGCGGCGGGCGCTCGTACGGGAGCCGCTTCTCGCGTGCCACGAGGATGACCGGGGTTTCGGTGTCGTTCTCGCGGATCGCCTCGATGGCTCGGGCGCCTGCGACGCCGCCCCCGATGATGACGAACGGCTCACCACTCATGCGTTCATCCTCCCTCCGGCGCGATGAACCCGCCAACCTCGTCCTCGCCGGCTCGTCCTTTTCCTGGTCGTCCTCGCCGTTGTCGCGGCAGCACTGCACGACCTTGTCGTGGTAGTCGGGCGAGACCTCCCGGGGCAGCCGGACCCAGGCAGGTCCGCGGTACTGGCCAGGTCCATCGGCGCCTCGCCGAGCCGCCACGAGCTCGGGGCTGCGACCACGAACTCCTCGTCCACCAGGATGCGTCGCTGCCGTCCCGGCGGCCCGGCGAGCAGTCGGACCAGCGCCAGGTCGATCGCACGCTCGGTCAACGCCCCGCAACGCATCGTGTGTCCAGCTCCTGGAGCACCAGCTCGACCCGGGGATGCGTGGACCGGAAAGCGGTGAGCATTCCCGGCAACCGGCATCGCCGAGCGCATCGAACTGGTCGAGGACGCCATCGTCGGGGCCGTCCTCGCCGGGGCCGTCCTCGCCGGTTCCACCCTCGCCGAGGCGCGTGCCCAGCAGGGCCACCACCGGCTCCAGACACCCGAGAGCGCAACCGCAGGAAGGACGTCATGAGCACGTCCACCACCCTCGCCCTCCCTACCGTCGACACCCGGGGCCATGCCGCAGCCATCCTCTACGAGGCCGCAGTCGCGACGCTCGCCGCACTGCCGGCCGACCACCCGCTGCGCGGTCGCCACACCGGGCTCTTCCGACTCGACCCCCAGATCCGCGCCGCCTGACCGGGTGCCGCCTGGCCGGCACCGCCTACACCGTCCAGGGTGCGGGCGGCGACAACCTCGCCCTGCACCGCGGCGTCTACGCCGCTCCCGAGGGCTCGATCCTGGTCGTCGACGTGAACGCCGCAGAGTTCGGCCATTGGGGCGAGGTGCTGGCTGTCGCAGCCGAGGCGCGCGGCATCACCGGACTGCTCATCGACGGTGGCGTGCGCGACAGCGTCGAGCAGTCCCGGCTCGAGTTCCCGGTGTTCTCCCGCAACAACTCGGTCCGCGGCACCCGCAAGCTCTTCCGGGGCGGCCTCGGCACCGAGGTCGAGATCGGCGGGGTCCCGGTCCGCACCGGAGACACCATCGTCGCCGACGGCGTCGTCGTGCTGCCCGCCCAGATCGCCGAGAGCGTCATCGAGCAGGCCGACCTGCGCGTCGCGAGGGAGCAGGAGATCATGGCTCGGCTCCGCGAGGGCGAGACCACCCTCGAGGTCTACGGACTCGACGGAGACCGCGATGTCTGAGCACGCCCTCGGTAGCGGACAACCCGGCCCTCACGATCACTGCGCGCAGGACATCGGGCCGCTTTCCGGCGGCACGATGATGAAGGTACGGCGCGCAGAACGCCGCCCTGTCCTACCTGCCGGCTCTCGCCGAGGCGGGAGTGGAGCCGGCCGAGATCCCGCTCGGCGGGCACTGGCCCATGTAACTCCAACCCGGTCGAGATGTGGCGCCGGATCGCGGCCCTCGTCAACCGAACCGGGCGTGGCTGCTGAGGTCGTGCCTGGGGAGGCAGCCGATCCGCACGGCCACATCCTGACCAGGCATACCCCGACCGGGTCCTCTCGGCCCTAGACTGGCGCCCGGCACATCGCGGTGCCAGTTGTTGGGCCGCGCCCGGCGGGCCCGTACATCGTCCGAAGGAAGCCCCCTGTGTCCAAACCCGTAGTCCTCATCGCCGAAGCGCTCTCGCCCGCGACGCTCGACGCCCTCGGCCCCGACTTCGAGGTCCGACGCTGCGACGGAGCGAACCGCGACGAGCTCATCCCGGCTCTTGCGGACGTCGACGCCATCCTGATCCGGTCGGCCACCAAGATGGATGCCGAGGCGCTGTCGGCCGGCAAGCGGCTCAAGGTCGTCGCCCGCGCCGGCGTCGGTCTCGACAACGTCGACGTCGCGGCCGCCACGCAAGCGGGCATCATGGTCGTCAACGCACCGACGTCGAACATCACGTCGGCCGCCGAGCTCGCGATCGGCCTGCTCCTCGCGACGGCCCGCAACATCGCCCCGGCCAGCCAGTCGCTCAAGGGCGGCGCCTGGAAGCGGAGCACGTACTCCGGTGTCGAGCTGCTGGACAAGACCGTCGGCGTCGTCGGGCTCGGCCGGATCGGAGCCCTGGTCGCCGAGCGGCTCAAGGGCTTCGGCATGCGGATCCTCGCCCACGACCCCTACGCCTCGGCCGCCAAGGCTGGCCAGATCGGCGCCCAGCTCGTCACGCTCGACGAGCTGCTCGCCGAGTCCGACTTCATCACCATCCACCTGCCGAAGACGCCCGAGACGCTCGGCCTCATCGGCGAGGACGCCTTGTCGAAGGTCAAGCCGAGCGTTCGCATCGTCAACGCGGCTCGCGGGGGCATCGTCGACGAGGCGGCCCTCGCCCGTGCCCTGGACGAGGGACGGGTCGCCGGCGCCGGTCTCGATGTCTTCGCGACGGAGCCGTGCACGGAGTCGCCGTTGTTCGGCCACGAGTCCGTCGTCGTCACGCCGCACCTTGGCGCCTCGACCGAGGAGGCCCAGGAGAAGGCCGGCGTCGCCGTGGCCAGGTCGGTGCGCCTGGCCCTCAGCGGCGAGCTCGTCCCCGATGCCGTCAACGTCAGCAGCGGCTTCATCGCCGAGGAGGTCCGGCCCGGCATCTCGCTTGTCGAGAAGCTCGGACGCATCTTCACGGCCGTCGCCGGTGCCGTGCCCGCCCAGCTCGACATCGACGTGCGAGGCGAGATCACCGAGTATGACGTCAGCGTGTGGAAGCTCGTCGCCCTGAAGGGCCTGTTCACCGATGTCGTCGAGGACCCCGTGACCTACGTCAACGCCCCGATCCTCGCCGAGCAGCGCGACTGTCAGGTGCGCCTGGTCACCTCGCCCGACGGCGGCGACTTCCGCAACATCACGACCCTGCGTGGCACGCTCGGCGACGGCACGACCGTGTCGGTAGCCGGCACCCTGACCGGGCCGAAGATGGTCGAGAAGCTCGTCGGGGTCGGCGACTACGACCTCGAGGTGCCGCTCTCGGACCACATGCTCGTCTTCGAGTACACCGACCGTCCGGGCATCGTCGGCAAGGTCGGCAAGCTCCTCGGCGATGCGGGCGTCAACATCGGTGGCATGCAGGTCTCCCGCCACGGCGAGAGCGCCATCGGGGTCATCAATGTCGACAACATCGTCTCGCAACAGCTCGCCGGCGAGGTCGCTGCCACGATCGCGGCGACGACGTTCGCGGTCGTCGACCTCGAGGACTGAGCGGCCCTTCTTCTTCGGTATGCCGCTGCGCTGGGTCCGCGTGTCACGCGAGTCCCCCAGCTCAGCGGCATACGTGCCGCTTTGACCTGTTCGTCCCGTCGCACCGGTGAACGGGTGGCTCGAATTCTCGAAACCACCAGCCCGCCGGTCCGGGGCACGCGAGAATGGACCGTTACCCTTCGGCGGGCGTGCCCCAACCGGTCCGGGCGTCGGCGACGTCCGCCACGTCGCGTGCAGTGGAGGTGGACCATGTCACAGGGAGCGCATGGCGTCATGGCCTTGGCGGGCCGGTTGAAGGCCTGGATCGTGGGATTCGTCCTGTGGGCGGTGGTCCTGCGGATCTTCGGGATCGGCGATGACGACGTGGGGCCGACCGCAGCGCTCGTCGGCTGCGGCATGCTCTTCCTCTACCTGCTCATCGTCTCGATGGTGCGCATCTCCTGGCCGGTTCGGGTCCGGGGTCGAGACGCGAACCGGCTCGTCGGCGGGAGCAAGACCCATGCCCTGTACTGGTTCCGCGGGGTCACCCACTCGGTCGGCCGGAACGTCGACAGCCAGACCGCTGTCAGCGGAACCGTCTCCACCGATGGGCTCGGCAACGTGCATGGCCAGATCGGGTCCCACACCACGACGAAGGTGCACGACCGCTTCTCACTCACCGACCGTGAAGGTCGCCAACACACTGTCGAGGTGGAGGGAGCCTACGTGCCGCTGGGCGAAGGACAACTCGTGACGGCTGTGTGGGCTGTCTCTCCGGGGCGCAAGCGCGGCCCCTACATCTGCGTCGTCAACCACAGCACCGGCACCCCGACGTGGGTCTCCAAGGCGGTCTATCCGATCATCTTCGGCGGCGGCGTGGGGTTGGCCGTCCTGTGGGCGACCCTCGCTGCCGTCCTACTCAGCCTGGGGGGTCGGCCCGGCGTGGGTGGCCTGGTGTTCGTCGTCGGGATGTTCTGGTTCGTCGTCGTGATCCGGCTGCAGGCCGCATTCCTCCGCAACGTCGGCTCGAAGCCGCTCATCAGGATCGTGACCGAGCAGGCGGCAGAAGAGCTCGCTCTGACGCGCAGCGGCGCGTCTGCTCCCCCGGCGTATGGCCCGCAGCCCGCACACCCACCAGTGCACACTCAGCCGCTGGGCGCACCCGCCTCGGGGGTCGGCGCACACTCGGCCCCGGTGTCCCCTCCGCCACCGGCCAGGTGGGAGACGCCGACCTGGGTGGCCGACCCCACCGGCCGGCACGAGTTCCGCTACTGGAACGGTCTGCAGTGGACTGCGGACGTCAGTGACGCCGGGGTGGTGGGGCAGGACACGGTCTAGTCCTCCGCGTGGTGGGTGGTCCGCTCGACGGCGACGATGCCGTCCACCTCGCTGAGCGCGGCGTTGAGCGAAGGCAGCCGACCGCGCCCCGACAGGATCAGGACGACCGTGACGAGCCGGCCCCCCTGGCGTGGTGCCTCGGACTCGTCACGCCCGCGTCCGGACCCGATCTGGACCGTGGCGGTCTGCGAGGTCGTGAGGTCCTCGATCGCGAAACCGCGCGAGGTGACGAGGTCGATGATCTGGCGGAGCAGGCCCCGACCGTCCACGTACGTGACGCGCAGTGCGTGCACGTCCGGGTAGCGACCGTGCACGAACGACTGGAGCGGTCGCAGGGCGTACATGATGACGAAGTAGAGCGCCGTGGTGAGGGTGGCCAGCACCGGCAGGCCGGCACCCGCTGCGGCACCCACGGCCGCAACCAGCCAGACGCTGGCAGCCGTCGTCAGGCCGCGGACGGCATCCTGACGTACGAAGATGAGCCCGCCGCCGATGAAGCCGAGGCCGGTGACGATCCCGGCGGCCACCCGGGAGGGGTCGAGGCGGACCTGGTCGCCGAGGACATCGGTGAAACCGTACTTGCTGACCAGGACGAAAAGGGCGGAGCCGAGACCGACGAGGGTGTACGTGCGGATGCCGGCCGACTTCTGCCGGGACTCGCGCTCGATGCCGATGAGCAGGGCCAGGACGAAGGCGACACCGAGCTCGAGGACCTGGGCCCAGCCCTCTCCAGTGGGCTCTCCGAAGCCACTCACCATGCCCCGACCCTAGTGCCGCGCGTCTCGGGTTGTGGGAAACCCCTTGCGCTCGCACCGAGTCCGCGTAACGTGAAAGGCATGACGCGGCGTCAGGTACTCATCCTTATCAGCCGCGGCGAGTCCAGGTAGTCAGCGACCTCGCCGCGGAGAACCCGCGCACCCCTCGACGCTGACTGGCTCGCCCACCCGGGCTCGAGCCCCTGAGACCGAACGATCCACTTTCTCGAGAAGGACAGATTTCATCATGAGCGAAGAAGCCGAGGCCGCCCGCCGCGCACTGCAGGAGTCGATGGACCTGCGCGACCAGGGCCACACTGACGACGACGACTGAGCCTGGCAAGGGCTCGTCGCAGACCGTACGAGAGGCTCGGCCGAGTTGGCCGAGCCCTTCGTCGTTCGCCGACTGAGATAGCAGTTCCACATCACAAGACGAGCCCTAGGCTGTGCGCATGGCAGCCACAGACCGCACCGACTCGTTGTCCATCGCCGTCATCGGAGGTGACGGGATCGGGCCCGAGGTCGTCGCCGAGGGCCTGAAGGTCCTTGACGCGGTAACCGGGTCGGGTGGTCCCAAGGTCACCACGACCGAGTACGACCTCGGAGCCCAGCGGTGGCACCGGACCGGCGAGACGCTGCCCGACGGCATCGTCGACGAGCTGCGCCGGCACGACGCGATCCTGCTCGGTGCCATCGGTGACCCGAGCGTGCCTTCCGGTGTCCTCGAGCGGGGCATCCTCCTGCCGCTGCGCTTCACCCTCGACCACTACGTCAACCTCCGCCCCGCCCGGCTCTACCCCGGCGTGGGGAGCCCCCTCGACGTCGAGCGCGTGGCGCCGGACGGGATCGACTTCGTCGTCGTGCGAGAGGGTACCGAGGGCCCGTACGTCGGCAACGGTGGTGCCCTACGAGCCGGCACACCTGCCGAGGTCGCGACCGAAGTCAGCGTCAACACGCGGTATGGCGTCGAGCGGGTCGTGCGGGACGCGTTCGCCCGCGCCCAGGCTCGTCCCCGCAAGCACCTGACCCTCGTGCACAAGCACAACGTCCTGACGTACGCGGGTCACCTCTGGCGACGCACGGTCGAGCAGGTCGGCACGGAGTTCACCGACGTGCAGACCGCCTACCTGCATGTCGACGCGGCGACGATCTTCCTCGCGACCGACCCGGGTCGCTTCGACGTCATCGTGACCGACAACCTGTTCGGCGACATCATCACCGACCTCGCAGCGGCCATCACGGGTGGCATCGGCCTGGCCGCCTCGGGCAACATCAACCCACTCCGGACGAGCCCGAGCATGTTCGAACCGGTCCACGGCTCGGCTCCCGACATCGCGGGCCAGGGCAAGGCCGACCCCACTGCCGCGATCCTGTCGGCAGGTATGCTGCTCGCCCACCTCGGGCACGACGCGCACGCTGCGCGGATCGAGGCGGCCGTCACAGCCGATCTCGCCGGGCGCGGCGACGCCGCTCGCACGACGAGCCAGATCGGCGACGCCATCGCGTCGCGACTCTGACCGACGGCCCCGGCGGGCGCCGGTCCCAACCTGAACTGGAGCGGGACGAGCGCCCGTCCGAGCCTGCCTGAGCCGAAGCCCGGACCTTTCAGTCCTCGAGCGCCTCGACCTCGCCGCGCACCTCGGCAATCTCCTCCTCGTCCATCGTGATGGTGAGCGGACGACGCAGGAACCGAGTGATCACCAGCAAGGTGGCGAACCCGATGCCGAACCAGACCAGGCCGTAGTGCAGCGAGTCCGGCGACAGGTTGACCCACAGCACGACGGTGGCCGCGACGCCGAGCATCGGCAGCACGATGTTCGTGAAGACCTGTCCCATCGAGCTGACCAGCCGCTTCCGGTACGCGAAGTACACGACGACGGTGAGGTTGACGAAGGTGAACGCGACCAACGCCCCGAAGTTGATCATCGCGGCGATGAAGTCGAGGTTGAACGGGATGGCCAGCAAGGAGACCGCCCCCACGAAGACGACCGACTTGGCGGGCGTGCGCCAGGTCGGGTGAATGAAGGCGAACTGGCGTGAGAGCGGTCCCTTCCCGTTGCGGCCCATGACGAAGAGCAGGCGCGAGACCGAGGCGTGTGAGGCGAGACTCGAGGCCACGGTCGCCGCGAAGGCGGCGGAGGTCAGCAGGATCTTGAACAGGTCCCCGCCCACCTTGAAGGCGATCTCCGGCAGGGCGCTGTTCTGCAGGGCATCCTCGCTGAAGCCACTCATCGTGGGGAACAGCGACTGGGTGAACCACGCGGCGACGAAGAAGATGCTGCCGCCGATCACCAGGGCGAGAACGATCGCCTTCGGCACCGTGTTGGGGCTCTTGGCCTCCTCGGTGTACATCGTGATCGCATCGAACCCGATGAAGGAGAAGCACACGATCGTCGCGCCGGTGATGACCAGCCCGAGATGCACCCCCTCGTGCCAGAAGGGATCAGTTGAGAAGAGAGTGCCGTTGCCCCCGCCGCTCGTCAGCGCGCGGCCGGCGAGGAAGAGGAAGACCACGATCAGGACCACCTCGAAGACCACGAGCAGGCCGTTCACTCTCGAGGTGTTCGTCATGCTGAGCAGGCACATGGTGGTGATCCCGAAGACATAGACCACGACCCAGAGCCACTCGGGCACATCCGGGAAGAAGGCGTTCATGTAGCTGCGGATGATCAGGGCGTTGACCAGGGGGAGCAAGAGGTAGTCCAGCAGGGAGGACCAGCCGATCAGGAACCCAAGGTTCGGGCTCATGGTCTCCGAGGTGTAGGTGTAGGCGGACCCGGCCGACGGGAAGATCCGGGTCATCCGGCCATAGCTGATCGCGGTGAACATCATCGCCACCAGAGCGAGGACGTACGCCGTGGGCACGACGCCGCCTGTCTCGTCGGACACGATGCCGAACGTGTCGAAGATGACGGTCGGGGTCATGTACCCCAGACCGAGCCCGACGATCGCCCACAGGCCGAGCGACCTCGACAGGCGGTTCGTACTCTGCGCCATTGCTGCCTCTTTCTTGGGATCGCCCCCGGTTCGCCGGTGCACCACGGGCTGCGACCTCTCGCCTGGGATCGACGGCCGCGGTGGTGCCTGAAGGGAGACTAGTCACTTTCATGCGGAATCGGAAGTACTGTAGATAAAAAAGTATTGGATCTGTTGCCGGCAGGCTTGCAAAGTTCGTGATCCATCAGTCACTATGGGTGGTATCCAGCAACAGAGAGCATGGAGCACCAGATGACTTCTTCAACCAGCGATACCGCTTCTGTCCTGCGGACCGCGGCTGGCACGGATGTGTCGGCGGCGGCCCGCGACCACCTGTGGATGCACTTCACGCGCCACTCGGTCTTCGAGCCCGTCGAGTCCGGGGGGTTGGGCCAGCAGGTGCCGATCATCACCCGGGGTGAGGGCTACCGGATCTGGGACGAGGCCGGCAACGAGTACCTCGACGGGCTGGCCGGCCTGTTCGTCGTGCAGGTCGGGCACGGTCGCGACGAGGTGGCCGACGCGATGGCCCGGCAGGCAAAGCAGCTGCCGTACTTCCCGTTGTGGTCGTACGCCAACCCGCCGGCGGCCGACCTGGCCGAGCGGCTCGCCGGATACGCCCCGGGCGACCTGAACCGGGTCTTCTTCACCACCGGGGGTGGCGAAGCGGTCGAGAGCGCCTGGAAGCTGGCGAAGCAGTACTTCAAGCTGGTCGGCAAGCCGACCAAGCACAAGGTCATCTCGCGCGCTGTCGCGTACCACGGCACGCCGCAGGGGGCACTTAGCATCACCGGGATCCCGGCGGCCAAGGAGATGTTCGAGCCGTTGGTGCCGGGCACCTTCAAGGTGCCCAACACGAACCTGTACCGGGCCCCGGAGCACCTTCGCGACGACGAGAAGGCGTTCGGGCGCTGGGCAGCGGACCGGATCGCCGAGGCGATCGAGTTCGAGGGGCCGGACACGGTCGCGGCGGTCTTCCTCGAGCCGGTGCAGAACTCCGGTGGGTGCTTCCCGCCGCCGCCGGGCTACTTCGAGCGGGTCCGCGAGATCTGCGACGAGTACGACGTCCTGCTGGTCTCCGACGAGGTGATCTGCGCGTTCGGGCGGGTGGGGTCGATGTTCGCGTGTGACGACTTCGGGTACGTCCCGGACATCATCACCTGCGCCAAGGGCATGACCAGCGGGTACGCGCCGATCGGGGCGATGATCGCCAGCGACCGGCTCTTCGAGCCGTTCCGCAAGGGCACGACGACGTTCATGCACGGGTACACCTTCGGTGGGCACCCGGTCTCGGCCGCTGCCGCGTTGGCCAACCTGGACATCTTCGAGCGAGAGAAGCTCAACGACCGGGTCCACCAGAACGCGCCCGCGTTCCGGGCGACGCTCGAGAAGCTGCTGGACCTGCCGCTGGTCGGTGACGTGCGCGGGGCCGGCTACTTCTACGGGATCGAGCTGGTCAAGGACAAGACGACCCGTGAGACCTTCGACGACGCCGAGGCCGAACGCCTACTGCGCGGCTTCCTGTCCAAGGCGCTGTTCGATGCCGGCATCTACTGCCGAGCCGACGACCGCGGCGACCCGGTCATCCAGCTCGCGCCGCCGCTGATCATCGGCCAGGAACAGTTCGACGACATCGAGTCCCGGCTCCGGTCCGTCCTGACCGAGGCCGAGAACCACCTCTGAGCTGATCGACCCCAAGCAAACCCCCGGCCGGGATCCCGCACCGCGAGATCTCGACCGGGGGTTTCGCGCTGCTTGACGTAGGCGCTACTTGACGTACGACAGTGGCAGCACCGATGGGGGCTCGGGCACGGCCTCAGCCTGGTACTGCTGACGGATGCCGTCGATGTACCGGCGGGACCGGGGAGTCAGCTCGGCCCCTTCGGCGTAGCTCTGCATGCGGCCCTTGGTGACGAGGACGCCGAGGTCGGCGCCCTTGAACTGGTAGTCACCTGCGGCGTACACGCGCAGGAAGAAGCACTCGTCGGCATCGGTGAGCTCATGCCAGTCGTTGCTCACGTGACGGAACGCCAGCGACCCGTCGTCGTGCAGCTGCCAGATGCCGGTGCGCGGGGCGGCCAGCAGTCGTTCGACGCGGTCATCGGTGAACTTGATGATCAGCTGCGACCAGACGTCGACGGCCGCCAGGTCACGCCACCTCTCGTTGATCTCCTTCACATCGAGGTCGTAGTCGACGTCCATGTACTCCAGCAGGTGGAAGAGGAACAGGGGGATGTCCGCGTAGGCGCCGGCGGTCACGTTGGTCATCGACGAAGCGCCGGAGATGCGGGGGTTGAGCTCGCCCAGGTAGACCTCGTCGGTGTCTACGTCCACGAGGACATCGACCTCGAAGAACCCCTTGTACCCTTCCTGGCGCAGCCGGTCACCGAGCCTGCGGACGTGCTCGATGGCTGTCGCACGATGTGCCTCGGTCAGCGCCTCGGGATAGAGGTCGTTGCCGCACCAGCCCCCCTTGTACGGGGTGAGCTCCGGGTATCCGGTCAGGTCGGTCATGAAGGGGCCGACGACCGTGCCGTGTCGCGTGTTCACCGCCTCGACCGCAGCCGCCCGGTTGTTGATCCGCTTCATGATCTTGAGGTCCTGGCCGACCATGTCCTCGGCGTGGGCGTCCCAGTCGTCCTCGGACTTGACGAAGAACGTCGTCTTGCCGGAGTCGCCATACGGGGTCTGCACGACCAGGTCTGTGCCGAGCCCGGCGTCCTCGGCCTGGCTGCGAAGCTGCTCCCAGCTGTCTGCCTGCCCCAGGATGTTGGGCACCGACGGCGCACCGGCCTCGTTGCCGAGCTTCGTCGTCACGATCTTGGAGTCCAGATGGCGACGCAGGCTGTCCGGCGGGAGGATGAGCTCGTAGCCGAGCTCCTCGCAGATGCGCTCGGTCTCCTCGTCGAGGAAGACGAGCGCCACCTTGGGTGTGCGTCCGTGCCGGGTCATGTACGCATGGCACTCGGGGTCGCGCAGCAGGTAGTTGTTGATCTCCTCGACGCTCTGGAACTCGACGTAGGGCCGGTGCGAGGGGGCGAAGACCCGCGGGTGTGCGCCCTCCCACGAGTCGTAGTAGACGACGTACTCGAAGTTGCGCACCCATCGGTCGATCCCCAGCAGGTTGAACGCGGTCGGCCCGACGAAGAAGACCGGCTCGGTGTTGGTGCGGAAGAAGGAGCGGATCTCGGAGATGCCGCGCAGGTGACGTCGTGGTGTGTCGGGACCGGTGGCATCGGGTGGGCCCTGTGCCGACTCGACCTGAGTGGCCTGTTCGAGGTTGCTGTTCATGGCACCGTCCTGGCTGTCGCTCGTGGGATGAGCCGCTCGCTGCAGGGACGAGACGCCCGTCCCGAAGCAGTGACCGGTCAGGAAGTGTATCGCCCTCAACGGCGGGGCGCAGCACGCGCAGAGGACGGCCGTCAAACCGGGGCGCCCGGGCCCGCGCAGCCGCTGCCGCAGGCCGGCCCCCGCCTGCAGGGCGTCGCGGACCAGGCCTGACAGACGCTCGGCAGGGCCCGGCTGGACACGTCGCAGGACATCGGTGGGCAAGGGTGACATCGGAGCCAGGTGGTCGCTGTGGTCTAGTTCCGGCCGAGCTCGGAGCCGGGGTTCTTCGGATGCACGGCGGCCCCGGTGGCACCGGGTCGCGGAGCCTCACCCGCCAGCCCACTCAGGTGTCGCCCGAGAGCCGTGAAGGCCCGGATGGTGTCGATGAGGAAGGCAGGGTTCTGAGGGTCCGGCCAGGTGGAGTACTTGACCGCCACCGTCGCGGTCTCGCGGTCGACCAGCACCATCTGCCCGTGGATGCCAAGGCACAGCTGCACCGTGCCGGACGGCCCGGGAATGAACCAGAACTGGTTGCGGTACCAGCCACCGGGCAGGAACGGCTCGTTCTCGGAGGCGGCGAACGCGGCTCGGATGTCCGGGTCCAGGGACCGGGCCGACCGCAGCCAGCCCGCCGGCACGACGGACCGGTCGCCGCATCGTCCGTCGTCGAGCAGGAGCTGGCCGAACCGGGCCAGGTCACGCAGGACTGCGGACACGCCTCCGTCGTGGATCGCCGTGCCGACGCAGTCGCAGGTCACATCGGCGTCCCACTCGGCACCCATCGGCGTCCAGAGGTACCTCGCGATGAGGTTGGCCATCCGGTCCCCCGCCGCGCGCTCGCACACCCAGCCGAGCACGTCTGTGTCAGCGGATCGGTAGGTGAAGTCGCCGCCGTGCGGGCCCTCGGAATCCAGAGTCCTCAGGTAGGCGTAGGCACCGAGTGGCGGTTCGTCGAGCCCAGGGCGCCAGCCCATGTGGCGCTCCATGACCCGGACCTCGGCCTTGGGGTCCTTGTAGGTCTCGCTGAACTTGGCGCCGGTCCGCATGTCGAGCAGGTCGCGCACGCGGGCACCGCTGTACCCGGATCCGGCGATCTCCGGGACGTAGTCGTCCACGGTCTTCTCGACCTCGAGGTGCCCGTCCTGCACAAGGTTGCCGGTCACACAGCCGACCAGGGACTTGGACACGGACATCAGCAGGTGGGCGGTGTCCGCCCGCATGATCCCCTGGTACTGCTCCATGACCACGCGGCCGTCGTGCACGACCAGCACCGCGTCGGTGAAGGTGTCGGCGAGAACCTCCCCGACCGTACCGGTGCCCTTCTCGAGCCGCTGCACCTTGACGGCCTCGAGCTCGGCGCTGCGGTCGGTGACGACCCACGCGTCTCCGGGCACGGGACCGCGGGGGATGCGCTGCGTCGGAATCACCTCACGCAGGTGCAGGAAGGACCATCGATTGTACGGTGCATCCTGCCAGTTCTTCACTGTCACAACGGAATCCGAGGCTGGTGGAAATCCGTGCATGAGCTCCTGGGCAGACATACGGGGCAGTGTATCCCTCGCAGTGTCGAGCGTCCGGGGATCGTCCGACACGGCCGATGCCGCGGGTGGCGCCTCTGGCCTGCCGGCACAACCGGCCGGACCGCCGCCCTCGACGGCCCTTGACGGGTGGCCCCCGGCTTCGCGGCACGTCGCAACGGGGCGATAGCCTGAGGTCCGATCACTGCCGATCCCTGGAGGCTAGCCATGACGGACACGACGTCCACCCGGTCCGCGCTCACGTTCGAGATCAACCGCCGACCCGACCCGACCCCTGCGGAGGCGATCGCGAAGGTTCACGAGAACCCTGGGTTCGGCAAGACCTTCACCGACCACATGGCCGTCATCGACTGGACGTCCGACGGAGGGTGGGCGAACGCGAGGGTGGAGCCCTACGGCCCCTTCCAGCTCGAGCCGGCGGCGGCCGTCCTGCACTACGCGCAGGAGATCTTCGAGGGGATGAAGGCCTACCGGCACGCCGACGGCACGGTCTGGACCTTCCGCCCCGAGGCCAACGCTGCGCGGTTCGCGAACAGCGCCCGTCGTCTGGCCCTGCCCGTGCTCGAGGCGGAGGACTTCATCGAGTCCCTTCGCCAGCTCGTGTCGGTCGACAAGGCGTGGGTGCCAGAGCCCGGTGACAGCGGGGAGAAGAGCCTCTACCTGCGGCCGTTCATGTTCGCCTCCGAGGCCTTCCTCGGGGTACGTCCGGCAGACGGGATCACCTACTGCGTCATCGCGTCCCCGGCCGGTGCCTACTTCTCCGGTGGGCTCAAGCCGGTGACCCTGTGGCTCTCGACCAACTACGCCCGCGCCGGAGCCGGGGGAACCGGCGCGGCCAAGTGCGGCGGCAACTACGCGTCCTCGCTCGCCGGCCAGCTCGAGGGCATCGAGCACGGCTGCGACCAGGTCGTCTTCCTCGACTCCTCGACCCATACGGACATCGAGGAGCTGGGCGGGATGAACCTGTTCGTCGTCTACAAGGACGGGCGCATCGTCACGCCGGAGCTGACCGGCTCGATCCTCGAGGGGGTCACCCGGCGCTCGATCCTCGCGCTGGCCGAGGAGGTGGGCCTGATCCCCGAGGAGCGCAGCATCCCGATCCAGGAGTGGAAGGACGGCGCGCAGAGCGGAGAGATCGCCGAGATCTTCGCCTGCGGCACCGCGGCCGTGATCACGCCGGTGGGCGAGCTGCGGTGGGAGGGCGGTTCGTGCAACCACCGTCGAGACGGCCACGAGGACACCATCGCCCTGAAGCTGCGCAGCAGGCTGCTCGACATCCAGTACGGCCGGGTCGAGGACACCCGCGGCTGGCTGACCCGGCTCGCCTGAGCACGTCGGCGGGACGAGATTCCTCTCGCGAACCGGGAGCACATGCCGCGATCACCACGGCTCACCCTCGACGCGCTCCGCACCGAGATCGAGGACGGCACGATCGACACGGTCATCGTGGCGTTCACCGACATGCAGGGGCGGCTGCAGGGCAAGCGGTTGCACGGCCACTACTTCCTCGAGAAGGCTCTCGAGCACGGAACCGAGGGATGCAGCTACCTGCTCGCCGTCGATGTCGAGATGAACACCGTGGACGGCTACGCGATCTCGTCGTGGGAACGCGGCTACGGCGACATGCTCTTCGACCTCGACCTGACCACGCTGCGCCGCACTCCGGGGGCGAGGCACTCGGCGACCATCCAGTGCGACCTGTCGTGGACCGAGAGTGGTGGTCCGGTTCGTCCCTCGCCGCGAGCGGTCCTGCGCGAGCAGGTCGAGCGGGCTGCCGAGCGCGGTCTCGTGCCGTACTGCGCGACCGAGCTCGAGCTCGTCGTCTTCGAGGACTCCTACGACGCTGCTTGGGACCGGGGCTACACGGGGATGACGCCGGCCAACCGCTACAACGTCGACTACTCGATCCTGGGCGGTGACCGGGTCGAGCCGCTGCTGCGCGAGATCCGTAACGAGATGTATGCCGCCGGGGTCGTGGTCGAGAGCGCCAAGGGCGAGTGCAACCTCGGTCAGCACGAGATCGGGTTTCTCTTCGACGAGGTGGTGCCGACCTGCGACAACCATGTGGTCTACCGCAACGCCGCCAAGGAGATCGCGGCTCGGCGCGGCCAGTCCATCACCTTCATGGCCAAGTACGACGAGCGCGAGGGCAGCTCGTGCCACATCCACCTCTCGCTTCGCGGTGAGGACGGGTCGCTGAGCTTCGCCGACGAGTCCCGGCCCTACGGCCACAGCGAGCTGTTCGACCATCTCCTGGCCGGGGTGCTGGCCACGATGCGCGACCTGACCTACTTCTACGCGCCGAACATCAACTCGTACAAGCGGTTCCAGGCAGGCTCGTTCGCGCCGACAGCGGTGGCGTGGGGGCGGGACAACCGCACGTGCGCGCTGCGCGTCGTGGGCCACGGGTCCAGCCTGCGGGTCGAGAACCGGGTGCCCGGTGGGGACGTCAACCCCTACCTCGCGGTGGCGGCGATGCTCGCCGGTGGCCTGCACGGGATCGCCGAGCGGCTGCCGCTGCCGGACCCGGTGACCGGCAGTGCGTACGCCGCCGAGCTGGAACGCCTGCCCGCGACGCTGCGCGAGGCCCGCGACCTGCTCGCCGCCTCGGGACTGGCTCGCGAGCTGCTCGGTCAGGACGTCGTCGAGCACTACGTGCGCGCGGCCGATGTCGAGCTGGCGGCCTTCGAGTCGGCCGTGACCGACTGGGAGCGGCGCCGTGGCTTCGAGCGGCTCTGAGCCGAATCCTTGAGGAGCAGGAGGACACATGGTAGGCAGGCTGGCCGGAAAGGTGGCGGTCGTCACGGGTGGCTGCTCCGGGATCGGCCTCGCGACGGTCAAGCGGTTCGCCGAGGAGGGCGCGGGGGTCGTCATCGGCGATGTCGACGAGGCGAACGGCCCGCGCGTCGCCGTCGAGACCGGGGCCACCTTCGTCAGGGTCGACGTGACGAGCCAGGAGCAGGTCGAGCAGCTGTTCACGGTCGCCAAGGACACGTACGGGTCGGTCGACGTCGCGTTCAACAACGCCGGGATCAGCCCGCCCGAGGACGACTCGATCCTGCAGACCGACCTCGATGCGTGGCGGCGGGTGCAGGAGGTCAACCTCACCTCGGTCTACCTGTGCTGCAAGGCGGCCCTGCCGTACATGCTCGAGCAGGGCAAGGGTTCGATCATCAACACGGCCTCGTTCGTCGCGGTCATGGGCGCGGCGACCTCGCAGATCTCCTACAGCGCCAGCAAGGGTGGGGTGCTGTCGATGAGCCGCGAGCTGGCGGTGCAGTTCGCCCGTCGGGGCGTGCGCGTCAACGCGCTCTGCCCCGGCCCGGTCAACACGCCGCTGCTGCGCGAGCTGTTCGCGGCGGACGCGGAGCGCGCCGCACGCCGGCTCGTGCACGTGCCGATGGGCCGGTTCGGCGAGCCCGAGGAGATCGCCGACGCCGTGCTGTTCCTCGCCTCCGACGAGTCCAGCTTCATCACCGCGTCCACGTTTCTGGTCGACGGCGGCATCTCAGGCGCCTACGTCACCCCCCTCTGAGGCGACGCGCGAATGGTCAGGCCGGTCATCGGGATCACCACGTATGTCGAGCCGGCGACCCGCGGCGACTGGGTCGAGGTGCCCTCGGCCCTGGTCCCGTATGCCTATGTGCGCCAGGTCGAGCAGGCCGGTGGGCTCGTCGTGCTCGTCCCGCCGCGCCTCGACGGCGACGACGACCTGGTGCGCGAGGTGCTCACGCGGCTGGACGGCGTGATCATCTCGGGCGGGGCGGACGTGGCCCCCGAGCGCTACGGCGCCACGGCACACCACGCCGTGCGCGGCTGCCGCCCCGACCGGGACACGACCGAGCTGGCCGTCGCCCGAGTCACCGCGCAGCTCGACGTCCCAGTACTCGGGATCTGCCGGGGCATGCAGGTGATGGCCGTCGCGGCCGGAGGAGTGCTCGAGCAGCACGTCCCCGAGCGGGTCGGCCACGACGGTCACTCACCTGCCCCGGCGGCATACGGCACCCATGCGGTGGCCACCGTCCCGGGGACGGTTGTCGCGCACCTGCTCGGGGAGCGCCTCGAGGTGCCGTGCCACCACCACCAGTCGGTGCTCACGCACCCCGGCTGCGCGGCCTCGGCGTGGGCGCCCGACGGGACCCTCGAGGCCATCGAGGACGCCGCCGCGCGGTTCCGCCTCGCCGTGCAGTGGCACCCCGAGGAGGGCACCGACCCCCGCCTCTTCGACGCGCTCGTCGCCGCGGCGAAGTGGTATGCCGCCGAGCGGGCTGGCGCAGGCGGCTGAGCAGTCATCGTGGCCGGGGTCTGCTCAGAGGTTGCGGCCCAGGTACTGGACCCCCTCGACCGGCTTGCTCACGTAGGGCTCGATCGGGTCGTAGCCGTCGGCCGCGTACAGCGACCCCGCCTCGGTCATCGTCGGAAGCGTGGTCAGCACCAACCGGCTGACGCCGTTGAGTCTCGCTTGCTCGGTCGCGTTCTCGAGGAGGCGACGCCCGAGCCCCCGGCCCCGAGCCGCGGGACGGACGAAGAGGCGGCGGAGCTCGCAGACAGCCGGGGCCAGCGCCCGCACGCCGACACATCCCCCTGGACGCGCGTCGCCGCCCGCGAGATCGTCGTGGGCGAGCAGGATGAAGCCCGGCGAGGCGTAGTACGAGCGGAGCTCGACCAGCTCCGTATCCATGTCGTCGAATCAAGCACAGACGTCGGCTGCGGACGCATAGCCCTCCACGGCCCGGCGATACTGGCCGAACAGCTGACGCACCATCGCGACATCGTCGTCGTCGAGCGCAGCAGACAACCTCCGGCCCATCCGGCGATGCTACCGCGCGCCGCGGCACCTCCGCCCGCACTCCGTCCGCGCCTGAGGGCTGCTCGGGGCATTGAGCACGGTACGGGCCGTGACAGATCCCCACGCCGATGGTGAAAGTGAGGGGTGCACTTCTTGACGACCGCCTCACCCGGCGAGTCGGGTCCCGCGCCATCCACGATGCGGACACCAGGTTTCCGAGCCGGTGTGCAACGCCATACCCTGACCTTGTGATGAAGCATCTTCTGGCTACCGCCACGCTCATTATCGCCTAGCGCGACGAGAGACCCTCGTCGCGCAGACCTCCCGAACCTTGGGGGGTCTTTTTGTTTCCCGACCCACCCACGAGGGATACGCCGCCAAGCAGACCAAGCCGAGCGGCATACGAGAAGAGCACCGAGGACGAACAACCAAGGAATGAGCATGGAAGCGCTGCACGTCTACGACACGACCCTGCGCGACGGCGCCCAGCAGGAGGGGCTCAACCTCTCCGTGTCGGACAAGCTCGCCATCGCGGGCCTGCTCGACGAGCTCAGGGTCGACTTCATCGAGGGAGGCTGGCCCGGCGCCAACCCCAAGGACACGGAGTTCTTCGATCGGGCCGGACGGGAGCTGACCCTCGGGCACGCGACGCTGGCGGCCTTCGGGGCGACGCGCCGGGCCGGGTCGTCCGCAGCCGAGGACCCGCTCGTGGCGGCTCTGCTCGAGGCCGGTGCCCCCGTGGTCTGTCTCGTGGCCAAGTCACACGTGCGGCACGTCGAGGAAGCCCTGCGGACCACCCTCGAGGAGAACCTCGAGATGATCCGTGACACGGTGAGCCATCTCGTGGCCCAGGGCCGCCGTGTCTTCCTCGATGCCGAGCACTTCTTCGAGGGGTGGCACCTCGACCGCGACTACGCCCTGACGGTGGTGCGCACCGCGCACGAGGCCGGCGCGGAAGTCGTCGTGCTGTGCGACACGAACGGCGGCATGCTGCCGCACCAGGTCGAGCAGGTCGTCGCAGACGTGCTCACGCAGACCGGCGCCCGAGTCGGCGCCCACTGCCACAACGACACCGGCTGCGCCGCCGCGAACTCGGTTGCTGCCGTCCGGGCCGGCGCGACGCATGTGCAGGGCACCGTCAACGGCTACGGGGAGCGCACGGGCAACGCCGACCTGATCACGGTCGCGAGCAACCTCCAGTTCAAGCTCGGCCTTGGCGCGCTCGAGGCCGACGCCTTCCGGCAGGCCATGCCGATCGCCCATGCGATCAGCGAGATCACGAACGTGCCCGCCTACAGCCGCCAGCCGTATGTCGGTGCGAGCGCCTTCGCGCACAAGGCCGGCCTGCACGCCAGCGCGCTCAAGGTCGATCCCGACCTCTACCAGCACATGGACCCAGCCCTCGTCGGCAACGGCATGCGGACCCTTGTCTCCGACATGGCCGGGCGGGCCAGCGTCGAGCTCAAGGCTCGCGAGAGCGGCCTGGACGTGTCGGCCCGCCCCGACGTCGTCGCGAGAGTCCTCGCCGAGGTCAAGGACCTCGAGCTGCAGGGCTGGACCTTCGATGCGGCCGACGCCTCAGTCGAGCTGATGCTGCGCCGAGCCCTCGAGCCCGGGAGCACCGACTACTTCGACATCGAGTCGTGGCGGGTCATCACTGAGGCCACCAGGTCGGGCGAAGCGGTCTCCGAGGCGACCGTCAAGCTGCGTGCAGACGGCCGGCGCACGGTCGCCACCGGTGAGGGCAACGGCCCCGTCAACGCCCTCGACCACGCGTTGCGCCAAGCCATCGCCGTGGCCTACCCAGAGATCGAGAAGCTCGAGCTCATCGACTTCAAGGTGCGCATCCTCGACGCGTCACACGGCTCCGACGCCGTGACCCGGGTGCTCATCGAGACCTCCGACGGCGAGACGTCGTGGAACACGATCGGCGTCGCCGCCAACATCATCGAGGCATCCTGGCGCGCGCTCGTCGATGGCCTCGTCCACGGCCTGATCCGGCAGGGCGTCCCGATCCGCTGACCGGTCTCCACCGGGCACACTGGGGTGATGGCCCTCACGACCGCGCCGCAATGGTTCGGCGTCGTGCTCGACTGCCCCGACGCCTCCGAGCTCGCCCACTACTACCAACAGCTGCTCGGCTGGCGGCTCTACAAGGACACGCCGCAGTGGGCGACCTTGGCACCCGACGAGACCACCGGCTACAACCTCGCCTTCCAGCAGGAGCCGAACTACGTGCGCCCGGTCTGGCCCAGCGTGCCGGGCCAGCCGCTGATGATGCTCCACCTCGACCTGCAGGTCGAGGACCTCGACGCCGCCGTGGCGCGCGCGGTCGGGCTCGGCGCCCAGCTCGCCGCGCATCAGCCACAGGAGGAGGTGCGGGTCATGCTGGACCCCGCGGGGCACCCTTTCTGCTTCTACATCGACGACGACGACGCCACCGATGACACCTGAGCCAGCAGTGCGTCGACCGACGCCAGGAGGCGTTGCCGCAGCCGCTGCCCCCGCCCGCTGAAGCCGCGCTGGGCGGACACGTACTCGGCCTTGCCCTCCGGCGTCTCGATCGGGATCGGCGCGTAGCCGAGCTCGCGCAGGTCGTACGGCGCGGCCCGCATGTCGAGCTCGCGGATGTCGCGGGCCAGCTCGAAGCAGTCGATCGTGAGCTCGCTGCCGACGGCGGGGGTGAGCTTCATCGCCCACTTGTACAGGTCCATCCCGGCGTGCAGGCACCCGGGCTGTTCGTATGCCGCCTGGCCGGCCCGCGTGGGCCGCAACGTGTTGTGGGGGGCGGCGTCCGGGGTGAAGAACCGGTATGCGTCGAAGTGCGAGCAGGCGATCTGGTGTGACTCGACGACGTCGTCGGTGCCCTCGGGGCCGAGCCTCAGCGGCCACGCGGAGTGCCGTACCTCGTCGTGGGGGAGGCGGTAGACCATCGCCCACTCGTGCAGGCCGAAGCAGCCGAACCGGCCGGGTCGTTCGGCCGTACGCGAGACGAGGTCGCGCACGAAGCGGACCGTGTCACCGCGGGCCTCGAGGAAGGCGTCGACATCGAGCGTGACGAGGTCGCCCGCCCTGCGGTAGAACCGCCAGCGTTGTTGGGGCGCGGCGCTGCCGGTCTCGAGGGCGAGGCTGGCCCCGGGGTGCCAGCGGCGCAGCTGAGCCGGGGTCCAGGGGTAGTACGTGAACAGGAAGTCCTCGACCGGGTGGGCGCGTCCCGTCGCCCGCCGGGCCCGATGACCGGCCGTCAGCGCGTCGACCCTCGACTCGTGGGCGGCGCTCGCCGAGCGCCAGGTCGGTTCCGTCATCACGCGCACTCGTCAAGGTTACGGTCGGGGGGCGAGGCGGGCTCGCACAATCCGGCCCGGGCGGGATCGTCGGTGGTCGGGGCACGGCAGGGATGATGGCCGCATGCCCCCCGATACCGAGCCGCCCACCCACCTGCTGCACCGGCTCACTTCGTACTCGCACGACCGGGAGTGGACCGAGCCGGTCCCCGATCCGCGCATCGTGCAGGGCCTCGTTCCGAACGACGAGATGCACCGGCCGCAGTGGTACAAGGCCTACGACGCCGATCTGCCACGCATCTTGCTCACCCCGGACCTGCCGGCCTCGACGGTGCCGGCGCTGGCTGTGCTCGCGGGGACTGCCGAGCCCGGTGAGCACGCCCCACACCCGTCGTTCCCGCCCGACCTCGCCGGCCTCGCCAGGCTCCTGCACCTGTCGGCGGGCATCACCCGGACGACGGTCAACCGGGCCGGTGTGACCATGCTCTTCCGGGCCGCAGGCTCGGCCGGGGCGAGGTTCCCCCTGGAGCTCTATGTGGCCGTACCCGGTGACCTCGACACCGACGTCCCACCGGGCGTGCACTGGTACGACCCCGACGCGCACGCCCTCGTCACGGTCGGCCCGCCCCCGGCCGGCACGGCACCGACCGTCGTCGTGACAGGCGTGCCGTGGCGGACCGGCTGGCGCTACGCGGAACGCGGGTTCCGGCACATCTACTGGGACGCCGGCACGATGCTCGCGCAGCTCGTCGCCCTGGCCGACTCGGCCGGTCTGCCGGCGAGGCTCCACACGGCCTTCCCGGACGCCGAGGTGGCCGCTCTCGTCGGCGCCGACCCGGTGACGGAGTTCCCTGTCGCGGTCGTCGCTCTCGGACCCGGCGACCCTGCCCTGCGCCCCACCGGTGATGCCGTGCCGGGTCGCCACGACGCGGACGGTGTCGTCTTCCCGCTCGTCACGCAGGCACAACGCGCGGGATGCCGCTCCGCGCTCGGCCCCGAGCTGGACCGCGGGCCGGTCGTCGCCCTGGAGACGACCCCCGAACCCGTGACGCCCATCGACGCCGTCGTCGCGGGCAAGGGCTCGATCCGTCGGCTGCGCGCCGACCGCTCGGTTCCTCTGGCCCTGCTGCGCGACGCCATGGCGGTCTCGACGCGCGGCATCGACGTGCCGCACTGGATCGGGGCCAACGCGGTCGAAAATCTCGCCCCTGGCGTGTACCGCTGGCCCGACCTCGAGCCCGCCCGTCGATCCCGGAGCGAAGCGGCGCTACGGGAGGAGCTGCACGGCGCCGCGCTCGAGCAGGGCCTTGCTCACGATGCGTCGTTCGTCGTCATGTCCGGCATAGAGCTGGCCGGCGTCGACGACCACCGGTACCGCGAGGTCCAGCTGCTCGCGGGGCTCGTCGAAGGACGGCTCCATCTGGCCGCCGGGGCCCTCGGCGTCGCCGCGAGTGGTATGACGTTCCGCGACGCCGACCTGCCCGGGCTTCTCGGGCCGGACGTCGCCGGGCTGCTCTGGACCTGTGTCGGGGTGCCGGAGTACCGGACCCGCCCGAGCGGGCGCCCGGGCCAGCCCGCCGAGGTCCATATTGTCTGGCCGCGCTGACATCACGGGATGAAAGCGCAGCGTGGGCGGCGCAGCCGAGAGCGGGAGGGGCTGAGCGACATCCGGGCGCGTCTCTACACTTGGCCACGTGCGCATCGCGAGGTACACGACCGGGGAGGACCCGGCCTACGGCATCGTCCAGGGCGACCCGGGGGGCGAGGTGATCACGCCCCTGACCGGCGACCCGCTCTACGTCGGCCTGACGCCATCGCGCGCCGAGCCCGTCATGCTCGAGGACGTGCGGCTGCTCGCCCCGGTCATCCCGCGGTCGAAGATCGTCGCGATCGGCAAGAACTACGCCGACCACGCCAAGGAGATGGGCGGCGAGGTGCCCGACGAGCCGCTCATGTTCTTCAAGCCCAACACTGCCGTCGTCGGCCCCTTCGACCCGGTCGTGCTGCCGCGGGGGAGCGAGGAGGTCTCCTACGAGGGCGAGCTCGCGGTCGTCATCAAGACGATCACCAAGGGCGTCACGGCCGAGCACGCCGCAGAGTGCATCTACGGCTACACGATCGCCAACGACGTGACGGCCCGCGACTGGCAGCGCCGCGACGGGCAGTGGGCGCGGGCGAAGGGCTTCGACACGAGCTGCCCGCTCGGGCCGTGGGTCGAGACCGAGCTCGACCCGGCCGACCTGTCGATCCGCACGACGCTCGACGGGCAGGTGCGTCAGGCCGGGCGGACGTCCGACATGGTCCACGGGATCGCCTCGCTCATCGAGCACATGTCCGCGGCGTTCACGCTGCTTCCCGGCGACGTCATCCTCACCGGCACGCCGGCGGGTGTGGGGCTCGTCGAGGCGGGTCAACAGGTCACAGTCGAGATCGAGGGCATCGGCACCCTGACCAACACGTTCGTGCGACGGTGAGCACTAGGCTGACCTGCTGTGAGCGACTCGACTGATGACCGTATGCCGCCGAGCGACGACAGCGACGTTCTCGACGACAGCGACGTTCTCGACGACAGCCAGGTAGAGGTGCGACCGGCACCCGGGCCGCGACGCAGCACCTCCGACGGATCCGGGCCGGTGCGCACCCGCGTCGCGCCATCCCCGACCGGCGACCCGCACGTCGGCACGGCCTACATGTCGCTGTTCAACCTCGCCTTCACCCGGCAGCAGGGCGGCCAGTTCGTGCTCCGGATCGAGGACACCGACCGGGCGCGCTTCCGAGAGGACTCGGAGCAGCAGCTCTACGACACGCTCGGCTGGCTCGGCCTGTGGTGGGACGAGGGCCCGGATGTGGGTGGCCCGTTCGCGCCCTACCGGCAGTCGGAGCGGCTCGAGACGTATCGCCCCTACGTCGAGCGGCTCATCGAGTCTGGCCACGCGTACTACTGCTGGTGCTCCAAGGAACGGCTCGCCAAGATGCGGATGGTCCAGGAGAAGACCAAGCAGCCGACCGGCTACGACCGGCTCTGCCACGGCAAGACCCGCGAGGAGCGGGCCGCGCTGCCCGGGTTCACCGAGACGCCGGTCGTGCGGATGCTCGTCCCCGACGACGTGGAGCTGAGCTTCGACGACGTGATCCGCGGCAAGGTCTCGGCTCCGCGACCCGATGACCAGGTGATCCTCAAGGCAGACGGCTTCCCGACCTATCACCTCGCCGTCGTCGTCGACGACCACGAGATGGGGATCACCCATGTCGTGCGCGGCGAGGAGTGGATCAGCTCGACACCGAAGCACATCCTGCTCTACCGGTGGCTGGGCCTGAAGCCGCCGGAATGGGCGCACATGCCGCTGCTGCGCAACCCGGACAAGTCCAAGATCTCCAAGCGCAAGAACCCTGCGGCCCGGCTGACGTGGTTCCGTGAGCAGGGCTATGTGCCCGAGGCGCTGGTGAACTTCCTTGCCCTGCTGGCCTACCCGCCTCAGCAGGATGCCGATGGGCACGACGTCGAGGTCTTCACCTTCGACGAGTTCTCCAAGAGCTTCGACTGGGGCAAGGTCAACCCCGTCGGCCCGATCTTCGACCTCAAGAAGCTCGAGTGGCTCAACGGGGTCTGCATCCGGTCGCTGGACGCCGGTGAGCTAGCCTCGCGGCTGCTGCCCTACCTCGAGGAGGCCGGGGTGCTCTCGGGCAACCCCTCGCTGGGCGAGCTCGGCCGGCTCGAGGCCGTCACTGCGCTCATCCAGACCCGCATGGCGCTGCTGACCGAGGCGCCCGCGCTGGTGGGGCCGTTCTTCGTCGCCGACGACCAGCTCGAGATCCAGCCGGACGCCCGAGCGCAGCTGCGCGACGACACGCCCCGGGTACTCGACGAGGCGATCCGGGTGCTCGGCGACATCGACGATCACGACAAGGGCCTGCTCGGCATGGACAGCGGGTGGAACGCAGCGGCCATCGAGGCGGCGCTGCGCGGGGCGCTCGTCTCGGGCCTCGGTATGAAGCCCCGTGTCGCCTTCGGGCCGCTGCGCACCGCCATATCCGGGGCCCGCGTGTCGCCGCCGCTGTTCGAGTCGATGCAGATCCTCGGCAAGACCTCTACCCTGAACCGGCTCCGCATGCTGCGCGACTCACTGTGACGACTCCGTCGACGTGATGGGTCCCGGGCCACGTGCGCTTGCCTTGTTCGGGCTGGAGGGACGAGCGTGAGTGAGCAGCCCCCCGCGAACGAGCTGCGCGGCATGCGGGCGCTCGTTCTCGACGTCGACGACACGATCCTCGACACCCGCACCGCGATGACGCGGGCGGGCACGGTTGCCGCACGAGCCCTGTGGCCCGGCCCGGGTCGCCCGCACCGGCAGATGGCGCAGCGATACTACGACGACCCCGGCGGCTGGTTCCGCCGTTACACCGCCGGTGAGATCTCCGTGGAACAGATGCGGCTGGCCCGCCTGCGCGACGTCGCCGATGCGTTCCGGCTCGACCTGGCGCACGACGCAGGCGAGCGCTACCTCGCGGCCTACCTCCCCGCGTTCCGGGGCGTCCAACGGCTCTTCGGCGACGTGCCTGCCCTGCTCGCTGCCGCGGACAGGCTCGGCACTCCCGTCGCGCTGCTGACCAACTCGAACCGTGTCGACACCGCGATCAAGCTCGAGGCGCTGGGTCTCGACGCGCGGTTCGACGGGCTGGTCGTGACGACCGACACGTTCGGCATCGGCAAGCCCGACCGGCGCGTCTACCTGGAGGCGTGCCGTCTCGTCGCCGCCGAGCCGGCCCGGACCGTCAGCATCGGCGACAGCCTCGAGTGGGACGTGCTGGGGGCCGTCGCGGCGGGGCTGCGGGGGATCTGGCTCGATCGTGGAGGTTCGGGAGGCACCGGCCATGCCGCCATCCACACCCTTGACACGGTCACTGCCGTCCTCACCGCCATGGCCTGAGTGCTGACCCGGACGAGCCACCGCGTCGATTTGGGCGGGGACGGGCGGACCGGTAGTATTCGTCTTCGGTTCGCCCCGCAGCACGCCTCGGCTCGTGCGGACGTGAAACCCCTTGGGGTATGGTGTAATTGGCAACACAGCTGATTCTGGTTCAGCCATTCTAGGTTCGAGTCCTGGTACCCCAGCCACGGTCTGCGGTGGTGGGCCGATTGGGAGAAAACCGAAGTTCACGCTAGGGTTTTCTTCTCGCGCCGAGTTTGCTCGGTGACGCGACTGGCCCCGTTGTGTAGCGGCCTAGCACGCCGCCCTCTCAAGGCGGTAGCGCGGGTTCGAATCCCGTCGGGGCTACCATGCACGAAGGCCCGGAACCCCAAGGGATCCGGGCCTTCGCCGTATCCTGCCCGTCGGCGACCGTATGCCGTCGGGATGGCCATAGGTGGCTCAGCCGAGCTTGCGCAGGCGGGGGAGCACGTCGGTACAGAACTGGGTGAGGAACCTGGCTTGGTCATCGCCGGGGGCGTGGATGACCAGGTGGTCGAAACCCCAGTCGAGGTACTGCTTGATCTGCTCGAGTGCCTCGTCCGGCTCGCTGGCCACGATCCACCGCTTGGCGACCTGCTCGTCGGTCAGCCCGTCCGCGAGCCGCTCCATCTCGACCGGGTCGTGCACGCCGTGCTTCTGCTCCGCGGTGAGCGACAGCGGCGCCCAGAACCGGCAGTTGCGCACCGCCGCCTCGTGGTCTCGGTCGTAGGACAGCTTGATCTCGATCATCTTGTCGATGTCCTCGCGGGTGCGCCCGGACGTGGCCAGCCCCTCGTCGAGCGCCGGCAACAGCCGGTCCTCGTAGAGATCCCGGCCCTTGCCCGAGGTGCAGATGAACCCGTCCCCGGACCGGCCCGCATACCGCGCCACGACCGGCCCGCCGGCCGCGACGTAGATCGGCACCGGCTCCGCGGGGCGGTCGTAGACGGTCGCGTCGTGGGTGCGGTAGAAGTCCCCCTCGAACGAGACCCGCTCCTGGGTCCACAACCCCCGGATCAGCCGGACCGCCTCGCGGAGCCGGGCGAAGCGCTCCTTGAACTGGGGCCACGGGTTGCCGGCCGCGCCGACGGCGACCTCGTTGAGCGCCTCGCCGGTGCCGATGCCCAGCACGATCCGCCCGGGATGCAGCGCGCCCAGCGTGCCGAACGCCTGCGCCACCACCGCCGGGTTGTACCGGAAGGTCGGGGTCATCACCGACGTGCCGAGCACGACCCGCTCGGTGCGCTCACCCGCGGCCGCCAGCCACGACATCGCGAACGGCGCGTGCCCGCGTCGGTGCCGCCACGGCTGGAAATGGTCCGAGATGAACACCGAGTCCAACCCGAGCGACTCGGCCTGGACGGCATACTCGACCAGCTCCCGCGGCCCGAACTGCTCCGCCGACGCCTTCCACCCGATCCTCAGCACCGTTGTCTCCTCCGCCGTGGACTTCTCCTCGTCAGCGTAGACGGCGGGTGCTCACCAGTGGACGACGACCTTGGTGCTGACCGGGGCCTCGTCGTAGAGCCGCACGATCCCGTTCCAGTCGCGCACGTTGACGCACCCATGGGACGAACCGTTGTAGCCGAGGCGGGCGAAGTTGGACGAGTAGTGGATCGCCTGGCCGCCGCTGAAGAACATCGAGTACGGCATGGGGGTGTGGTAGAGGTTCGAGATGACGTCCTTCTTCTTCCACGTGATGGCGAAGGTGCCCTCCCGCGTCGGGAGAGCCTCGCTGCCGAAGCGGACGTCGAACTGGTACCGCGGAACCCCGTCGACGACCCACGTGAGCATCCGGGTCGACTTGCTGATGCAGATCGCTCGACCCGTGAGGCAGCGCTGGTCGACATCCCAGCTGAGCTTGCCGGGCTTCGGCGCGACGGGCTTGGGGAAGATGTTGTTCAGCTCGTCACGGCTTGGTGGCCGGCTCATCGAGACGATGCGGTTCCAGGTCCGCTCGTCGAGTGTGCCCGTCGCAACGAACCCGCGCTTGGCCTGGAAACCCAGCACGGCACTCGTCGTGTTCGTGCCGTAGTAGCTGGTCACGTCGCCGTGCAGCCAGCGCAGCTGCCGCAGGCGCGCCTGCAGCTCGCGGACCTTCGGTGAGGACGTGCCGGGACGGAGCAGCACGACGGGTGCCGGTTGCGGGGTCGCGCTCGGCGTGGGCTTCGGGGTCGCGCTCGGCCCCCGCGTCGCCGCGGGTCTTGTCGCCTTGGCGGGCCGCGAGGTCGCCCGGGTGGTCGGGGTGGCGCTCGTGGTCGACGGGGCGGGGGATGAAGGCGCGGCGCTCGTCGCCGGCGCCGTGCTCGTCGCAGGGGATGCGCCGACCGGGGTGGAGCCTGCTCGTGGGGTTGCCGTGCTGCAGCCTGTCATGGTCAGGGTCAGGGCCACGCCGAAGCCGACCAGGCCGATGGTTCGGGCGCCGAGGCGGCGCTCGCGTGCAACTCGCATGGTGGTTCCTCCACGACGTACGGGGCTGACACATAGGGTGACGTCACGAGCCGCCGCAAGGTTGGCACGGTGCGGCCAACAGGTCAGAACGTGACCGATCCGTTGTCATTGCCGGCAGACGCTACCGGGCTCAGGCCTCCTGTTGTTGCTGTTGCTGTTGGTGTTGGGCGTGGGCTCGACGCAGCACCTCGGTGAGCTTGTTGGCGCCGGCCACGACCGTTGCCGCGTGCAGGCGTCCGGGCTGGCGGGACAGCCGCTCGATCGGCCCGGAGATCGACACGGCCGCGACGACGCGCCCGGACGGGCTGCGAACCGGCGCCGATACCGAGGCCACACCGGGCTCCCGCTCGGCGACGCTCTGGGCCCAGCCGCGCCGGCGGACGCCGGACAGGGTGGTCGCGGTGTACGCCGCGCCGTGCAGGCCTCGGTGCAGGCGGTCGGGCTCCTCCCACGCGAGCAGCACCTGGGCGGCGGACCCGGCAAGCATCGACAGGGTGGCGCCGACGGGGATCGAGTCACGCAGGCCGACGGGTCGCTCGGCTGCGGCGACACAGATGCGCTGGTCGCCCTGGCGCCGGAAGAGCTGGGCGCTCTCGTTCGTGTGGTCACGCAGCGCCCCGAGCACCGGACCCGCTGCAGCGAGGAGCCGGTCCTCGCCTGCGGCCGAGGCGAGCTCGGCAAGGCGCGGGCCGAGGACGAAACGGCCCTGCATGTCACGGGCGACCAGACGGTGGTGCTCCAGCGCAACCGCGAGGCGGTGAGCTGTCGGCCGTGCCAGGCCTGTCGCACCGACGAGCTGGGCGAGGGTCGCGGGACCCGCTTCGAGGGCACCGAGGACGGTCGCGGCCTTGTCGAGAACCCCGACTCCACTAGACTTGTCCATGACATGATATTGACGTCTCAGGCACTGAGACGTCAATTCGCGCCACGCCGAAAAGGACGACGCTTGACTGACAGGCGACGCGGCCGTGGGGGCCCTGCGGCTGGGTGTCGCCATCCGTCCAGGTGCTGCAGCGGAGGGCAACCATGTCAGGAACACTGGCCGAGAAGGTCTGGGATGCGCACGTCGTCCGGCGCGCCGAGGGCGAGCCGGATCTGCTCTACATCGACCTGCATCTCATCCACGAGGTGACCAGCCCGCAGGCCTTCGAGGGGCTGCGGCTCGCCGGTCGGCCCGTGCGCCGGACCGACCTGACCCTCGCCACCGAGGACCACAACGTCCCGACCACCCCCGGCCCGATCACGGACCCCGTCTCGAAAGTCCAGGTCGAGACGCTCCGGCGCAACTGCGAGCAGTTCGGCGTCCGCCTCTACCCGATGGGTGACATCGAGCAGGGCATCGTCCACGTCGTCGGCCCTCAGCTCGGCCTGACCCAGCCCGGCATGACCGTCGTCTGCGGTGACAGCCACACCTCGACCCACGGTGCCTTCGGGGCGCTCGCATTCGGCATCGGCACCTCCGAGGTCGAACACGTCCTCGCGACCCAGGCGCTGCCGCTCAGACCGTTCCGGACGATGGCGATCAACGTCCGGGGACAGCTCGCCGAGGGCGTCACGGCCAAGGACGTCATCCTCGCCGTCATCGCCCGGATCGGCACCGGCGGCGGCCAAGGCTATGTCCTGGAGTACCGCGGCGACGCCATCGAGGCCCTCTCGATGGAGGCCAGGATGACGATCTGCAACATGTCGATCGAGGCCGGCGCCCGGGCCGGCATGATCGCCCCCGACGAGACGACCTTCGCCTACCTCGAGGGGCGGCCCCACGCGCCGAAGGGCGCCGACTGGGACGCCGCCGTAGCCTACTGGCGCTCGCTGCGCACCGACGACGACGCCGTCTTCGACGCGGAGGTCGACATCGACGCCTCCGCTCTGACACCCTTCGTCACCTGGGGCACCAACCCGGGACAGGGCCTGCCGCTCGGGGAGTCGGTGCCCGACCCCGAGTCCTTCGCCGACGAGAGCGACCGGCTCTCCGCAGCGAACGCCTTGGCCTACATGGGCCTCGAGCCGGGCACGAGGCTGCGTGACATCAAGGTCGACACGGTCTTCCTCGGGTCCTGTACCAACGGGCGGATCGAGGACCTGCGTGCCGCGGCGGCGGTCGTCAAGGGCCGCCGGATCGCGCCGGGCATCCGCATGCTCGTCGTCCCCGGATCGGCTAAGGTGCGCCGACAGGCGGAGACCGAGGGCCTTGACCGGGTCTTCACCGACGCGGGCGCCGAGTGGCGCCTGCCCGGGTGCTCGATGTGCCTCGGGATGAACCCGGACATCCTCTCGCCCGGGGAACGCTGCGCCTCGACGTCCAACCGCAACTTCGAGGGACGCCAGGGCAAGGGTGGACGCACGCACCTGGTCAGCCCGATCGTGGCCGCGGCGACGGCTCTGCGCGGCACCCTGTCGAGCCCAGCCGATCTGAACGCCGACGCACTCCAGGAGGCCTGAGCGATGGACAAGTTCGAGACTCACACCGGCGTGGGTGTGCCGCTGCGTCGCGGCAACGTCGATACCGACCAGATCATCCCGGCCGTCTATCTCAAGCGCGTCACGCGCACCGGCTTCGAGGACGGCCTGTTCGCCGCGTGGCGTGCGGATCCCTCCTTCGTCCTCAACAACCCGGTGTATGCCGCCGGGTCGGTTCTCGTGGCCGGCCCTGACTTCGGCACGGGGTCGAGCCGCGAGCACGCCGTCTGGGCGCTGATGGACTATGGCTTCCGCGTCGTCATCAGCTCCCGGTTCGCCGATATCTTCCGTGGCAACAGCGGCAAGGGTGGTCTGGTCGCCGCAGTCGTCTCGCAGGACAACGTCGAGCTGCTCTGGAAGTACCTCGAGAACCACCCCGGAGCACAGATCACCGTCGACCTTGTCGCGCGGACCGTGACGGCGGGCGACATCGTCGCGCCCTTCGAGATCGACGACTACACCCGCTGGCGGCTGCTCGAGGGCCTCGACGACATCGGGCTGACACTGCGCCACGAGAGCGACGTGGCGCACTTCGAGCGCGGACGCCCCTCCTTCAAGCCAGTCACTTTCCTCGGCTGACCCGAGAACTGCTCCGCCACCAGCTCAGGCAACCGAGCGCCCTTGTCCATCAGGCGGATTCGACTCTGGCGGTCACTCTCGAGGTTGACCTGACCCAGCATCCGGACCTTTGCCAAGCCATGGCTCGCCCGGCAAACTCGTTGCGACACAACGAAAAACACGGTTCAGGGTGGTGGACCTTGGTCTTGCGTGCCTTTACGGTCGGAGGAAGCCGGATCCTTCCGGGCCCATTCGTCGGCTCGCCCGACACCGACATTCCTCTGGAGGGGAAGACGTGAACAAGGCAGAACTGATCGACGCCCTAGAAGTAAAGCTCGGAAGCAAGAAGGTCGCCTCCGATGCGCTCGAGAGCTTCCTCGACATCGTGATCCGCGAGGTGGCCAAGGGCGGCAAGGTCGGCATCACCGGCTTCGGCACCTTCGAGCGCGCCGACCGGGGCGCGCGGACCGGCCGCAACCCCAAGACCGGAGAGACGGTCAAGATCAAGAAGACTCGTGTCCCGAAGTTCCGCGCGGGCACGAACTTCAAGGAGGTCGTGGCTGGCAGGAAGAAGCTCGCCAAAGGTATCCCCGCGGCTTCGCGGGCCTCCGCCTCGACGTCGGCCGCGCCTGCTGCGCTCACCAAGACGACAGCAGGCAAGAAGGCTTCCGCGCGGAAGACCACGTCGGCTCGGGGTGCGGCGAAGGCGTCCACCACCAAGGCCGCTCCCGCGGTCAAGGCAGCCCCACGCACGACCAAGGCGGCAACGAGGAAGGCTGCGGCGCCGCCGAAGCAGACGGCGGCGAGCAGGTCGACGGCCAAGAAGTCCGCCAAGAAGTCGACGGCGGGCAAGTCCGCGGCCCGCTGAGCCGACGCCGATGTGAGCGCCGACCGGCCGGTCGGCCCTCACACCAGTGTCACCGGATCGCTTGCCCGGGTCCCACGCCGAGGATCCGCAACGCCGTCACTCGTTCGTCGGTGATCTCGACCGTGAGGCGCTGTCCGACACGGAGGTGTCGCAGCCCGCTCGTGGCGAACGCCGCAGCATCGAAGGGCAGTTCGACACCGTCGTCGCGAAGGACGCTCCCCGAGAGCCTGTCCGGATCGAAACTGTGGACGGTTGCCTGCACGGACTCCAACCTAGTCCGGTCGGCCTTGTCTCACGCCCCGGTCCGGTTCCCGCCGGGGTCGGCGTGCACGTCGGTGTGCACGAGGCCGAGGGCCGCGCACGTGGCCGGCCCGAGCCCGAGCCGCACCGCTGCCGCGAGGGAGACCGGGTCGTCGACGTCACGCCGCAGGCGTGGGAGATCCAGGTCGAGGCGCGCGGCGCCGGCGCCGGCATGCGCGGCGGCGCTGTCGGGACCGAACTGCGGGACGATGGCTTTGCCACCGCGCAGGACCGTGCCCGACCCCTCCTGGTCCGGGACGAACCACTCGGGCACACGCTCACCGGCCTCGAGCGCCGCTCCGAGATCACCCGGGGTCAGGCAGGGCAGGTCACCGAGCAGGACGGCGCAGGCCCATCCATCGGGCAGGCTGCCCAGACCCGCGCGGATGGCATGGTTCAAGCCTCCGCCGGGATCGGGCACGACATGGACTCCGGCGCCCGCCCAGTCACGTGACAGACCGGGGTCGGATGTCACGAGCCAGGTCCGATCCACCCCCACAGTTGCCACGACTGCCGAGAGGGTGTCGTCAGCGATGGCCCGACTGACACGGCTCCGCACGGCCCCGGGCAGAGCGAGTCGGGACTTGCCGGCCCGGGTGTCCTTGACCGGCACGACGATGTGCCAGCAGCGCGTCGGTTCAGAGGGGTTCGCCATCCGCATGGTCCACGAATTCTCCCACTCACCGCAGCCGTGCTCGACAGCCCGGTCGTCGAATGGAGAGACTGAGGCTCACACTCGCGCCCAGTGGCGCCCGACCCAGGAGGTCCAAGTCGTGAGCGAAGCACGTGCCAAGGTGCCGATGACCTACCGCGCCCTCGCCACGTTCCTCCGACCGCTGCTCATGGCAACGACCAAGCGGGACTGGCGCGGTACCGAGCACTTCCCCACGCACGGCGGCTTCGTCGTTGCGCCCAACCACATCTCCTACGTCGACCCCCTCGTGTTCGCCCACTTCATGTACGACTCCGGCCGACCGGCGTACTTCCTCGGCAAGGACAGCCTCTTCGAGATCCCCATCGTCGGGGGGGCGCTGCGCCGCTCCGGGCAGATCCCTGTCTATCGCAACTCTCTCAAGGCCGCCGGTGCCTACCAGGCCGCGGTCGCGGCGATCCGCGCGGGCAAGCCGGTCGGGATCTTCCCGGAGGGCACGATCACCCGCGACCCGGGCCTCTGGCCGATGCGGGGCAAGACCGGGGCGGCGCGGGTGGCCCTCGAGACGCGGTGCCCTCTCATTCCCGTGGCGCAGTGGGGTGCCCAGGAGATCCTTGCCCCCTACGCCCGCAGGCCCAAGGTCCTCCCACGTCGGACGATCTCGATGGCTGCCGGGCCGGCGGTCGACCTGTCGGATCTCTACGACAGGCCGATCGACACGGCCGCGCTCCGCACCGCCACTGATCGGCTCATGACCCGAATCACCATGCTGCTCGAGGGGATCCGCGGCGAGCATGCTGCCGGGGAGCGGTACGACCCGCGCAGGCGCGGGGTGCCAGAGACCGGTGATCCCACAGGACCTGCGGGCCCGGGTCATCCGGCCCCCCGCGACGACACGAATGGAGACCAGTGATGGTTCACGTCGCAGTCATGGGTGCAGGCAACTGGGGGACCGCCTTCGCGGGGATCCTCGCCGATGCCGGTGGGACCGTTCGGATGTGGTCGCGCCGACAGGAGATCGCCGACCAGATCAACTCCGGGTGCAACCTGGAGTACCTGCCCGGTCTGCAGCTGTCCAAGGCGATCGAGGCGACGGTCGACCCCGAGCAGGCCTGCGCCGGCAGCGAGATCGTCGTGCTCGCGGTGCCGTCGCAGACCTTGCGTGCCAACCTCGAGACGTGGGGGAGGGCGGTGCCGGCAGGGGCACCGGTCATCTCCCTCATGAAAGGCGTCGAGCTCGGCACGACGATGCGGATGAGCGAGGTCATCGCCGAGGCAGGCCGGGTCGAGCAGGAGCGCATCGTCGTCGTCACAGGCCCCAACCTCGCCACCGAGATCGCTCTGCACCAACCGGCTGCGAGCGTCGTCGCCTGCAGCGACATGGGCGCTGCAGAGCGGGTCGCCGCCGCCGTGGCGACGCCGTACTTCCGCCCCTACACAGACCCCGACGTGGTCGGAGCAGAGGTCTGCGGGGCGACGAAGAACGTCATCGCGCTGGCGGTGGGGATGGCCGAGGGGCTCGGCTTCGGTGACAACACGAAGGCGACGATCATCACCAGAGGCCTGGCCGAGACCACCCGGCTGGGCATGTCGCTCGGAGCCGACCCGCAGACGTTCCTCGGGCTCGCCGGGGTCGGCGACCTCATCGCGACCTGCATGTCGCCGCTGTCGCGCAACCACAGCTTCGGGGTCCATCTCGGCCGCGGCATGTCCGTCGACGAGGCTGCGGCGCAGCTGCGCCAGACGGCCGAGGGGGTCAAGTCGTGCCAGTCGATCCTTGCCCTTGGGCACGACCGCGGCGTCGACCTGCCGATCGTCGAGCAGGTCGTGGCCGTGGTGCGGGATGGGCTGCCGGCCCACGAGGTGGGGCCAAAGCTCATGTCCCGCGACCTGAAGGCCGAGAAGCACAGCACCCCACACGCCCGCTGATCTCTCCCGGACGGGGAGTCAGCCCAAGGCGGCCATCAGGGCCCGGTCGAGGTCGGCCCAGAGGTCCTCGACGTGCTCGATCCCGACCGAGAGGCGAACCAGGTTCTCCGGCACCGTCTCCGGCTCCGAGGGGTGTCGGCGACGTCGCTCCAGCTGCGACTCGACCGCACCGAGGCTCGTCGCATGAAGCCAGATCCGGGTTGCTGCACAGACCCGTTCGGCCGCGGCGGCGTCGCCCGCGACCTCGATCGAGAGCATCGCCCCGAACCCCGGGTAGCGCACCCGGGCGACGGCTGGGTGGCCCTCGAGCCGAGCCGTGAGCTCGGCTGTCGAGGCACAGGCTCGCTCGAACCGAACGGCAAGCGTGCGCAGCCCACGCAGCGCCAGGAAGACCTCCATCGGCCCGGCGATCGCGCCGTGCAGCGTCCGGTAGCGATGCAGCCGAGCACCGAGGTCGTGTCCCCGTGCGGTGTCGGGGACCACGGTTGCGCCGAGGATGACGTCGGAGTGCCCCGAGAGGTACTTCGTCACGGAGTGGACCACCACGTCCGCGCCCAGTTCGAGAGGACGACACAGCAGCGGGGTGGGCACCGTGTTGTCGACGACGCTGATCACGCCGAGCTCGCGCGCGCGGGCCAGGATCGGCGCGAGGTCCACGACATCCATGAGCGGGTTCGTGGGCGACTCGAGCCAGAGGAGGTCGGCGCCCGGCAGCGCCTCCAGGAACCCGGCCGTGTCGCTCGCGTGACGGCGCACGACGGTCGTCCCGGTGGTTTCGAGCTCGCGCAGCACGTCACCCGTCTCGTAGTAGGTCGCGTCCGTGACGAGCACGGTGCCGCCCCGGGGTGCGAGCGAGAACGCAGCGGTGATCGCGGCCATCCCGGAGGGATGCACCAGCGCGTGCCCGCGCTCGAGCTCGCCGAGGGCGGCTTCGAACGCCGACCAGGTCGGGTTCCCGCCCCGCGCGTAGATGACCGGGCCGTCGGCGGCATACGTCGAGGTGAGCTCCACCGGCACATTCGCTGACGCACCGGCCTCACGTGGTGGGCGCCCGGCGGCCACCACGAGCGTCTCGATCCGAGTGGCTGCCTCGTCGTCAGAGCGGGAGGTGTCCTTCATGCCGTCAGGCTAGGGCCGCCGTGCGGAGGCCGGGATAGAGTCTCGTCTGATGACCACGGACCAGCCCACGCCGCCCTCCCGTCCGCGTGTCGCGATCGTCTTCGGGGGGCGCTCGTCCGAGCACGCCGTCTCGTGCGCGACGGCCGCCGGGGTGCTGCGCGCCATCGACCGTGACCGCTACGACATCGTCCCGATAGGGATCGCCCGCACCGGGGAGTGGGTGCTGGTCGCGGACGAGCCGCATCGCCTCGAGCTCACGGCAGGCCACACGCCGGCGGTCGAGGCCGGCAAGGAGCAGGTCATGCTCCCGCTCGGGGCCGGGGACCACGCGCTGCGCGTGATCGAGCCCGGCGAGGTGCCGCACGAGCTCTGCGACATCGACGTCGTCTTCCCCCTGCTGCACGGGCCGTTCGGTGAGGACGGCACGATCCAGGGCTACTTCGAGCTGACCGACGTGCGCTACGTCGGTTCCGGGGTGTTCGCCTCGGCCGCGGGCATGGACAAGCACTACATGAAGGTGCTCTTCGCGGGCCATGCGCTGCCCATCGGCCCCTACGCGGTCATCACCGACCGCGCTTGGCGCGCCGATCGCGCCGCCGCGATGGACGCCTGTAACAGCCTGCGCTACCCCGTCTTCGTCAAACCTGCCCGCGCCGGGTCGAGCATGGGCATCTCGAGGGTCGCGGATCCATCCGACCTCGAGGCGGCGATCGAGGTCGCCCGAGAGCACGACCCGAAGGTCCTCGTCGAATCCGGGATCGTGGGCCGCGAGATCGAGTGCGCGGTCCTGCAGGGACACGGCACCGATGGGCCGCGCACCTCCGAGGTGGGTGAGATCGCGGTGCGCGGTGGCCGCGCCTTCTACGACTTCGAGGCGAAGTACCTCGCAGAGGCTGACGTCGCCCTGACCTGTCCGGCCGACGTGCCGCAGACCGTGGCCGACGAGGTGCGTCGGGTGGCCGGGGCCGCGTTCGAAGCCCTCGGCTGTGAAGGTCTCGCGCGGGTCGACTGCTTCTGGACCCAGGATGGCCGCGTTCTCGTCAACGAGATCAACACGATGCCCGGCTTCACGCCGCACTCGATGTATCCGCGGATGTGGGCGGCCTCGGGCCTCGGTTATGCAGAGCTCATCGACGAGCTCATCTCGCTTGCGCTCGAGCGGCGCACCGGCCTGCGGTGAGCCCTCGAGCTCCGCGGGCCGGTTGGCGGCGGGCCGGCAGCCGCTGCCCAGCTCGGTCGTCAGGTGCACTGGCGCCCGTTCGACGGCAGCGCGCGGGCGGCGACGGTGAAGACCGGCAGCTGCAGCGGGGCGGGCCCGTAGCGTTGCGGGACGAGGACCTCGATGGCTGGGTCGGTCCCGTAGGTCGTCGCGGCGGAGCCGTCGCTCAACGAGCGGACGACCCAGTCGACCCCGTCGACCGTGACGCACGAGAGGGTCGTCGGGGCGAGGGGCGCCAGCCCGCAGCGGGCGATGATCGCCGGATCGCCCCAGGCCGCGACCGACGGAGAGCTCGACGACGTGTCGACCCGAGGCACACCGCTGACCTTGCCGGGCCATGGAACGGACCGGCAGGCCGGGCTGTCCGCGAAAGGCGCGGGCGAGACATCGACAGCTCTGGAACACCCCGACAGGACGTAGAGCACGACGACAGCGCAGACTGCCGCCGCCGTGCCTCGACTACGGGTTGAAGCGGTGGTCAGACGTTGACCACTGTGCAGGTCAGGGTCCGGGTGATGCCCTGGACGTCCTGGAGACGGGCGATGACGAGTCGCCCCAGGTCGTCGACGTTCGGCGCCTCGACCCGGGCGATGACGTCATACGGGCCGGTCACGTCCTCGGCGAGCGCCACCCCCGAGATGCCGCGCATCTCCTCGGCGACGGTCGCGGCGCGGCCGACCTCGGTCTGGATCAAGATGTAGGCCTGAACCACGGGGCACCTCTTCTTCATCAATGGCGATCAGGGACGGCCGGATGCTGGCAAGCCCGCCGTGCACTGACCGTACCCCGCCGAGGCGCTCCGCGTCGCGGTGAGCGGGGGGCGACATCGGGGCGGGACGGGGTGACATGGTGGACCCGTGCAGAGACGCTCCGGACCGCTCCTGACGGAGGGCACCGCCCTGACCCACCTCGACGAGGAGCAGATCCTCGCTCGGATCCTCCCGCTCTACGACCGGCCCGCATGGCTCGTCGTTCCGCCCGGGGACGACGCCGCAGTACTGCACACCTCCGACCGGACGATCGCGACCACGGACTCGATGGTTCTCGGTCGGGACTGGCTCGACGAGTGGTCGTCCGGTGCCGACGTGGGCCACAAGGTCATCGCGCAGAACCTCGCCGACATAGCCGCGATGGGCGGCCGTCCCACCGGCGTCCTGCTGACCCTGGTCATCGACCCCGCGGTGTCGATCGAGTGGGTCACCGACCTGGCGAAGGGAGTCGCGGGGGCGTGCTCACGGGCGGACGTGGCGGTGCTCGGCGGTGACCTGTCCTCGGCCCCGCCCGGGGTCGTCATGGTGTCCGTCACCGCGTTGGGCGTGCTCGTCGGCGAGCCGGTGCTCCGGTCCGGGGCGCGCCCCGGCAACCACGTCGCTGTGGCCGGTTCGCTCGGCCTGAGTGATGCAGGGCTGCGCCTGCTTCAGGAAGGTCGGCCCGAAGCCGATCCCGAGGCCGTCGCGGTGCACCGTCGGCCGCGTCCACCGCTGGATCAGGGACTGGCGGCTGTGGCGGCTGGGGCGACTGCGATGCTCGACGTGTCGGACGGGCTGCTTCGGGATGCCGGGCGGATCGCCCGGGCGAGCGGCGTCATCCTCGACCTCGACCCCACCGCGCTCGACGACGACATCGACCGGCTCACCCCGGTCGTGGGCGTGCAGGCCGCCCGTGAGTGCGTGCTGGCCGGTGGTGAGGAGCACGCCTTGCTGGCGACGTTCGTACCGGGGTCCGTGCCCGGAGGCTGGCGGGTCATCGGCGTCGCTCGTGGCATCGCGCCGGATGAGGGGCCCGAGGTCCTCGTCGGCGGGCTGAGCGAGACGCTGACCGGCTGGGACCACTTCCGTCCCTGATCCGCCGGGCGGGCATCACATCCCCCTCGAGCGGCACAACCGTCTCGTCGAGCCGGCAGCACATCCCCCTGGAGGGCACGCATCCGAACGCTGCCCACTCGTGGGTCGCCCGGCGCCGTTCGACGGGACGCGAGAGGGCCGACCCCCGTGACGGGAGCCGGCCCTCTCGGTGTGGAGGGTCAGCGCGCGACCTTACCCGCCTTGAGGCAGGACGTGCATACGTTCACGCGCTTCGGCGTCACACCGTTCACCTTGGTGCGGACCCGCTGGATGTTGGGGGTCCAGCGGCGCTTGGTGCGACGGTGCGAGTGCGAGATGTTGTGACCGAAGCTCGGTCCCTTGCCGCAGACGTCGCAGTTGGCAGCCACGGGTGATCTCCTGAAACTCGTCGTTGTGGTCATTGGTCCGTGAGCCCAGGGGCGCGGCGAACCGTGGAGGTGACGGTGGGATGTGCCGATGCGCGCAGGGCAACCGCTCAAGAGTAGCCGACGGCCGGGTTCCCAGCCAAAACGACCTGTCTGCGGCGTCGGATACCAGCTCTGCCGTGACGAGGAAGGATGGCCCGGGGAGGGTGACGCGCGAGGATCACTTCCCCTTACCGTGGATGACGATGCAGCGACGACCGATGACGTACCGCAAGGAGCGACGAGACGCGCCTGTCGGATTCTTCCAGGCCGAGGCGTGCGGGCTGCGTTGGCTCGCCGAGGCAGAGCCCGCAGGAGGCACCCGCGTCGTCCGTGTCCACGAGGTGGGGGAGCAGTTCATCGATGTCGAACAGGTCCGTGCTGTTGCTCCCACCCGTCAAGCGGCAGACGCCTTCGGCAAGTCCCTGGCCGTGCTGCATACGGCGGGTGCCGCGGCCTTCGGCACCCCACCCGAGGGCTGGCACGGGCCGTCCTGGATCGGTCGACAGCCACAGGCCAACGAGCCCGAGCCGACGTGGGGCCGGTTCTACGCCGAACAGCGGGTGCGACCGTTCGTCCACGCAGCCGAACGGGCCGGCCACCTCGGCACCCGGGCCGCAGATCAGCTCGACGACCTGTGTGATCGGATCTCCGGCGGCGAGTTCGATGACGACCGAGCGCCCGCACGGCTCCACGGCGACCTGTGGTCTGGCAATGTCGTCCACGCGCCCGACGGGGTCTGTCTCATCGATCCGGCCGCCCATGGTGGGCATGGGATGACCGATCTCGCGATGCTGATGCTCTTCGGCCTGCCCGGCCTGGACCGGGTCCTCGACAGCTACGCCGAGGCCGCGGCGTTGCCGACCGGATGGCGTGACCTGGTCGGCCTGCACCAGCTGCATCCCCTGGCCGTGCATGCCGTGACCCACGGTCGGTCGTACGGTGAAGAGCTCGTGGCTGTCGCGCGCCGCTACCGGTGAGCCCGACTGCTGCACAGTCGATCAGGGTTCCTGCACTCTCGATGACGACTGCTGCACTCTCGATGACGACTGCTGCACTCTCGAT
>NZ_JAKDLO010000268.1 GCF_030452765.1 Intrasporangium sp.
CACGTCACGACTCCACCCCACGATGCCGCCCCTTCCCCACGAGCGCTTGCCCCCTCAGCCCAGCATGACGTGTCCGGCCCGGTCTGCGCTGGCAAACGACCGAACTGCTGTGACGTGCCGGCGCGCCAGACGGTCGGGCAGCGGGTGACACACTGAAGGGGTGTTCGGATACGGCAGGAAGACGACGATGCCCACCCGCGAGCAGGCCCTCCCCGGGCGAGCCGAGCGGCTCTACTCGATCGCACCGACCCACGTCGTGCTCGGGAGCCCGATCGAGGGACCCTGGCCCGACGGCTCCGAGGTGATGTATGTCGCGATGGGCTGCTTCTGGGGCACCGAACGCATCTTCTGGCGCCAACCGGGGGTCATCGCGACAGCCGCCGGCTACATGGGCGGCCATACGCCGAACCCGACCTACGAAGAGGTCTGCACCGGCCTGACCGGCCACGCCGAGACCGTCCGGGTCGTCTACGACCCGCAGCAGACCAGCCCCGAGCTGCTGCTCAAGCAGTTCTGGGAGAACCACGACCCGACGACCGCCAACCGGCAGGGCAACGACGTGGGGACCGGCTACCGCTCGGCCATCTACTGGACGACCCCCGATCAGGAGCGAGCAGCAGCCGCGACCCGGGAGGCGTTCCAGCAGGTGCTGCACGAGCACGGCCACGGCGAGATCACGACCGAGATCCGCTCGGCGCAGGACGCAGGCCCGTTCTACGTCGCCGAGGACCTCCACCAGGGCTACCTGCACAAGAACCCGATGGGCTACTGCAACCACGGGCCGAACGGCATGACCTGCCCGGTCGGGATCGTCCGTCAGGACGAGCTGCCGAGTCAGAAGTCGGTCCTCGGACAGTCCGACTGACCGGGGTGACGGCGGATGATGCCCGACGTGACCTGACCCCTGAGCGACAGCGCGCTCAGAGGGCACGAAGCGCCTGACGTCGCTCCCACCCCGAAGGGCTGCATCGAGAACCACGCGGCGGACGCCGCCTGAGGCCCGGCCAGCAGCGCTGCCCGACGCTCCCCGGTGTTGGTCGTCACGAAGGTGACCCGCGGGTGATAGGAAGCCATGGCTACAGTGTGGTCTGTCCCGCCCGCAGCGTTCCCGACCGGTCAGGCCCGCTCGTACCAGCGCAGGACCCGCAGCGCGCGCAGCGTGTTCCACCGGCTCGGTCTGCCGTCGCCCTCCTCGAGCTCGAAGTGCATCAGCCCGGGGTGGGTGTTCTCGAGCAGCCACCGGCCATCCGGTTGCCGCTTGCCGCGAACCTGCTCGACGGCCTCGTCCAGACGCGGGTCGGGCGTGCCGCCGACGGACCGGAAGTAGTCGAGCCCGCGCAGCACGTCGTAGTACCAGTGCGCCGGGAACGAGAACGACAACCAGTCGGGGTCGACGACCTCGCCCGTGCTCGCCCGGCGGAGGAGGGCCCGCGCCAGCAGGTACCCCTCTGCCCGCCGCCGCGCCGGCCCGACCGGGTGCGTCCCGCCGCCGCGCTCGTACTCCAGCAACCCGTCCAGCACGCAGACGGTCGAGTGGAACGAGGATCGGGTCGAGCCGTTCTCGGCCTCGCAGTTCCAGCCGCCGTCGTCGAGCTGCTCATCGAGCAGGCGAGACACGATGCCGTCGACGTCCTGCCCGAAGTAGGCACCGATCGCCACGGCCCCGCCGTTGATGCACGGCTCGACCTCGCCCCGGAAGAACGGCTCCCCGGCATACTCCCACCTGCAGCGCTCCCGTACTCCCTCGAGCGCGGCGCGGACGGCGGGATCCGCCGGGTCGACACCCATCTCACGCAGCAGCCGGAGGGTCGGCAGGGTAGCCGTCCAGGGCTGCGCTCCCGGGTCGCCCACGACCGACTTCGTCGGCTGCCAGTCGCGGCTCGGGAAGCACGCCCCGCCGGACCACTGCCCGTCGACCTGCAGCTCGAGCAGCCGCCGGCCCCAGCCGGTCCGGGCCACCAGGGCACGTTCCACGGCGACCTCCTCGGCGGGCACGTCGGTCAGGTCGCGCAGCACCTGCCACCGGATCGCCGGGTCGCCGTCGAGCAACCAGGCCCGGACCGTCGTGACATCGTCCATCGCTCGCTCCTTCGGGCGGAGAACTCCCCACATCTCCACGGTATGCCGCCGAGCGCCTCCAGCGCGCCGGCCCGGCCTCAGAAGATGCCGACCCGATCCTGCTCCGGCAGCCACAGCTCGTCGCCGGGCCGCACCCCGAACGCCTCGTGGAACTGGGCCACGTTGCGCACGGCGTTGCCGCGGAACTCCTGCGGCGCGTGCGGGTCGATGGCGAGCAGCCGGACCGCCTCTTCGGGACGGGCCTTGCCCTTCCACACCTGGGCCCAGCCGATGAAGAACCGCTGCGGGCCGGTGAAGCCGTCGACCTCGGGCATCCCGGTCTGCTCCGTCGCGATCCGGTAGGCGGCATACCCGATCTGCAGCCCGCCGAGGTCGCCGATGTTCTCGCCGACCGTCAGGGCCCCGTTGACATGGTGCGAGTCGTCCAGACCGTGCGGCACGTACGTGTCGAACTGGCCGATGAGCCGCTGGGCCAGCGCGTCGAAGCGCGTCCGGTCGTCCTCGGTCCACCAGTCGCGCAACGCGCCGGTGCCGTCGTAGCGCGAGCCCTGGTCGTCGAAGCCGTGCCCGAGCTCGTGCCCGATGACGGCGCCGATCCCGCCGTAGTTGACCGCGTCGTCGGCCCCGAGGTCGAAGAAGGGCGGCTGCAGGATGGCCGCGGGGAAGACGATCTCGTTCATCGAGGGCATGTAGTAGGCGTTGACCGTCTGCGGCAGCATGAACCACTCGCCGCGGTCGATCGGCCCGCCCAGCTTGGCCAGGTTGCGGTCCACCTCGAAGGCCGTTGCGCGGCAGACGTTCCCGACCAGGTCACCGGGCACGATCTCGACCGGCGAGTAGTCGCGCCACTGGTCCGGGTAGCCGATCTTCGGCGTGAACAGGTCGAGCTTCGCGATCGCCTCCGCACGTGTCGGCGGGCTCATCCAGTCGAGCGAGGCGAAGGAGCGCCGGAACGCCTCGACGAGGTTGGCGACCAGATCCTGCATCCGCTCCTTCGCCTCCGGCGGGAACCACCTAGCGGCATAGAGCCGGCCGACCGCCTCACCGATCGCCTCCTCGACGACCGAGACCCCGCGCTTCCACCGCTCCTTGTTCTGCGGCTGCCCGGACAGCGTGCGCCCGTAGAAGTCGAAGTCCTCGGCGACGAGAGCCTCCGGCAGCAGGGGCGCGAACTCGGAGATGACGTGCCACGTCAGCCACGCCCGCCAGTCGTCGAGGTCGACCTCGGGCAGCGCGCCGCTGACGGCCTCGACGAAGCTCGGCTGTCGCACGACGACCTTGGCGAGCGCGTCGTCGGGGCCGCCGAGTGCCCCGAGCCATGAGCCCCAGGCAAACCCGGGTGCGGTCTGCTCGAGCTCGGCCCGCGTCCTGGCGTTGTAGGTCTTGAGCGCGTCACGGTTGGCCACGTTGTCCCAGTGCGAGCTCGCGAGCCTCGTCTCGAGAGCCATCACCCGCGTCGCCTTCTCCTCGGCGGCAGGCACGCCGGCCAGGCCGAGCATCCGCCCGATGTGGACGACGTACTTCTCCCGGATCTCGGCGTACTTCTCCTCCCGGTAGAACGACTCGTCCGGCAGCCCCAGCCCACCCTGGTCGAGGTAGACGACATAGTCCTGCGGCGAACGCTCGTCGGGCGCGACGAAGTGCCGCACGAGACCGCCGACCCCCGCCCGGCGCAGTCGCCCGAGCGTGGTGACGAGGGCATCGACGGAGTCGACAGCGGCGACCTCGCCCAGCCACGGCTGCAACGGCGTGAGGCCGAGCTCTTCGACCCGGTCGGTGTCCATGAAGCTTGCGTAGAGCTCGCCGACCTGTCGGCTCGGTGAGCCCGCCGTGGCCGCCGTGTCGCCTGCCGCGTGCTCGATGAGGTCGCGCACCCGGCTCAGCGACTCCTCGCGCAGGATGTCGAACGTCCCGAACCGGGCCCGGTCTCCCGGGATCTCGGTGGCCTGCAGCCAGTGGCCGTTGACGAACCGGAAGAGGTCGTCCTGCGGGCGGACCGACCTGTCGAGGTTGTCGAGGTCGATGCCGGACTTCAGCGTCACGTGGGTTCTCCTGTCGGGTGGGCTCCCCCGAGCCTAACCAGCCACGGAATCAGCCACGAACAAGAAGGTATGCCGCCCAGCTCGCGAGCTGGGCGGCATACCCGCTTCGACGTGGCGGGTGGGTCAGCGGCGACGTCCGAGCACGACGCCGGTGACCCCGACGATCAGGAGCAGGACGCCGAGCCCGCCGACGAGCGAGGGACCCGTCCGGGCGAGGTCGACCTGGGCGCCGGTGAGGTTCGTGACGAGCACATAGCCGGCCACGACCAGGGTGATCAGCCCGAGCAGGACGGTGCCGGGCCGCGGGCCCTTCTGGATCGTCACGAGCG
>NZ_JAKDLO010000269.1 GCF_030452765.1 Intrasporangium sp.
GAACATTCTCCAGGGGTCAGCCTGCCATCTGACCATCTCGGACAGCGTATCGTGTTTATTCGTAGGCTGATTCGTCTACTTTAACGTTCGCAACAGGTGTCGCGCAAGTGGGCACGGCGTGTCTGGTGGGATGTTCACTTGTTGGTCCGGGGGGTGTTGATCCGTGCCATGAGTTCGCGGTTGGTGGCCCGCGCGGCGGTGAGGTCCTCCTCGCGTTCTTCGAGCTGGAGGCGCAGCTCGCCTGCTTGTTGTTCCAAGTGGGTGATCTGTTGTTGGAGGGCGTCGATATCGGTCGGGGCGCCGAGTCCGGACTCCTGCCAAACCTGCTCGCCGAGGGCTTCTGAAAGCCGCTTCTCGAGGTGCTGGTTACGGGCGTGGATCCGGGCAACGCGTTCGTGGGCGGCGAGCAGGTCGGCATGTAGCGAGGCTCGGGTGACTGTCGGGCTGGTGCTCTCGCTGCGGGGTGGCTCGGCCTCGGCTGCGTGGATCTTCTCGAGCAGGTCACGGTGTCGGTAGAGGAAGCTGCGGTCGACCCCGGCGGCGCGAGCGATGGCGGACACGCCGATCTCGGCGCCCTGGGTGATGGCCCGCTCGAGCGCGGTGAGCACGCGCTGGCGGCGGCGCATGGACTCGGCGCGGCGCCCGTCGAGCATGGCTCGAGCCTGCGTGCTCGGCGCGGCGGCGGTCGCGTGGTTGGTCGTGGTGGTCATGCGGTGGCCTCCGAGGGGCTCGTGGTCAGGGGCGGGGGTGTAGTGGCTCGGACGATGGGGATGCCGAGGGCGACGGGGCTGGCGGCGCGGTGCCGGCGTACCACCGTGACGGCCTCGTCGATCTGGGCCCGCTCGGCCTCGTCGAGCCCGTTGACGTCGCCCTTGATTCGGTTGATCAGCCTCCGGATTCGAGTGATCTCTTCCTGGTTGGGGGTGGCGTCGGTACGGGCCCACTCATCGATTCCGTCAACGGCGGCGAGCCGTTCCCGGGTGCGCAGTAGATCATCGAGGTAGGCGCTCAGGTCGGGCAGGTACGCGATATCTGTGCGGAAGTGGTCACATCCGGCGCAGCGGAACCGTACCGGGCAGGCGCCGCCGCCGGCTTGCACGTTGGACGGTTCGGCGCACCGGCCGTAGGGGACGGCGACCTCGCCGACCGCGTAGCGGGCGTGCTCGGAGTCCAGCAGTGTCTTCGCGTCACGCCAGATCCGGTTGCCGTGCCGGTCGAAGCTGAACGCGGTCACCGTGTCGACAGCGGCGCGGCGCCGTCCTTCCCCGACCCGGTAGTAGCGTCGAGTGACTTCGAGGGATCGGTGATCGAGCAGCTCGGAGAGCACGTCGATGGCGATACCGGCGTCGGCGTGCCGTTGGGCATAGGTATGCCGGTACGCGTACGGGACGATCTTGGCCGTGTCGAACTCGGTCCCGTCGTCCAGGCGGATGGTGGGCAGCTGGTCGATCCAGGTGCGGTGGCGCATGTCGAGCATGCCGCCGCTGAGGGGTCTGCGACCGTCGGGGTTGGCCTGTGGGGTGGGTAGCAGGACCAAGTCCGCGAGCAAGGTGTCCGGGAAGCGTTGCCGGACAACGGCTTGCTGCGCGGTGATCAGGTCGGCGGTGGCTTGGCTGATCGGCAGCCGGCGGTCGTGGCGGTAACGCTTGTGGTTGTCATAGACCAGCACGGCCGCGCCGTCCGGGTCGCGGCTGAGGCAGTCCCAGCGCAGCCGCAGGATCTCATCGGGTCGCCGTCCGGTGTCCATGAGCAGCTCGACGGCGAGCCGGACCTCGTGGCCGGACGGGCCGTGCTCGAGGCGTGTCAGCTTCTCGACGAGCTGCCCCATGATCTGTGCGGGCAGATCGCGACCGGGTTCCCCGCGTTCGGGTTCGGCGGGGATGTCGCCGGAGGCGAGGATGAAGTCCTCGCCGAGCCCGGCGGCCGGGCCGCCGGGGCGGGTCAGGCCCAACGCGCGGATCCGGGCGAGCATCCGCTTGACGTTCCGGCAGGTTCTGACGCGTACTTCCGGGCTACACTCGCCGGCCTCAACCAGGTAGGTCAGGCGGTGCAGGAATGATTCAATGTCCTTGCGCCGCAGCGCGGCTGGGTGATCGCCCAGGTCGGCTCGGTGAGCCCGCAGGCTTTGCGACAGGCGTGCCACGCTGCCGACCAGGGAGCGCATCACGCGTCCGGCCCCGTCGCCTCGGTGCCGCGGCATCTCGTCGCTGGCCCAGAGCTTGACCGCCTCACGCAGCCAGGGCTGGGAGATCCCGGTGAATGTCAGCCGTCCACGCAGCCCGAAGACCGCCAGCTCCCACATGTCCTTGACCTGCTCCGCCTCCGGGGCTGCCAGGGCGAGCCGGGTGTGTCGGGCCAGCGCGCCCAGGACTGTCCGTTTCTCCTTGTTCATCCTGGCGGGCGGGTGTTCGGCAAGCACGTCCACCGAGTCGGCCCGGGCACGGCGCAGCTCCTCGACCACTATGCGCAACACCTCGATCCGGACGCGCACCCCGGAGCGGGTGCGCACCTGGAGCCCGTAGAGCACCTGGGTGGTGATCAGCGGTGGCATCCCGGCCAGGCTGACCTGGCCGGTGACCACGACCGGCGAGCTGGTCGCGCGCCACACCGGCTCATCCAGTCTCGGGTCGTCCCGGCGCTGCCGAATCCATTGAGCCTGGTGCGATTCGCAGTAGCTGACCTGCCCGCCGGCCCGGTCTCGTGGGCATGCGCTCACCTGGCAGGGGCCGAACGGTGCCAGCGCACGCCGAGTCGGCGCGGTGGCGTACTCGCGCACCGACAATCCCCGCAGTCGCTGACCGCTGCGGTGTGACCGGCACAGGCCGTGTGACCCGGCGCCGCGCTGACAGCCCGGCACCGCGCATGCCGCCGCCCCGAGCGCCTTCCTTACCGGCTCCTGCCAGCCCAGCAACGGATGATCAGACGGTGGGGCCAAGACCTGACCGGGCACATCCCACCCGCACTCGGCCACGAACCCCGGATCGATGAGCTCGGCAAGCCGCGCCACCTGCCCATCGACGAGGCGGTCCTCGCCGAACACATGCGAGACCGCCCGTCCGGCAGGCGAGGTCGGTGAGGTCGGCGCAGCAACCCGCATCGCCGCCGACGTCGCGCCGGTCACCGGCTCACCGCCGCGTGCGCGCGGGGAACCGGCACCGCATCCACCGCGGCCCGTAGCCGGGCCGAGTCGGGATGTACGTACACCGCAGATGAGGACACCGCGGCGTGACCGAGCAGCTCGGCGACCACATCGATGCCAGTCCCGGCATCAGCCAGGCTGCTTCCGAAGGCATGCCGCAGCTGGTGCGGGCGGACCGGCGTGTCCAACCCGGCCCGCCGCGAGGCCGTCGCGAGCATCGCCCCGACCCCGTCCGGACGCATCGGCGCCCCGATCCGGCCGCGGAACAGATTGACGAGCACGAAGTCGCTGTTCGCGGCCTCCCGCACTCTCATCCGCTCCAGCTCATACGTGTCAAACGCTTGCACGACAAGGAAATCCAGCGGGACGACACGCTGCCGGCGCGACTTGGCCCACGCCCCGTTCGGGTTGTCCCGGCGCACCACGTGCAGGTGAGCCCGAGCGGCCTCGCACCCCAGCATCCGCGAGTCCACCAGCAGATGCACATCCGAGCGGCGCAGCCCACACAGCTCCCCGCGACGCAGCCCAGCGCGCGCCAACAGCAGCACGACCAGACGGTCCCGCGCCGAGCAGCACGCCCGCAACAACGCGACGATCTCCTCGTCGCTGGCCCGATCAACCATCGTTTCCGGCTCCCGCAGCCGATGCCTCACCCGCATCCGCCACGCCATCGACCCGCCCTCGCCAGCCCGCGCCGGCTCGGGCAGATCCCGGTCATCGGCGACCTCGTACAACACCGATACCAAGCCCGCCGGGGCCTGACCCTCAGCGACCGCGTGCACCACCATCCCGCGGACCGCGGTCAACACGCCGTTGATCCGCGACGCCGACCGGGCCGGTGCCGCACCCGGACCGGCCAGCACCACCGAGCCGGCCCGGTTACCAGCCGCATCGGCGCTCGAGGCCTCCGGCCCGGCATGAGCCAGCCACGTCATGAACAGGCCGAACCGCTCCACACCGGCCTGCCAGCCCCGACCCGTCCGGGCGCACCAACGCAGAAACAACGCGATCGCATGCGCGTACGCCTTCGTCGTGGACTCCGCCCCATCGCGCCCGAACCGCTGGTGCCGCAAGAAGGCGTCGGCCACGCCGACGACCTGCAGCTCCTCATCCAGCACCGTCCAGTACCGCCCGCCAGACGGCAACCTCACCATGAACGCCCGCACTCGATTCCCTCGCTCTCTCGTGGACAAGCTTGAACAACTACCAGCCACGAGCACTACACGCGAGGAGAACCGCCGTACAACGGACTCAATAGCCCGATTCGAACAACGTCATGCCACAAGACAGCGACCCACGGAGAA
>NZ_JAKDLO010000080.1 GCF_030452765.1 Intrasporangium sp.
AGCAAGCCCAGACAGCGCACGCTCGAGACCGGCCCGGTCGAGTGCGCGGGTAGGGTGCTGGAGCCGGTCAGCAATGGCCGGTCGAGATGGATGGCCGCCACCGCGTCACCGGCAACGGGGGCGAGGGACAGAACCCGGCGTACAGGCCGACTCATCCACTTTCAGTGGTCTGATGACCTGGGGATCGTGACGGGGAGCGGCCGAGGTCAGCACATGGTCCGCAGCAGGACCGCGCACCAGATCCACGACGGGTCGGTCCGTTCGTCCGACTCGGGCCACATCCACCGCCGACAAGCCCGCACGTGGTCAACGCCGCCGGTCGGCTGGCGGGCATCCCGAAGTGCTTCCACCAGCCGAACAACGACGCGGCCGGTGAGGTGTCGGTCGGGGCGCGCCTGCTGCGCGAGCTCGAGGAGGGGCTGTTCGGCCGCGAGGAGGTCGACCTCGGCTTCGGCCACCCGCTGGCCGACCCGATGCACCCGAGCCGGCTGACCGAGCCGATGCGCCTTCTGCTCGACTCGCCGCGGTGGGACCTGCAGCAGACCGGGTTCGGGTTCAACCTCATCTCGAGCAACTACGAGTTCTCCGCGCTGCTGGCCGTGCACGACGAGCAGTTCTGGAGTCGCTACGGTGGCACGATCGAGGGCAACTGGGAAGCGGCCGGACTGCGGAGGTACTCGAGCATGGACACCGACGGGCTCGCCGCGCTGCTGCAGGACCCGACCTGGTCCGACGAAGGCCTGGTCACCGTCGCGCTCGGCCTGACCCGTTTGGCCGAGCTCGCCCCCGGCCGGGCCGCCGTACCCCCGCTGCAGAATCGGAGTGACCAGGTGAACAGCACCTCAGGCAACGCCTTCGAGGACGGCAGCCCCTACCGCGGCTGGGTCGTCGGGGACTTCATCGAGCCCGCCGACAGCGTCCGCAACTCGTCCCGGGTCGAGATCAAGTGGGGCGTCCACGAGGCCGGCGAGGAACGCGCCGAGTGGACCACCGGCGAGACCCGCACCTCGATCATGTTCCTGATCTCCGGTCGGTTCGTGCAGAGACTGCCCGACCGCGAGGTCGAACTGGCCAAACCCGGCGACTACGTCATGTGGGGACCCGGAGTCGTGCACGCCTGGAAGGCGGTCGAGGAGTCCGTCATGCTCACCGTGCGCTGGCCCGGGGTGTAGGCGCGGAGGACAGGATCTGAGCAGGTGTTGAGCCACGCTACAGGCCAGACGCGAGGAGTTGGCCGGCTCGGACTGCCGGCAGGGCAGGGTGTAAGCAACGTGCGGCTCGCGGGCGTCGTTCGTGGAGATCGTGCACATGGCAGGTGTGCCGGGCGTGGGCAGGTACCGAGATCCGCATGTTGGGCATTTCCGTCAGTAACGCCGCAAGGCGTCCCCTGGTCGTAAACATTCACCCGGGACCCCAGCTGAATGTTTACCAGCAGTAACGGGGCAGTAAGGGGCCGCCCCACCTTCCAACGGGGCGGAGTGAGGGTGAGTGAGGGCCGGGATCTGTGGGAGCCGAGGGTGAAATCCCCCGGCCACGCGGCACCGGTGACCGATGACGATCAGCCGCTCCTCGCTGCGTTGCTCGATCTCCACCAGTCGCACGGCATTCGTGTAGGGGTGCGGCGGCGTGACGGGCCTCGGCGCCGTCGTTGAACGTGGTACCTGGGCCACATCCGGATGTTCGGCAAGGCTTCTCGGTAGTCGACATCCGCAGCAGCTACGGGATGGCCACCTGCACCCTGAGGTGCCCCTCGTCGACCATCCACTTCCAGTAGCCGTCGCGGGTCAGCACCATGCAACCCAGCCGCTCGGTCACGGCGAGGATGAGGGCGTCACCTAGGGACAACGTCGCATGCCGGCCCGAGTGCGGTGGCGGCGGTCCCGGGTTGTCGTCGGAGATCTCAATGAGCTCGGCGGCGCGAACCAGGTCATCGTCGGTCGGGTGTTCCACCTGCAACCCCATGGTGGCCAGCGCCTGGGCGATGTGGGTTGGGGTGCTCCTGTTCCCCTTGTGGCGCGCGACCGATATTGCCTCCGTCAGGGCCGGGCCGGGAAGGATGCCGTCGACCTCCGGCCGCGCCAGAGCGTTCATGATGGCCTGCCAACCTCGCTCCTGGAGCAGAACGGTGCAGACCACCGACGAGTCCAGACACAGCTGTTTGACCCGGGGCGGAGCCGGCCGAGGGACTGGGGTGCTCACAGGGGGAGCCCGAGCTGGGCGAGGAGACCCTGCTCGATCTCATCCTCGCTGCGGGCGTCCCCCTGCGCGAGGGCAGCGAGCCGGTCCCACTTGGCGCTCGACCGGGCAGAGTCAGCCTGACGCGACCGGCGCACGTCGACAACCGAGTCCCCGGCGTCACCTCCGTGGTTGTTCGCCCACACGGCGAACAGCAGCGACTTGGCAGTCACCAACCTGACCTCCCCATCCTCGACAACGAATCTGACACGGTCACCGGGCCCAACGCCAAGAGCGGTGCGAACCGCAGCCGGGATGACCACCCGGCCCTCACTGCTCAGCTTGGTGTCAATGTCGAGTCTTGCTGCCATGCACGTCATCATACGGCAGATAGTGAGCGTCTGCCATACAGGCTGCGATATGGCCATTCGTCCTTGCCTGCCATGTCGTGTCGAAGGCGCAACGGATGGCTGCCGCGCCGATCAGGCCAGGCCGAGGGCTGCCTTCAGACCGGAATCAACCTTCCGCATCGCCTTGGCCGTGAGCGTTCCCTTGTGAGCCCGCACCTCATCGGGCCACAGTTCGACGATGTCATCGCAGACGATGCGACCACCGCCCAGCGGGTCGCCGGGAGACATCTCGACAATGCTCGTCAGCGGTGGCTTGGGTTTGGAGGTCAGGCGGACAGCGAGGACGTTGGCCAGTGCCTTGTTGCGGCTGTTGTTCGACACGACGAGGAAGTACTTCTCAGTCGGGATGTGGTCGAGCTTCGCGGCGTAGATACTGCCGCGAAGAAGCTGCCCGGTGAAGTCCTCCGAGCCAGCGCCCAGAACGACCAGCGTCGTGACGCGAACGCCGGGCCCTCGAGGGCACGCCGCGCAGCGCCGCCGGTGGCCCGGGCCGGCGCGGTGTAAGGCGAGCCTGGCCGAGTCCGTCCACGCGCGCAAAGTGGCCAACTACCGGTCGTTCGCCTCAGGGTGATCCAGCCAGCGTCACGTCGTCGATGCCCAGCCAGCCTGCACGCCTAAAACGAACAGGTGTGACACCCGATCTCGGTGTTACACTTGCAGTGTGCCAACCACGAGGCCACGCCACGCAGTAACCGAGACGCCCGACATTCACGAGGCGCTGGTCGTTGCTGCCCGCCGTTGGCCGCAGGACCAAGGTCGACCCGGACTGCTCCTGCGGCGCCTCATCGCGGAGGGGCGCAGGAGCATCGAGCCTCAGGTTGCCGACATGCGCGCCGACCGTCTCGCAGCTCTGCATCGCGTCAGCGGTTCCTACACCGGAATGTACGAGCCTGGCTATCTCGACGAGCTGCGGGCAGAGTGGCCGGAGTGATCACGCTCGATGCTGGGGTGCTGATCGCACTGTTCGACGCTCTCGACGCACACCACGAGGCGGCGGAAGCACTGTTGGCGGCAAACATCGGCAAGGACGACCTGACGATCGGTCCCATCAACCAGGCAGAGGTACTGGTCCGAGCAGCCCGCGAAGGACGCGACCAGCAGATGGCCTCCGATCTGGTGGCGCTCGGCGTCTGCATCACCGCTTTGCCCCATGACGCGGGCCCCCGCTTGGCCCGGCTACGCGCCACAACCAGTGCAAAGATGCCCGACTGCTGCGTACTGCTCACCGCTCAACAGACGGGTTCACGGATCGCGACGTTCGATGTCCGTCTCGCTGAGGCGGCGACGGGCCTCGGACTGGAACTGGTGCGGTGAAACGTGCTGCTGAGAAGGCCGAGGAACAGTCCACGGTCGGCCGAGAGTAACCAGATGCCAGGCGGAATGAGGGACCGCCGACCACGTCGTCCGCGCCACTGTCGGTCACGGTGCCGAACAGCGACCTCGTGCACACAGGCCTCGAGGTCAGCCTCGCCGCCCGACCTGCGGGCCGGGCGGCGAGGACAGGTCCGGGTGCGCTCAGGCGAGCGCCGTGGCGAACGCCCCGTCGAGGATGTCGAGGCCCTCGGTGAGCAGCGCGTCGCCGATCGTCAGCGGCGGCAGGAACCGGAAGACGTTGCCGAAGGTGCCGCAGGTCAGGGTGACCAGGCCCTCGGCATGGCAGGCGTTGTTGACCGCCGCGGTGAGGGCGGGGTTGGGTGTCTTGTGCTTCAGGTCCGAGACGAGCTCGATGGCCAGCATCGCGCCCCGGCCACGGATGTCGCCGATGACACCGTGACGGTCGGCGAGGGCCTGCAGCCGGGGCACGACGACGCCTTCGATCGCCTTCGCCCGCGTGCGCAGGTCGTCGCGCTCCATCGTCTCGATGGACGCGAGCGCGGCAGCGCAGGCGACGGGGTTGCCGCCGTAGGTGCCGCCGAGGCCGCCGGAGTGCACCGCGTCCATGAGGTCGGCCCGCCCGGTGACCCCGGCGAGCGGCATACCTCCGGCGATGCCCTTGGCCGTGGTGATGAGGTCAGGCACGACGCCGTCGTGGTCGCACGCGAACCAGTCGCCGGTGCGGGCGAACCCGGTCTGCACCTCGTCGGCGATGAAGAGGATGCCGTGCTCGCGGCACCAGTCCGCGACCCGGGCCAGGTAGCCGTCCGGGGGAGTGACGAAGCCGCCCTCGCCCTGGATCGGCTCGATGACCACAGCAGCGGTGTTCTCCTCGCCGACCTGGGTGTGCACCATCGTCGTGAGCGCCTCGAAGGCCTCCTCGAGGCAGTGCTCGGCCCCGGTCGCCCATCGGTAGGGGTAGGCCATCGGCGCCCGGTAGACCTCGCCGGCGAACGGCCCGAACCGGTGCTTGTACGGCATGCTCTTGGCCGTCATGGCCATCGTGAGGTTCGTGCGGCCGTGGTAGCCGTGCTCGAAGGCCACGATCGCCTCCCGACCGGTGACGTGGCGGGCGATCTTGACGGCGTTCTCGACCGCCTCGGCTCCCGAGTTGAACAGCGCCGAGCGCTTCTCGTGATCGCCGGGCGTCAGCTCGTTCAGCTTCTCCGCGACGGCGACATACTCCTCGTAGGGCGTGACCATGAAACAGGTGTGCGTGAAGTCCTGGATCTGCCGGGTCACCGCGTCGATGATGCGCTGGTTGCCGTTGCCGACCGTCGTGACGGCGATGCCCGCGCCGAAGTCGATCAGCTGGTTGCCGTCGACGTCGCGCAGGATGCCGTCCCGCGCCCGCTCGACGTAGACCGGCAGCCCGGTACCCACGCCGGCGGACACCGCCGCGGTCTTGCGGGCGGCCAGCTCCTGCGAACGGGGGCCGGGGATGGCGGTGGCGAGGATGCGGCGCTGCTCGAGCGGCTCGCTCATGGGGGTCTCCTGAGGACGTAGGGGGTGGTGTTCATCCCAGCGTGCGTCGGCTCTGTCATGCTGTCCAATACTCGCTTGTTACCTCGATCATGCCTAGGAGGTATGACGTGGAGCTGCGGACCCTGAGGTACCTGCTCGCCGTCGCGGACGAGGGGTCGATCACGGCGGCCGCCGCCGTGGTGCGAGTGGCGCAGCCCTCGCTGTCGCGTCAGCTACGCGGGCTCGAGCGTGACCTGGGCCTCGAGCTGTTCGTGCGGGACGGAGGTCGGCTGCGGCTCAGCGCGGCGGGCCGGCAGTTCCTGCCGCTGGCCCGTGACCTCGTCGTGAGGGCCGATCGGGCGCGGGCGGTGGCCGGCACCATCGGGAGCGGCCGGATGCAGACGGTCACGATCGCTGCGCCGGGCACCACGCTCACCGATGTGATCGCGCCGTTCCTCGCGACCTTCCGGGACGGCGACCCGATGCCGGACGTCTGGGAGGAGCTGCCCGACGCGGTCTACCAGGCGCTGGACCGGGGGGCCGACCTGGCCATCGGCACGACCGCGCCGCCGCGCCGCCTGGAGGGTATGCCGATCGCGCAGCTGCCCGTGTGGGCGTATGTGCCGGTGACCCACCCGTGGGGCAGCCGAGGAGACGTCCCGCTCAGCGAACTGGCCGAGGCGGACCTGCTCGTCCTCACGAGCGACTACCACCCGCGCCGGGCGCTCGACGACGCGGTGGCGCGGGTGGGACTCACTCTGCGGGTGCTGCGCGAGCTCGACTCCGCCGAGGTGGCCCAGGCCATCGCTGCCGCAGGGCGCGGCGTCGCCGTCGTCTCCGACGACCCGCGCTTCGGCCTGCGGGCGTTGCGGATCAGCACTGCCGACGGGGACCTGACGATCAGCCTCTACGCGGCATGGGAGCCACGGCACCCCGGCGCCTCGACGATCTCAGGCCTGGCCGGGCGGCTCACCTCGTTCTGCCAGGAGCGGTACTCGACCGGTTCGTGAGTCACCGAACCGGTGAGGAGGCTGGCTGCCCGACCGACGTCTCACCATGTGGACAGCACTTGACGCCCGGTTCCGCCACCCCCGACAGTTACGCAATCAGTTCCGAAACACCTTTCGGAACTTCCGGCACCGTCGCCGGATCGACGCGAGAGGCATCGAATGAGCCAGGCGCCCACGCAGGCCAGCCCGACCCGGGCCGCCGCCCTTGCGGCGGTGCGCGACCGAGGCCACGCCACGGTCACCGACCTTGCCGTGGAAACGGGTCTTTCGCGGCCGACGGTCGAGGCGGCGTTGGCGCAGCTCAAGCCGACCGGGCTGGTACGGCTCGACACCCGTCGGGTCCAGGTGGGAGAACACGGCGGCCGACCCGCTCGGGCATACTCGTTCCGCCCCGATCGGGGATTGGTCGTCGGGCTCGACCTGTCCAGGGCCGAAGCAGTCGTCCTCGTCTCGGACCTGTCCGGCCGAGTGCTCACGTCGGCCGGGCGCGGACGGCCCTCGCCGAGCGACGCCGACCCTGACCTGGCCCCCGTCGCGGACCTCGTCCGAGAGGCGCTGGAGGGGATCGGCCAGACGATGGCCGACGTCCGGGCCGTCGGGCTGGGTGTCGGTGGTCTGGTCGACGAGAAGGGGGTGCTGACCGCCTCGCCGACGGTTCGGGGCTGGCGCGACGTGAACCTCGGCGAGCAGCTCACGCGGTTGCTCCACGTGCCGGTTCTCGTCGACAACGACCTGGCCCTGGCCGCGACGGCCGAAGCGCAGCTCGGGTCCCTTGCCGGTGCTCACTGCGGTGTCTACGCCCTGACCTGGCACCACGTCTCGGCGCGGATCACCATCGACGGCGAGGTGCTGCGCGGAAGGCACCACCAAGCCGGGGAGGTCGGCCTGCTCAACTCCTTCCGCGAGATCCAGATGCCGCCCGGCGACATGTTGGAGGCCGCCGCGGTGATCAGCGCCGAGCTCGACCAGCTCCGCCATGACACCAGCCATGAAGCCGGCACCACCGCACTCACCCACCTGGTCGACGCCATGACCCCAGGTATCGCCGCGCTCGTGCTGGCGGTGGACCCTGACGTGGTCGTGCTCGGCGGCCAGCTGGGCTCGTACGCGGACCTGATCGCCCCGCGCCTTGCCCGGTCGGTCGGTGGCTTCGCGAGCGGCTTCGCCCTGGATGTGCAGATCACCGCAAGCACGCTCGGGCCCGGCGCAGTGGCACTGGGCGCGTTGCACCAGGCCTTCACAATGTTCTCAAACGAGATCTATGTCACATCCGGGGTGCCAGCACCCAAACTTCGCCTCGGCACTCATGGCTCGACCACCTCCACACCCCCCAGGAGCACCACGTGACGACCATGACCATCATTCCCAAGACCTTCACTGTCGCACTGGTAGGAGTGGGGGCCCGGGCCGGGCTCGCCCGACACGTCGAGAGCGCGGGAGCCACCTTGGTCGCGACCGTCGACCCCGACCCCGCGGCGACGCGTCGGGCCGCCGAGCTGTTCGGTCGCGAGCTTCCCCGCTACGAGGACGTGCCGGCGCTGCTCGCGCACCATCCCGACCTTGACGGGGTCATCATCGCCAGCCCCGACGACACCCACCACGCCGTCGCGACACCCCTGCTCGAGGCGGGCGTCGCCGTCTACGTCGAGAAGCCCCTGGCCATCACCACGGAGGACGCCGACGACCTGCTCGAGACGGCCTACCGCTGCGACGCCAGGCTCTACGTCGGTCACAACATGCGTCACATGCACGTCGTCCGGCTGATGAAGCAGATCATCGATCGAGGCGAGATCGGGCAGGTCCAGGCGATCTGGTGTCGCCACTTCGTCGGCGCCGGCGGCGACTTCTACTTCAAGGACTGGCACGCGGACCGGAGCCACCAGGGCGGGCTGCTGCTGCAGAAGGGCGCCCACGACATCGACGTCATGCACTGGCTCGCCGGCTCCTCGACCCGTGAGGTGGTCGCGATGGGCGACCTGATGGTCTACGGGCGGGTTCAGTCCCGCAGGGACAACTCCGACCGGCGGATGTGGGACTGGTACTCGCTCGACAACTGGCCGCCCCTGGAGCAGACCGACCTCAACCCCGTCATCGACGTCGAGGACATCTCGATGATGACGATGCGACTCGACAGCGGGGTGCTCGCCAGCTACCAGCAGTGCCACTTCACACCTGACTACTGGCGCAGCTACACCGTCATCGGCACGGAGGGCCGGCTCGAGAACTTCGGCGACGGCGAGGGCGGCGAGGTGCGGGTGTGGAACCGGCGCAGCGGGTACCTCGAGCAGGGGCACGTCCAGTACCCCATCGTCGGAGACGCTCGGGGACACAACGACGCCGATGCCCTGACGGTGGCCGAGTTCGTCCGCTTCGCCCGCGACGGCGCGTCCACGGACACCTCCCCGCTGGGCGCCCGCGACGCGGTTGCGGCTGCCGTGGCCGCTACCCGGTCACTGCGTTCGGGCTCCATGCCGCAGCTGGTGCCACAGGTGCGCGACGAGCTGGCCGACTACTACCGCAGCCACCAGAGGCGGGAGACAGCACATGCTTAGGTATGCCACGCGTCGGATCCTGCTGATGATCCCGACGCTCATCGGGTCGACGTTCCTCGTCTTCCTGCTCGTCTTTCTCGTGCCCGGTGACCCGGTCCTGGCCCTCGCGGGGGACAAGCGCCTGTCCGAGTCGAGCATCCGGGCGATCCGCGAGCAGTACAACCTCGACGACCCGTTCCTGGTGCAGTACTTCAAGTGGCTCGGCAACGTGTTGCACGGCGACTTCGGCTTCGACTTCAACAACAACTCGGTGACCGACCTGATCGCGTCCGCCTTCCCGTACACGATGGCGCTGGCCCTGTCCGCGTTCTGCCTCAAGCTCGTGATCGGGGTGCTCATCGGGGTCTGGGCCGGGCTGCGGGAGGGCCGCGCCCCCGACAAGTTCAACCTCTTCTTCACCATCTTCTTCCTGGCCGTCCCGGGCTTCATCATCGCCTACCTGGCGCAGTACGTCTTCGGCATCAAGCTGCACTGGCTGCCCATCTCCGGCGTCCGGCAAGGCTTCCCGATCGCGTTCGTCATGCCCGCCATGGTGCTCGCTCTCGAGACGGCCTCGCCCCTGGCGCGGCTCACCCGCACCAGCCTGGTCGACGTGATGCGCGCCGACTTCATCGTCACGGCGCACGCCAAGGGCGCCTCACCCGGCAGGGTGGTGTGGCGGCATGCGCTGCGCAACGCCTTCCTGCCGGTGGTGACCTACCTCGGCCTCAGCCTGGCCAGCCTGCTCGGCGGCTCGGTGCTGATCGAGACGATCTTCAACCTGCCAGGACTCGGCGGCACCCTGTCGGATGCGATCACGCTCCAGCAGGGGCCGGTCGTGGTCGGCGTCTCGGTCTTCCTGTTGCTGTTCTTCCTGTTGAGCTCACTGATCGTCGACCTGCTCTACCCACTCATCGACCCGAGGGTGCGTCATGCTTGAGGAATCCGAGACCGCCGCTGCCGTCGAGGTTCGACCCACCGCGGAGGGCACCCGTCGTCGACGAGGTCGCGTGGAGGCTCTGCTCCTGTCGAGCTGGCGACGCCCCTTCCTCGCGATGGCGTTGCTCATCATCGTCGTCGTGTCCGTCATGGCGATCGTGCCGCAGCTGTTCACCGACATCGACCCACGCGACTGCGACCTGTCCCTCTCACGCCTCGGGCCGAGCCCCGGTCACCCCTTCGGGTTCGACATGCAGGGCTGCGACTACTTCAGCAACGTCGTCTACGGCGCGCGCACCTCGATGCTCGTGGGCGTGCTGGTGGCTGGGCTGACCTTCGTGATCGCCCTCGTGGCCGGATCCCTCGCGGGCTACTACGGCGGCCTCATCGACACGGTGATCTCGCGGGCCGCGGACATCGTGCTGGGCGTGCCCGTCATGATCGCCAGCCTCGTCATCCTCTACCAGTTCAAGTCTCGAGGTGTCGGCACCATCGTCTTCGTCCTCGTGCTGTTCACCTGGGCGGGCACGATGCGATACCTGCGCGGGACCGTGCTGCAGGTCAAACAGCTCGAGTACGTCCAGGCGGCGCGCATCCTGGGGGTGGGCCGGCTGCGCATCCTCTCGCGGCACGTCCTGCCCAACGCGATCACCCCGCTGATCGTCATGTCGACGCTGAGCGTCGGTGCCGGGATGACGGCCGAGGCCGGCTTCTCGATCCTCGGTGTCGGCATCAAGCTGCCCGCCTTCTCCTGGGGTCTGCAGATCGCCGCGGCGAGCTCCGACGGCAACTGGCAGATCGCCCCGCTGCTCATGCTGTTCCCGGCGCTGATGCTCGCCCTGACCACCCTCGCCTTCGTCGTGCTCGGCGAGAACCTCCGTGACGCCCTGGACCCGAGGAGCAGCTGATGTCGCAGAACCTGCTGGAAGTACGTGGACTGAGCGTGCAGTTCCGCTCAGCCGAGGGCCACCTCACCGCCATCGACGACCTGTCCTTGACGATCGGGCACGGTGAGGCCCTGGCCGTGCTCGGCGAGTCCGGCTCTGGCAAGAGCGTGACCGCCAAGGCGATCATGGGCATTCTGCCCCACCCGGCCGCCCGGATCACGTCCGGGCAGGTGCTCCTGGAGGGGGAGGACCTGCTGACTCTCTCACCCCGGCGGCTGCGGACGGTGCGGGGCGAGAAGATGGCGATGGTGTTCCAGGACGCCCTCACCTCGCTGAACCCGGTGGTGCCGGTGGGCGCGCAGATCGCCGAGATGTACCGCATCCACCGGGGCGACAACCGTCGCGAGGCTCAGGCCAAGGCCGTGGAGATGATGCGCGCCGTCCGCATCCCCGACGCCAAGAACCGAGCCAAGGACTACCCCTTCCAATTCTCCGGAGGGATGCGGCAGCGGGTCATGATCGCCATGGCGCTGGCCCTCGACCCGCAGCTGTTGATCGCCGACGAGCCGACGACCGCGCTCGACGTGACGGTCCAAGCCCAGATCCTGGACCTGCTCCAGGAGCTGCGGACCGAGCGCGGCATGGCCCTCATGCTCATCACGCACGACCTCGGCGTCGCGGGCCAGGTCGCGGACGAGGCGCTGGTCATGTATGCGGGCTCGGCAGTCGAGCGTGCGCCGATGACAGAGCTCATGCAGCGACCCGCTCATCCGTACACCCTCGGCCTGCTCAGCTCGGTCCCCGGCCCCGAGCATCGCGCCAAGGACCTGCCGACCATTCCCGGGCTGCCCCCGCAGCTGAGCAACCGGCCGAAGGGATGCAGCTTCCATCCACGGTGCAGCTTCGCGACGGACCTGTGCCGGGAGACCAAGCCGGCGGTGGTCGCCGGCCTGCCCGGACGAGAGGTGGCCTGCCACCACTGGAAGGAGGTGGCTCGCCATGACGACGCCACTGCTCTTGCTTGACGACGTTCACCAGACCTACCGACCCAAGGGATCGATCTTCTCGCGTGGGCCGGCCGGGCTGGTTCAGGCGGTCAGCGGAGTCACGCTGGACATCAACGCCGGCGAGACGCTCGGTGTGGTCGGCGAGTCGGGCTGCGGGAAGTCGACCCTGGCCCGGATGATCGTCGGCATCGAGGACCCCAAGCAAGGCGCCGTGCGCTGGAAAGGCACCGACGTGTCCACCCTCAAGGGGACCGAGCGCAAGGCCTTCCACCGCAGCATCCAGCTCATCTTCCAGGACCCGTTCGCCTCGCTCGACCCCCGCCGGACGGTGGGACAGTCCATTGCCGAAGGCGTCCTGGCGCACGACTTGGTGGCAGCTGACGCGGTGGGTGACCGGGTGCAGCAGCTGCTGCGTCAGGTCGGGCTCCTTCCGGTCCATGCCTGGCGGTATCCCCACGAGTTCTCCGGTGGCCAGCTCCAGCGGGTGGGCATCGCCCAGGCGCTGGGCGTCGAGCCGGAGGTGCTCGTATGCGACGAGCCGGTCAGCGCCCTGGACGTGTCGGTCCGCGCCCAGGTGCTCAACCTGCTGAACCAGCTCAAGACGGAGCTCGGCCTGGCCATCGTCTTCATCGCCCACGACCTCGATGTCGTGCAGCACATGTCCGACCGCATCGTGACGATGTACCTCGGCAAGATCGTCGAGCAGGGGCCGTGCGACGCGGTGTACGAGTCGGCCGGGCACCCCTACACGCGGGCCCTGCTCTCGGCGATCCCGAAGAAGCCCGCGCCCGGCTACCGGATCGACCGGGTGGTGCTCGAGGGTGACCCCCCCTCACCCATCAACCCGCCCGCGGGGTGCCCGTTCCACACCCGCTGCTACGCCGCCATCGAGATGTGCTCCACCGTCGTGCCCAAGGCGGCCGACCTCGGCGACGGACACCGCGCGACGTGTCATCTGGCCGAGGAGGTCAGCCGGTCGCGGGTCGGACAGCCCTACAGCGTCGTCTGAGCACGCCACACAACGATTCCCTTTCCACGCCCTACCCCCTCCATGAGAAAGATCCCAACGTGAAAAAGACCCGAATGCTCGTCGCCGGGGCAGCCGCCATCCTGGCGTTGTCCGCCTGCTCGCTCAACGGGCAGAACACACCCCAGGCCGCCGACGGCGGCGGTGGTGGCGGTGGCGGTACCCACTCCAGCACCGTGACCTCCGTGATCAGCACGGCCAGCTCGCCCAGCCGCTCGATCGAGCGGATCACCGGCGCCCAGAACCCCGGCAGCCAGGTGGCCATGGCGCTCTGTGAGCCGCTGACCGGCATCGACGAGGCAGGCAAGGTGTTCATGCGCGGTGCCGCGTCGGTGCAGAGCACGGACCAGAAGACGTGGACGATCAAGCTCGCGGACGGGCGGACCTTCTCGGACGGCACCCCCATCACTGCGAAGACGTGGGTCGACACCTTCAACTTCATCGCGCTCGGCAAGAACGCCATGCCGAGCAACTACGCCTACATCGACATCCAGGGGTATGACGCCCTCAACCCCGCGGACCCGAAGGCCAAGCCCTCCTCCGACAAGCTGTCAGGCCTCAAGATCGTCGACGACAAGACGTTCACGCTGACGATGAACAAGCCGTACAACGACGTGCCGTACCTGCTGGCCACACTGCCGTTCTGTCCCATGCCCGGGAGCGCCTTCAAGGACCCGACCGCCTACGACCGCAAGCCGGTCGGCAACGGCCCGTACCTGCTGAGCAAGCTCGACCCGAAGGTCGAGGCCGTCCTCACCCTCGACCCCAAGTACAAGGGCTGGGTGCCGGAGGGTGCTGCGAAGACCCTCATCTTCAAGGTGTTCACCGACACCAACACCGCCTACCAGGACGTCGTCGCCGGCAACACCGACGTGCTGCGCAGCCTGCCCCCGGGCTTGGCCGCCCAGGCCAAGAACGCGTTGGGCGACAAGGGGCTGACCGCGATCAAGAGCAACACGCTCGAGACCTACATCCTCTGGCCGACCTACCTCGACGCCAAGTTCCCGAAGGAGGTCCGCGAGGCCTTCTCGATGATCACCAACCGGGAGGCGATCTCCAAGAACCTCTTCCTCGGATCGAGCAAGGCCGCCGGCTCACTCATGCCGGACTCCGTGAGCGCCTACCGCGCTGACGCCTGTGGGGCCACGTGCCAGTTCGACCCCGAGGGGGCCAAGGCGAAGATCAAGGCCGCCGGGTTCACCGGCAGCATCCCGGTCCTGTACTCGGCCGGCAACACCACCGACGCCGCGACCGCGCTGGCGATCTCCAACGAGGCCAAGAAGATCGGTCTCGACGTCGAGCCTCGACCCACCCCGGCGGCGGAGCTCGGCGACTCGATCAACGAGTACCGCCTCGAGGGCCCCGCGATCACGCTCTGGGGTTCGTCGTTCCCGTCCGCCTCGGAGTGGATCGCCTCGATCATGGTCGACGCGAACTACCGGCTGAAGTACAAGAACGCCACCGCGTCCGACGAGGTCGCCAAGGCCTGGGCCGCCACGAGCACGGAGGAAGCCAACAAGCACTGGCAGGCCGCGGAGGACTCGATCCTCAAGGACCAGGTCATCCAGCCGCTCTACTACCAGGTGATGTACATCGCCCACAACGAGTGTGTGACCCCGCACTCGGCCGGTGGCGACATGCAGATCTACCGCACCGCGATCACCTGCACGATCAAGGACTGACCCACCGGGCACACCGGGCACCCGGTCGCTGCGCACCTCGCACGGAGACCGCCACCGGCACCCGCGCCTCCCAGGTACATCCTGGGTGGCGCGGGTGTGGGCATATCAGTCGGTCGGGGTCGGTCGGGTTTCAGCCGACGCGTTACGTTGAGAGGCATGCGACTGACCCACCTCGGACACGCGTGCCTGCTCGTCGAGGCCGCCGACCGGCGCATCCTCATCGACCCGGGCAGCTTCTCGGCCGGGTTCGAGCACCTGGTCGACCTCGACGCGATCCTCGTCACGCACCACCACCCCGACCACTTCGACCCCGATCGGGCACCCGCGCTCATCCGGTCGAACCCGAGGGCAAGCGTCCACGTCGACGCACTCACGGCGGAAGAGCTTGCCGGGGAAGGGCCCTCGGTCGTGGCTACCCGTCAGGGTGACGACTTCGGGGTCGGTGACGTGCGGATCTCGCCGGTGGGCGAGCAGCACGCCTTCAACCACGACCAGGCCCCCCAGATCCCGAACATGGGCTACGTGCTGCGTGCCGCGGGGGAGCCCACGCTCTTCCACCCCGGCGACGCGTATGACGCGCAGCCCGGCCGCGTCGACGTCCTGGCCCATCCGCTCAACGCGCCGTGGTGCGCCGTTCGAGACTCGATCGCGTTCGTGGCCCGCATCGCACCGAAGTCCTTCGTGCCGATCCACGACGCGCTCCTGTCGGAGCAGGGCAAGGCGACGTACGCCGGGCACGTCGAGAGCTTCGCCGGGGTCGAGGGCCTGACCCTGCGGTACCTGCGCGACGGGGAGTCGGGTACGTTCTGAGCGCGGAGCTGTCGCAGACGGCTGAGCTGATCGCAACGGGGGAGAGATGACGGATCTGTCGATGCTGCCACCGCCCTCGGGCGAGGCGGCCGGAGGCCCCGCGATCGCCGTGCGCGGGCTGGGCAGGCGCTTCGGCGAGGTCATCGCCGTCGCGGGGATCGACCTGGACGTGCCGCGCGGCTCGTTCTTCGGGCTCGTCGGGCCCAACGGAGCCGGCAAGACGACGACCCTGTCGATGATGACCGGCCTGCTGCGCCCCGACGCCGGCACGGCCGTCGTGCTGGGCCACGACGTGTGGGCGGACCCCGTCGCGGCGAAGCGGCTGCTCGGCATCCTGCCCGACGGCCTGCGGATCTTCGACCGGCTCACCGGCCTGCAGCTCGTGACGTACGCGGGCCTGCTGCGTGGCCTGACGCGCGAGGTGGCCGCCGAGCGAGCCGCCGAGCTCATCCGGGCCCTCGGGCTCGAGGAAGCCCGCGACAAGCTCGTCGTCGACTACTCGGCGGGCATGAGCAAGAAGGTCACCCTGGCCTCGGCCCTCGTGCACGGGCCACGGGTGCTGGTGCTCGACGAGCCGTTCGAGGCCGTCGACCCCGTGTCGGCCACGACGATCCGGCGGATCCTCGCCGACTTCATCTCGGTCGGAGGCACCGTCATCCTCTCGAGCCACGTCATGGACCTCGTCGAACGGACCTGCAGCCACGTCGCGGTGCTCGCTCGTGGCGAGGTCCTGGCCACCGGCACAGTGGACGAGGTTCGCGCCGGACAGTCGCTCGAGGAGCGCTTCGTCGACCTCGTCGGCGGGGCGACCGAGGTGGAGGGGCTCGAGTGGTTGCGCACCTCGTCCGACTGAAGCTGACACTGCTGCGGAACATCTTCCGCCGCAGCCGAGCCCAGGCGATCGGCGCCATTCTCGGCGTGGTCTACTTCGGGGCCGTCGTGATCATGCTCGGGGTCGGGGTGGCGGCCCTGCGCACCGAGCTTCCGGACGCTCGGCTCTACGTGCCGCTCGGCGGTGCCCTGCTCGTGCTCGCCTGGGGGCTGCTTCCGCTGCTGACGTTCGGGACCGACCCGACCCTCGACCCCGCGCGCTTCGCGACGTTCGCGGTTCCCTACCGGCAGCTCGCCGTCGGGCTCGTCCTGGCGGGCCTGTTCGGACTGCCGGCGCTCGCCTGCGCGGTCGTCATCGCGGGCACCCTCGTCACCTGGTCGGTCTCGGTCCTCGCCACGGTCGTCGCGGTCGCCGCGGCGGCCGCCGGACTGCTCACCTGCGTGACGCTCAGCCGCTGGGTCTCCGCGCGCGCGAGCAGCGCCATGTCGAGCCGCCGTGGCCGCGACCTCACGGCGATCCTGGGGCTGCTCGTCGTCGTCGCGCTCGGGCCGGGGCTCGCGCTGGCCGGCAGCACCGTCGAGCGCTTCGCGACGATCATGCCGACGATCGGGACGATCGCGGGCTGGACACCGTTCGGTTGGATCTGGGCCGCGCCTGCCGACATCGCCGTCGGGCAGGTCGGCACCGGGCTGCTCCGGCTCGTCCTCGGCCTGGCCTTCCTCGGCGCGCTCGGCGTGCTGTGGCAAGGCGCCCTGCGCCGTCAGGTCGAGGACCCCACCGTCGTCGGCTCCCCGGATGCGGGCAGGGCGCATCGCGGTCTCGGCCTGCTGGCCCGGTTCCCGGACACCCAGACGGGGGCCGTCGCCGCCCAGATCGCCACCTACTGGCAGCGCGACCCGCGCTACCAGATCGGCCTGCTCATGGCACCGCTGGTCCCCCTGCTCCTGCTCGTCCCGGCCATCATGGGCGGGCAGGAGTGGTCGTTCCTGCTCATGGGGCCGCTCATCGCCTTCCTGCTGGGGTGGAGCGAGCACAACTCGGTCGCCTACGAGTCGACGGCGTTCTGGATGCACGTGGCCGCAGGCACCCCGGGACGGGTCGACCGTGCGGCACGGATCGTCCCGAGCCTGGTCCTCGCCGCGGTCCTGATACCCCTCTACTGCATCGTCGGCGCGTGGCTCGCCCACCGGCTCGACCTGCTCGCAGCGATGGTCGGGCTCTGCCTCGCGCTCGCCGGTGTCGGCTACGGCATCTCGTCGGTCATCAGCGTCGTCATGCCCTACCCCGTCCCCAAGCCGGGGGAGAACCCCCTGACGACCCCTCCCGGCGGGCAGGGCGCGCGGCTGCTCTCCCAGACGATCTCGAGCCTCGGCACGGCGCTGCTCGCCTCCCCGGTCATCGTCCTCGCGCTGCTGACGTGGTGGGGACGGGAGTGGGCACTCTGGCCGACCGCGGTGGGCGGCATACTGCTCGGTGCCGGCGTGCTCGTGCTCGGCGTCCGCGTCGGCGGGCGGATCTACGACCGGCGCGCCCCGGAGCTGCTCAGCGCCCTCGTGCGCGACTGAGCTCAGCCCTTCGCGGTCGCGAGGTCGACGGCTCGCCGTGCGGCACCGATGATGCCGGCCTGGTTGCGCAGCTGCGCGGGGACGATCGGGGCGTGAAGCTTCAGACGTGGCAGGAACTGGTCGGCGTCCTTCGAGATGCCGCCCCCGACGACGATCAGGTCGGGGGAGAACAGCAGCTCGAGTCTCGAGTAGTAGCGCTGCAGCCGGTCGACGTACTCGTCCCACGAGAGGTCCTCGCGGTCCTTGGCGGAGGAGGCCGCGCGCTTCTCGGCGTCGTAGCCGTCGATCTCGAGGTGCCCGAGCTCGGAGTTCGGCACGAGCACACCGTCGTAGATCAGGGCCGAGCCGATACCGGTGCCGAGCGTGGTCAGGATGATGAGCCCGTGCTCGCCCTGCGCTGCGCCGTAGTGCAGCTCGGCGAGCCCCGCCGCGTCGGCGTCGTTGAGAACGGTGACCGCACGGCCGGTATGCCGCTTGATGAGCTCCTCGGCGTCCGTGTCGACCCACGACGGGTCGATGTTGGCGGCCGACCGGACCCGGCCCCGCAGGACGATGGCCGGCAGCGTCACTCCGATCGGGGAGTCACCGGTCTGCTCGGCGAAGATGTCGACGAGCTGGTCGATGACCTCGGCCACCGCATCGGGAGTGGCCGGGCGGGGCGTGGGGATCTTCACCCGCTTGTCGGCCAGTGCTCCCTGCGCCAGGTCGACCGGCGCTCCCTTGATGCCGCTGCCGCCGACGTCGATGCCGAGCGGGGTGCCCTGTCTGCCCATGGTGATCCTTCCGTTTCGCGTCTCTGCGTGCAGAGACTACGGGAGCGTCAGGATCTCGTTGCCCTCCTCGGTGACGACGATGGTGTGCTCGAACTGCGCGGACCAGCGCCGGTCCTTCGTCACGACCGTCCATCCGTCGTCCCACATCTCCCACTCGTGGGTGCCGAGGTTGAGCATCGGCTCGATCGTGAACGTCATGCCGGGCTCCATGACGAGGTCGTAGCCCGGGGCCGCGTCGTAGTGCGGGACGACTACACCCGAGTGGAACTCGAGCCCGATGCCGTGGCCGGTGAAGTCGCGCACGACGCCGTAGCCGAAGCGCTTCGCGTAGCTCTCGATGACGCGGCCGATGACGTTGAGCTGCCGGCCGGGACGGGCCGCCCGGATGCCGCGCATCATCGCCTCGTGGGTCCGCTCGACGAGCAGGCGAGAGTCCTGCTCGACATCGCCGACGAGGTAGGTGGCGTCGGTGTCGCCGTGCACGCCGTGGATGAAGGCGGTCACGTCGATGTTGACGATGTCGCCCTCCTCGAGGGGGCGCAGGTCGGGGATGCCGTGGCAGATCACCTCGTTGACGCTCGTGCACACGGACTTGGGGAAGCCCTTGTAGCCCAGCGGGGACGGGTAGGCGCGGTGGTCGAGCAGGTACTCGTGCGCGACCCGGTCGAGCTCGTCGGTCGTGACGCCCGGTGCGATGTGCGCGGCGGCGGCAGCCATGGTCCCCGCCGCGATCCGGCCGGCATCGCGCATCTTCTCGATGGTCTCGGCGTCCTTGACGAGGATGTCGCCGTCCTCCCGGAAGCGGGTCACGTCGACATAGTGCGGCCGGGCGATGTGGGCAGGGACGGTTCGCCGCGAGGTGACGGTGTGGGGGGAGACATTTTCGAAGCGAACCGGCATACGGTGGAGTTTAGTGCGGCCGGTTCGCGTGCCTGCTGGGACCGAGGCGCCCGATGCGACGCACCTGACCCCCGGCGCGAAGGGACATCGACCGATGAAGTACTGGTACAACGTCAAGACGGGTGAGATCCAGACCGACGAGACGAGGAGCCGGGGCGAGGTCGTGCTCGGGCCGTATGACAGCGAGGCCGAGGCACGCAAGGCGCTGCAGACCGCGAAGGCCCGCACGCAGGCGTGGGACGAGCAGGACCGGGAGTGGAACGGCAAGGGTGCCTCGCCCGGGTGGTCCGACGACGAGAACCAGGGCTCTGACTGAGCGGGTGTGAGGTGGCGCGGCACGCGCACGTGCTCGTAACGGACGAAGGGTCGCAAAGGTAAAGGAT
>NZ_JAKDLO010000081.1 GCF_030452765.1 Intrasporangium sp.
GGGTCAAAACCACACGAACCCGACACCGCTGCCTCACTGCAGCGGAGCCGCACCCGAATGAGTTGAGCGACTGACCCTGTGCGGCGGCGCGGGCCTTGAGCTCACGACGAGACTCGTCGGGCACGTCACGGATCTGGAGCAGTGAACCCATGAATACATATTATCTCAACCTGTATACAGATTGTATCGCAGCGGAGGTCATCGATCCGTCATCGTTCTGGTTCGTGACGGCGATGGCCGCCAGGTTTTCGAGAATCCTCAGGGGGCGCTGACGCCGCATCATGGGCCTGCCTGGGAGAGAAGGTGGCCGCGTCAGGTGGCGTGTTCGTTGATCTTGGGCCGCCAAGGCTCGTGCACATGCGAGAGCCACACGTGCGCCGGGTTGAGCGCACGCACGAGGTGTTGGCTCTCGGTCTGCGGGTTGTCGAGCTCGCCGAACCAGACAGCGGTGTCACCGGCAATGACCGTGGGGCGCGGCCCGGTATCGACGACGATGACTTGTGAGCCGCGGGTGTGGCCGGCTGTGGGGATGAGCCGTACGCCGGGGAGCAGGTCGGCAACGTGGACGGGGGAGATGCTGATGGGGGACGGCTGAGGCATGGCTATCCCATCGTGGGCAGTGTTCTCGGTCATGCCGGCACGGGGAATCGGGTGGTGAGGTTGTCCAGGATCGGGTACACGCTGGCCACCATCTCGGCGAAGAACTCGTTCTCCCAGTCCGCGCCGGTCCCGTAGGCACTGGTGACGACGCGGATCACGCTGCTGCCGCCCGATGCCGCTTCGATGAGGAACTCTGTCGCGATCGGGGTCACCAGCGGGAGAGTCTCGAAGACCGCCGACAGCGGGACCCCGATCGTGTCGAACCACTCAGCCATGCCGGGCGCGACGTCTTCTGGCCGGTCCCCGATCGGCCAGGGTTCCTCGTACGCGAACTTCTCGTTCGGCGTGTAGTCGGTGACGACCCCGGTCAGCGTGATGTCGCCGAGCTCGAAGACAACCTCGCCACCGACCCGCGGGTCCAGTCGGGTCGGCAGCATCCACGAGGAGATCCCCCCAGCCGTCGCAATCACCTCCCACACCTGCTCCGGGCTCGCGGCCACGTCGTAGATGCGCTCCGCCCGATGTTCGACACGTCCGGGCTGGTCGGGGTTGGTCATGATGACTCCTTCGGTTGAGGGTATGACGAGATGGTCAGACGGTGAGGTCGTCCTTGGTCGTCGTGGTACCGCGAGACCAGGGCAGCAACTGCTGCCTGCAGATCGGCGGCGAATGCGGCCCGATCCTCAGGCGAGTCGAATCCGATCACCGTGTCCACTGTCAGGGTCGGCATCCGTATGCCGCTCGCTGCCGCCATGGTGATCGCGCCGACCTCAGAGACCGTCCGCGCGTTCACGGCAATCAGGTACGCGGCCGACAGGCGATCCGCGACCGCGTCTGGATCGATGGCAGAGCGCTGCAACACCTCCGGCGAGACCACCAGATGCCGTGCCGAGCGACGTAGGAATCGTTCCCTGATACCGCCCCAGGCACGTGTCTCCACCGGCTCCACCAAGCCATGAGCTTCCAGCGCCTTCAAGTGATAGTTCACCTTCTGACGGGTCAACCCCACCACCGCCGCGACTGTCGTCGCCGACCCCGGCTCCGCCAACGCGTCGAGGATCGCGACCCGGGTCGGGTCGAGCGCGACCTCCACGGCGGCTGCGTCCGTGAGCACTCGAACATCGTCCATAGAGGCAATCGAACCCTTGACAGATCTTTTTGTCAAGGGTTGCGCGAACGCTCAGTCGGTGGGTGGCCAACGAGATCTGCCCGCTGACGGCCACCGACCTCCCGGTGGTGACCGCGTGGCGTGGTCGGAGACAAGGAGAGCCGCGCCGCACCCCAGCCGGCGTGCCGGCGGTCGGCGACGCGATGGAGCCGCCTCGGCGGCGCGTTCTGGGACAGCCGCCGGCTGCCCGCGGCTTGGGCAGATCGTCGAATCGGTCGCGCGCTGGGTCTGCGGTCTGGAACGCACCACGACGCTGTTGAGCAGGTGGGATCGGGCGCCGATGAGAAGTGGCGCCTACAGTGATCTGAGTCCGGTCCGGTGAAACGCGCTGCGCGCATCAAGGGGAGCCACGAGATGAGGCCACTTCGATACTCGATCAACGTCACACTCGACGGCTGCTGCCACCACGAGGCAGGGCTGGCCCCCGACGAGGAGTCGATGCGCTACTGGACCGCTGAGCTGGAACGAGCCGATGCCCTGCTGTTCGGCCGGGTGACCTACGAGATGATGGAGTCGGCGTGGCGGCAGCCGGCCACGGGCACGTGGCCTGACTGGATGGATGAGTGGGAGATCCTGTTCGCCGAGACCATCGACCGGACGAAGAAGTACGTCGTGTCGAGCACGCTGAGCGGGGTCGACTGGAATGCCGAGCTGGTGCGAGGCGACTTGGGGCAAGCGGTCCAGCGGCTCAAGCAGGAGCCAGGCGAGGGCCTGTTCGTGGGTGGCGTGACGCTTCCCTTGGCGTTGGCAGATCTGGGACTGATCGACGAGTACGTGTTCCTTGTGCAGCCGGTCCTTGCCGGACACGGGCCGACGTTGCTCGCCGGTCTGCGCGAGCGCATCCAGCTCGAGCTCGTGGAGCGCCATGAGTTCCGGTCGGGGGCGGTCGCCCTGCGATACCGGCCTGCGCGAGTAACGGCTTGACGTGATGTGGTCCTGATACGTTGGCCAGCCTGTGCACGCACATGCCGCGTGGGGGACGCGGCAGCGTCCGGCTCGGCTGCGTGGCATACACGTCAGCATCGTCGGCTCGGCTGCGTGGCATACACGTCAGCATCGTCGGCTCGGCTGCTGGGCGCGGCGACGGCTCGGACTGCGGCCTTCAACCGCCAGATCGTCGCCGACCCGCCACGTCTCAGGGCCTTGCGTTCCCCGGGCCTGGATCCGTGGCTGGTGGTGGCCGACAGGCCGACCCTCACACGGTTACGGAACCGGCCGATCAAGCCGTCGCGGACCTGCTCGTTGATGCTGGCGGCGCCGGCTTGCCTGGCGAGGTTGGCGTGGTGGATCAGCTCGCGGAGCGCGTCAGCGATCTGGACCGGCCAGATCGCGTCGGGGTACACCTCGCCGGCGCCGGCCAGGTCACGCAGCAGGTGCTGGGGCGCGATCGGAAAGCTGAGGGAGTGCACGGCGGTGGTGTCGCCGTAGCGCTTGGTGAGCTCGCGTGCCTCGATCATGACCGAAGACCTTTCTGGGGGTTTGCGGCACAGTCACCTGCCTCAGCAGCGAACGCAGCGACAGGTGACCGTGCCCGCGGGTGGCGCGAGCGGAGGATGGTCGGGCGCGGGGCGGCAGTCACGCCTGCTGCGGCGTGCGGAGTGGCTCCGTGTTGAGGCTGGCTGCCCTGGTCGCCGGTGATGCGGTGTGGCGGGGCCAAGTCCAGGCGGAGCGCAGGATGAAGGCCAGGAGCAGCACCTCGAGTCCGATGGAGAGGCCGTAGAAGTAGAAGTAGGTCGAGGACTCCCCTGCCGCGTTGTAGATCGAGACGGGGATGTAGAGCGTTGCTACGACGAGGTTGATGATGCGGTTGACACGGGCGGGCAGTGTCGTGGAGAGCAGGATCATGAGGATCGGGATGGCCATGAGCGTGAGCGCAATGGCGACAAAGGTTGGGCCCGTATCGAACTCGTGGACGATGCCGGCCAGGATGTCGTCGACGAAGCCGGGCTTGTACAGGGCGAGGTAGTCGACGTAGATGTAGAGGAACATGAAGCCGGTCCATGCTGCTGCGAGTTTGGCCTGCACGGGCATGAGCAGATCCTCCAGCACTCTGTGGGATGGCGCATTGTCTAGCGCGGCGTGGGGTTGAGGTGTTCTCATCGCAGTGCTCCTTGCCTCGATCGGGTGGGTGCTTCCACCTTCACGGATGCCGGCGGCGGGCACATCAGCCCCGGAGCCCGATTCAACCTGGCCGTTGGCACAGCCGAGCTCTTGTACTTTCGGCGGACACGCCGATCACGCGGGCTACCTCGGCTGATCAGGGTGGCCACCAACGCACTCCGCTCGCTGTGGGCCGAACCTCGACCCACGAACCCCCCGGACCGGGGGCCGCGGGACTGAGCCTTGGTTGCGGTGCTGACCTATTGGTCCGCGGTCGAAGCGGTGCTTCGCCAGGACCTGGCGCCGCGCCCGCTGCTGGCTGCAGGTGACGATCCGTGGCGAGAGCGGGTTGGTGTGCGCGGGTCAGGTCTTGATGCGGCCTGTTTCGTAGGCCCACATGGCGATCTCGACTCGGTTGCGGGCGTTGAGCTTTCGCATCAGGCCGGCGAGGTGGGTCTTGACGGTGCTGATGCTGATGTGCAGGTCGTCGGCGATCTCGCTGTTCGTCCAGCCCTGGGCGACCGGGATCAAGACCTCCTCCTCCCGGCTGGTGAGCGGTTCGATGGGCTGCGCCGGCGGCGAGCCCGCGTAGGTGTGGGCGAAGGCGGCGAGGAGCCGCGCGGTGATGCTCGGGGCGATCAGGGCCTCGCCGTGGGCGGCCGCCTGAATGGCCTGTGTCAGCAGGGCGGGGCCGGCGTCTTTGAGCAGGAAGCCCCGGGCGCCGGCCTTCAGCGCACCGTGCACGTACTCGTCGAGGTCGAAGGTGGTGATCACGACGACGGCCAACGGGTCCTCGACGTCGGGGCCGGCGAGTTGGCGGGTGGCCTCGATCCCGTCGACGCCGGGCATGCGGATGTCGAACAGGCAGACGTCGGGTCGGAGTCTGCGGGCGAGCCTCACCGCTTCGCGGCCGTCGGCGGCTTGACCGATGACCTCGATGCCGGGCTGGGCGTCGAGGATCATGGTGAGTCCGGCACGGACGATGTCCTGGTCGTCGGCGAGGAGCACGCGGATCGTCATGTGGTCGCGCCCTGTTTCGGCAGCACAGCGTCGACGGCCCAGCCGCCGTCAGGGGCCGGCCCGGCCCGGAGGTTGCCGCCCAGGATGGTGGCCCGTTCGGTCATGCCGAGCAGGCCGTATCCCGGGATGGGGTGGCCGGTTGAGCTCGCCTCGCCGTCGTCGCGGACGCTCAGGCGGACCTGGTCGCCCTGGTCCGTGACCTGGATGATGACCCGGGTTGCGTTGCGGGAGTGGCGCACCGCGTTGGTGACCGCTTCTCGGGCGATCCGGTAGAGGGCGACCCCCACGGAGGGGTTGAGGTGGTCGAGGTCGCCGGACAGTTGCACGTCGACCCGTGGATACCCTCCGACGCTGCGGGCGAGGTGTCCGATGTCGGCCACCCTCGGCTGCGGGGCGAGGTCGGGCTCCGTCCCGTCGCGCAGGACGCGCAGCATGGTGCGCATCTCCTCGAGGGTCCGCGACGCCGTGTCCTCGATGGTCTCCAGGGCCGCCAGTGCACGGTCGGGGTGGCCGGCTGCGGCGAGGCGCCCGGCCTGGGCCGCGATGGCGATGGCCGAGACATGGTGTCCGACCGTGTCGTGGAGCTCGCGCGCAAGCTGGTTGCGCTGGCGGAGATTCGCCTGCTCGATGTCGCGGACGCGGATCCTGGTGTGGTAGCGGATCGACGTGCCGAGCGCAGCTGAGAACAGGAAGAACCCGTACCCGGCCACCGTCTCGGCCGCGCCGACCTGCTCGGCGGATAGCGTGACGGCAAGCCAGACAACGATCACCCCCAGACCGACCGCGGCCTCGGCCGGCTCCCCAGCGGAACAGTGAGTAGGGCAGCACGAGCAGAGCCGCGATGCTGTCCAGCCCGGTCGCGTCGATTCCGAGGATCCTCGCGAGGTCGAATGCGATCAGCGTGCCGAACGCGACCGCGACCGCGGCCAGGGGATGGGTGCGTCGCCACAACAGGGTGAGTGCAACCACGACGCTGACGGTGAACACGAGCGGACGCCACGCCCGGTCCTCGCGGAGCAGCACCTCCACCACCGACCACGACACGAGCGTGGCCACGAGCACCCAGTCCCGCCACACGCGGACGGGCGGATGCGGAGGGCGGGGTTCGGCCCACAGCGTCTGGAGGGCGTTGACCGCCATGCCCTCAGCGTAGAGGGGAACCGCGGCCGTGCGGATCGGCCGAAAGTACCAGGCATGAACCGTCCCCGCGACCAGGACGACTCAGGTCGGCGAGCGGATGTGCCCGTCGAGATCCTCCGCCATCGTTACTTCATCACCGATCGACCACGGAGCGCTCACGACCGCGTCCGAGCGCCTTGCCCGGGAGAGCATCACCATGCAGCAGAGCGCCACTATGAAGGCGATCGTCCAACACGCCTACGGAGACGCCGACGTCCTCCGCCTGCAGGAGATCGCCAGGCCGACCCCTCGCGCAAACGACGTGCTCGTCCGGGTCCACGCAGCCTCGATCAATCACGGAGACTGGTTCACCACCACGGGGCGGCCGTACATCACGCGCGCTGCCCTCGGGCTCCGCAGGCCACGCGTCGCCGTCCGCGGACGAGACCTCGCTGGCCGGGTCGAGGCGGTCGGCGCCGCAGTGACCCGGTTCCGCTCCGGCGACGACGTCTACTCCGAGACCACTGCGGGCAGCTTCGCCGAGTACGCCTGCGTCCCCGAACGTCTGCTCGCGCGCAAGCCCGCCAACCTCAGCTTCGAGCAGGCCGCCGCGGTGCCGGTCGCCGGCGTCACCGCCCTGCGGGCACTGCGCGACGTCGCCTTGGTTCAACCCGGCCAGGCGGTGCTGATCAACGGCGCGTCAGGGGGCGTCGGCACGTTCGCCGTCCAGATCGCCAGAACCCTCGGCGCCGACGTCACCGGCGTGTGCAGCACCCGCAACGTCGAACTGGTCCGCTCGCTCGGCGCCGACCACGTCATCGACTACACCCGGGAGGACTTCGCCGGAAGCGGGCAGCGCTACGACGTGATCGTCGACCTCGCCGGCCGGCACCCCTTGGCAGCGTACAGACGCGCGCTGACCCGGACCGGCACGCTCGTGCTGGCAAGCGGGCACGGCGGCCCGTTCATCGGTCCGCTGGGCCGCTACCTGCGGGCGCTGGCGTTGTCGCCGTTCGTGCCCCAGCGACTGCGGGTGCACGCCGCGAAGCCGTCCCACACCGACCTGGTCGCGCTCACCGCGCTCATCGAAGCCCAAGCGGTCACGCCCGCGATCGAGACCACCTACCCGATGGCCGACATCGTCAAGGCCATCCGCCACCTCGCCGAGCAACACGCCCGAAGCAAGATCGTCATCGCAGTGCGCGACAGCCACGCCGCGACCACCACCGAAGGAGACCGAAGTGAATGACCTACACATCAAGGACCAGGCCGACAGAACCCTCCGATGGGGCCCCTCCCGCGACCGAGGGTGCCACCGACCCCACCTTGCCACCAGGCGGCGACGTCCCGGCGACCGTGCAGTTGCTCTACACGCTGAGCGACAATGCCTGGGGCGTGGGAGCCATGTTCTTCGGCCTGTGGCTGATCCCGGTGGGCCACGTCGTGCTGACCTCGCGGCGCTGGCTGGTGCACCCCTCACGCCTGGGCGCGCAGGTACCTGCCGAAGTGCGGCACCGTGAACGCGATCTGCCCCCGCTCACCCGAGTAGATGAGCCCCTTCTTGATGAGCGCATCCCGGGCAGGCGACAGGGACTGCGGCTTGCGCCCGAGCACCGCGGCGACCGCCGATGTCGGCACCGCCGACAGCTCCGCCCCGTTGTCGTATGCCGCCGAGCCGCCATCCGCTGCCACGTCCCCCGACGAGTCGGCTTGGCCCTCAGACGATCCCACGATCGCAGCGTCAGCCATGGCCCGCAGGTACTCCCGCTCGGCCGGGGTGGCCCGCTCGAAGCGCGACCCGAAGAACCCGACCGCCAGCTCAGACTCGGCCTGAGGTGCCGCGACCCGGATGTCGTCGGCGGTGATCGGCGAGACGGGAGCGACGTCCCACACGACCTTGCCGTACGCCTGGATGAAGTACGGATAACCGGCCGTGACGGCATACATCGCGTCGAGCGCCTCGGGCATGAACGCGCACCCCTCCTCGGCCGCCGGGCCGACCAGCGCCCGGTCGGCGGCAGCCCGCGGCAGGCGGTCGATCCGCTGGTAGCGGAACAGCCGCTCCGAGTAGGACTTCGACGCCGACAGGACGGCCGGCAGGTGGGGCAGCCCGGCCCCGACGACGATCACGGGCAGCCCGGTCTGCGAGATCTCGTGGCACGCCGCGCAGAGCGCCGACACGTCGTCGGCGTCGAGATCCTGCATCTCGTCGACGAAGACCGCGACCCCCTTGCCGACGTCGGCGGCCAGCCCCCCGATGTCGGTGAAGAGCTCGACGAGGTCGATCTCGATGTCGCCGGAGTCCGCCCGGCCCGGCACGGCCGGCACGTCGATGCCCGGCTGCCACCGGTCCCGCAGCCGCGCCCCCGAGGGTGCCTCACGCAGCGCGAACGACTTGACGATGCCGAGCACGTGGTCGACGTCCTCGCCGCGTGGGTGCCCCAGCTCGCGCACCGCCTGGTGGGCTGCTGCCGCCAGCGGACGCCGGAGCCGCTGGTCGGGCCGTGCCTCGAACTTGCCCGTCCCCCAGCCACCCCGGACCGCGGCAGAGCGCAGCGCGTTGAGCAGGACGGTCTTTCCGACCCCGCGCAGCCCGGTCAGCACGATCGAGCGCTCCGACCGTCCTCGGGCGATCCGCTCGAGCACCACGTCGAAGGCCCGCAGCTGCTCGTCGCGACCGGCGAGCTCGGGAGGACGCTGGCCGGCACCGGGGGCGTACGGGTTCGTGATCGGGTCCACGATCACACGCTATACGCGGCTATACCGCAAACCCGAGACAACGACATACAACTGCATCGCGTGTCGCGGCCACGGCAACCGGGCACCTCCGGGACCTACCCTGCGCAAACAGCAGAACGCCGTTCCGCACGGTCAGGGGTGGTCATGCGGAACGGCGCACTTGGACTATAACCCGCACCGCGCTCCGGACGGTCACGAAATCGTGGCGATCTCGAAAACTTCCTTCGGGTGGGCGATTTCGTCCTGTTCTCGCACGAGGAGCATCTCCTCGGAGCCGGCCAGGTGGGTCTTCTCGAGCACGGCGTACATCGTCGCGGCCGTGCGGGACAGCGCGGCTCTCGGACCGTCGGTGAGGTAGTGGGCCAGGAAGATCGCGGCCGCCACGTCACCGCCACCCTTGACGTCCATGTCGAGCCTCGGGGTCGTCACGAGCCACGCTCCCTCGTCGCAGTAGCACGCCATCTGGATCGAGCCCTCGGGTGTGTCCGAGGTCAGCACGCTCGTCACGACGACGACCCGCGGGCCGCGCGCACACAGCTCCTTCGCGGCGGTGTCGACCTCGCCCTGGGTGGCCAGGTGGCGCCCGACGAGGAACTCGAGCTCGAACTGGTTCGGCGTGAGGATGTCTGCCCTGGGGATGACCTGATCGCGCATGTACTCGGGGATCCCCTCGCGCACGAAGAAGCCCCGACCGACGTCACCCATGACCGGGTCGCAGCAGTAGATCGCCCGCGGGTTGGCCGCCTTGACCCGCGCCACCGCGTCGAGGATGACCTCGCCGACCGTCTCCGCACCCTGGTAGCCCGACAGCACCGCGTCGATGCGTGCGAACGCGCCGCGCTCCTCGACACCGTTGATGACCTCGCGCACGTCGTCGGGCGCGATGAGCGGGCCCCGCGCCATCCCGTACCCGGTGTGGTTGGAGAACGTCACGGTGAGCACCGGGTAGACCTCGTGCCCGAGCCGCTGCAGCGGGAAGACGGCGGCCGAGTTGCCCGCGTGGCCGTACGCGACGTGGGACTGGATCGAGAGGATCTTCACCCCCGCGAGGATAGTCTCGCCGGGCCGCGCAGAACGCCACACGGCGGCATCCGGTATGCCGCTCAGTCTCCCTCGCGCCCGACGTGCCCGTGCGAGGATGGTCGGGTGAGCATCCCTGCGGACCGCCAGCCGCACATCCTGTGAGCTGCGACCGCGAGAAGGGAGCGAGGTGATGACCGACGACAGGTGGGCTCCGGCCCCGGACCCGACCCGGGACCGGTATTCGGCGTGGGCCGACGTGCCGGCGCCCAGCCAGTCACCCTTGCCCATCGGTACGCCTCCGCCCAGCTACCTGCTCTTCGGGATCCTGACGGCGGTCTTCTGCTTCCTGCCGTTCGGGATCGTCTCGGTCGTCAAGGGCAGGTCGATAGAACCGCTCTGGGCTCAGGGACGCTGCACGGAGGCGCGCCGGGCTTCCCGGGCGGCCCGGAACTGGGCGATCGCGGCGGTCGTCTGCACCCCGATCCAGCTCGCCTTCGTCATGGTGGCTTTCTTCCTCGGGATCCTCGCGCTGGCGGTGAGCTGACCTGCGGCTTGCTGTCCGCTCAACGGAGACCTGGTGCTGGTCGAGCGGGCGGTCCGGGTCACGAGGGCAGCGACTCGGGTGCGGTGCACAGCAGCGGCGCGTCCGCGACCGCGCTGACCGGGATCACGTCCCGCGGTGGCTCGAGGCCGGCGACCTGCACGCAGAACTGCCACTGCGTGGCGGCCGGGTCGATCGGCTCCCGAGGCGCCTCGAACTCCCGGCCCGGCACGGTGAGCCTCGCCGGAAGTGGCGCCTCGGCCGTGCCGCTGATGCTTCCGCCCGGCTCAGCGACATGGCCACCGATGACCGGGGGGGCGACGAACCGGACGCCCGGTGCGATCGGGAACGCCTGCTTGGTGACTCGCAGCACCCCATCCGCCATGACGACCCAGGCAAACGTCGGGTCGATGTCGCCGCGACTCTCGCTACCGAGGGTGGCACTTCCGAGGCTCTTCGGGATGCGGTCGACCACAACCACGGGACGCTGCGAGGAGTTGGTCACCCGGTATCGGGCCACGAGCCTCGAGTGATCCGACGTCAGTGCGGCGTCGAGCGCCACGCCGGGCAGTCCCGTCGGCAGCGGGCGCGGCTGCGTCGACGTGTCCGGCGACGTGGCGGTCGCGCTGGTCGTCGTGGCGGGTGTCGGCGATCCGGTCGATTCCCCGCTGTGGTCGGCTCCCCCGGTCGTGCCGGCGCCGCAGCCCGACACGAGCAGCAGGGCCAGCCCGGACAGACCCACGACCCGCGCCAAGGTCGGGCAGCAGGGCGCAGTCACGTCGGGCACATCCTCACTTGAGCAGCCTGGACATCCGCCGGTCGGCGAGCGGTTTGCCGCCGGTCTGGCACGTCGCACAGTACTGCAGCGACGTGTCGGCGAAGGACACCTCACGCACGAGGTCGCCGCACTCGGGGCAGGTCTGCCCGGTCCGTCCGTGCACCCGCATCCCGGCCCGCTTGGCGTCCTTCAGCTCGGCGGCCGGCTTGCCCGACGCAGCGCGGACCGCGCCGGCGAGCGTGTCGCGCAGAGCGGCATACAGGCGGTCGACGACGTCGGGGGCGAGCGATCCCGCGATGGCGAACGGGGAGATCTTCGCGACGTGCAGGATCTCGTCGGAGTAGGCGTTGCCGACGCCGGCGATGACCTCCTGGTCGCGCAGCAGCCCCTTGATCTGGGTGCGGCGGCCCTGAAGGAGGCGTCCGAACTCCGCACGGGTGAACGCATCGCCGAGCGGGTCGGGCCCGAGCCTGGCGATCCCGGGGACGTCCGCAGGCGATCGCACGAGGTATGCCGCCAGCGACTTCTTCGTCCCTGCCTCGGTCAGGTCGAAGCCCGACCCGTCGGACAGGCGCACCCGCAGCGCGATGGGCGACTTGCCGGGCCGCACGACCGTGGTGGGCAGCTTCTCGGACCACCGGAGCCACCCGGCGCGGGCGAGGTGGAAGATCAGGTGGGTCCCGTCGGCGTCGACGTCGAGGAACTTCCCGTGCCGGGTCACTGAGTCGACCGGCGACCCCTCGAGCGCCTGCGGCGGCGGGTCGAAGGTCTTCAGGACGTTGAACGACGCGATCTCGACCTTGGTGATGGCAAGCCCAGCCGTCCGCTCGGCGAGGAAGTCGACGAGCGCCTGCACCTCGGGAAGCTCGGGCATGGCTTCACCCTGCCGGATCGCCGAGCAGTCCCGCCCGGCGCAGCATCCGGTCCAGCCCGTACCCGTCCGGGGCCCGGAAGGTCGGCTTGGTCCGCGACACGTACGGCCTTGTCAGGCTGTCGCCACGCCCGATCGGGTGGGACAGGACCTGTTCGGTCGGGGTGAGCTCGCGGATGCAGACCGCCGCGACCTTGTCCGGCTGCATGCGGGCGAAGTCTGCGTACAGCTCGGGGTCGTGCTGGCCGTCGTCGCCGAAGAGCATCCAGCGGATCTTCGGGAAGTCGCGCGCGAGCCGGCTGAGGCTCTCGCGCTTGTGCTGCTGGCCGCTGCGGAACCAGCCGGTGTTCGTCGGGCCCCAGTCGGTCATCAGCAGCGGCCCGAGTGGGTAGCCCGATCCGGCGAGGAACCGGGTCAGCGCCCCGGTCGCGTTCCAGGCTCCGGTCGAGACGAAGACGATCGGTGCGCCGGGGTGCTCGGCGAGCAGCGACCGATAGAGCGGCGCCATCCCCGAGACGGCCCGTCGTGCCTGCCCCCGCCGGACGAAGGTGTTCCACGCCGCGAGCATGGGCCGCGGCAGCATGGTCGTGATGACGGTGTCGTCGATGTCGCTGACGATCCCGAACTCGACGTCGTCGCCGACGATGAACACGTCGGCGGGCACCGGCTCGCCGCCTTCGGCGCGGACGAGGACCTGCCGCCATCCCGGCTCGAGGCCGTGGTCGTGCGCCACGAAGTCGACGTGGCCGCCGCGGTCCGACCGCCCGTAGACGACGCGATCCCCGATCGTGACGCTCACCGGAGCGCCGATGGCGGGGGCCGTGACGAACGCACGCCAGCCACGCGCCGACGGCGGTGGGCGCAGTGCCGCCGCCGCGTCTCGTTCGCCGGCCGGCGCGCCGTCCTGTTCCCGTCCGAGGATGACCCGTGCCAGGACACGCACGAATGTCGTCGAGCCATAGCCGATGTGGGTGATGACGCGATTGCCCCAGCCGCGACCTCGCAGGACGCGCTCGACCTGACTGTCGAGGGTGTCCTCGATCAGTGCGGCCGCGTGGGGACGGGACATGACCCAAACCTAACGGACGGGGACCGGGCCGGCCGGCCGATCGAAGGATCGGCAGTACCGGGTATACTTCGCTCATGGCCAAGGTGATGGTGTCGCTACCCGACGACCTGCTCGGCGCTCTCGACGCCGAGGCCGCTCGAAGGAACACGACCCGCAGCGGCCTGCTGCGCGACTACGTGCGCGAGGGCTTGCGCCATCGCGGACAGGAGCGGGCCCGGCGCGTGCAGCTCGCCATGAGCGAAGTGGGCCATCACGGCGGGGACGGCGTCCGCGATCTGAAGCGGCAGCGGCCGACGGCGTGACCTTCTGGTTCATCGACGCCAGCGTGCTGCTGGCCCGTGAGGACGCGGACGACCATCAGCACGAGGCAGCATGCGAGCTGCTCGCCGGGGGGGCGACCCTGACGACCCTTGATCTGGCCTACTACGAGGTTGGCAACGTCGCGGTCCGAGCGTGGCGCGACCTGCAGGCCGCGGCTCGCCTGCAAGCGTTGGTCGCTGCGATCGCGTCCGATGGCGGGCTCGTGCGGGCCGACGAGACGCTCATCGCCGACGCGGTGAGGATTGCCGACACCGAGGGACTCTCGGTCTACGACGCCGGCTATGTGGCCGGCGCCGCGAGCGCCGGAGCTCGACTGGTGAGCTGCGATGTCCGTGACCTCGTCAGCCGCGGTCTCGCCGTGACTCCCCAACAGGCTTCTCGTGCGAGCTGACGTGCGTCCGGGCGTGCCCGGCTCGGCGAACGCGGACCCGCACCGTACCGTTGAGCCGTGACCTCGACCGCCCGACGCCGCAGCATGGTGCTGGCCCTCGCCGCCGTCCTCGTGACCGGCCCCGTGAGCGCGTGCTCGATGTTCGACAAGCCGCCGACACCGGACGGCACGATGCAGGCGCTCGCCGACGGGCTCTCCAGCGGCAACCTCGCCCGCGTCCCCCTCACCGGAGTGACTCCGGCCGACGCCACGACCTTCGTCGAGCGGGCCTACAAGGGCATGGGGGACGCGCGCCCCAACATCACCGTGACCGACGTGAAACAGACCGAGGGCTCCGACAAGGCGACGGCGACCTTCGTGACGCAGTGGGACGTCTCGAAGGCCCCGAACGACTGGCGCTACGAGACCCAGGTGCCGCTCACGCTCGTCGACGGGACCTGGCGCGTGACGTGGTCGCCGAGTCTCGTCGCCCCCGACCTGACCCGCGAGGAGGTCCTCGCGCTCGTGACCAAATGGCCCAAGCGGGCCGACATCCTCGCCGCGGACGGCCGACCGCTGATGACCGAGCGTGAGGTCACCGTCGTCGGCATCGACAAGACCCACGTCAGCGGAGCAGACGCCACCAAGGCGTCGGCGGCAAAGCTGGCCAAGGTGCTCGGGATCGATGCTGACAGCTACGCCGACAAGGTCGCCAAGGCCGGGCCCGAGGCGTTCGTGCCCGCACTGACCCTCCGCACGACCGACAAGACACTGACGAAGAACATCGCGGCCATCGACGCGGTCAAGGGCGCCTCCCGCAACCCGCGGATGATGGTGCTCGGCCCGACCCGGACGTGGGCTGCCCCGATCCTGGGCACCGTCGGCGAGGCGACCGCCGAACAGGTCGAGAAGTCGGACGGCACGCTGCAGGCCGGCGACGAGGTCGGTCAGTCCGGTCTGCAGCTGCGCTACGACAAGCAGCTGCGCGGCGCCCCTGGCCTGGCCGTACAGGCCCTGACGAAGGGCGCCGACGGCAGCACCACCGACAAGCGCGAGCTCTATGCCGAGCTGTCGACCGACGGCACTCCGCTACGGCTGACCCTCGACGAGCAGGCCCAGACCGGCGCCGAGAAGGCACTCGCGAAGGAGACGAAGCACCCGACGGCCCTCGTCGCCGTGCGCGTCTCGACCGGAGAGATCGTCGCGGCCGCGGTCGGGCCGGGCACCAAGGGAGCGTCCCTGGCTCTGGCCGGACGGGCCGCCCCCGGCTCGACCTTCAAGCTCGCGAGCTCGCTCGCCCTCGTCCGCCACGGAGCCACCGCCGACACGAAGCTGCCATGCACGAACACTCTCACCGTGGACGGCCGCAGGTTCGGCAACTACTCCCACTACCCCGAGAACAAGCTCGGCGACATCACGTTGGCGACGGCGCTGGCCTACTCGTGCAACACGGCCTTCATCAGCCAGTACAAGAAGGTGTCCCAACAGGACCTCATCTCGGCCGCGCACTCGCTCGGGGTCGGCGAGGATCTCGACCTGCCGTGGACCGGCTTCCTCGGCTCGGTGCCACCCACCGACAACGTCGTCGAGCACGCTGCGTCGCTCATCGGTCAGGGCCGCGTCGAGGCATCTCCGCTCGCGATGGCGATCGCCACCGCATCGGTCATGCGCGGGCAGACCGTCCGGCCCAGGCTCATCGCCGACGAACCGAGCCTGCCGGCCCCGGACGCTCCCCTCGAGCCGACCGAGGCCGAGCTGGTGCGCAGCGAGATGCGGGCCGTCGTCAAGGAGGGCTCCGGCAAGGTGCTCCAGCCGGTGGGTGTCGAGTACGCGAAAACGGGTACAGCAGAGTTCGGCACCGGCAACCCTCCGAAGACGCACGCCTGGATGGTGGCCGGGCGAGGAGATCTCGCGATCGCCGCGTACAACGAGATCGGACCCAGTGGAACCACGCATGCAGCGCCGTTCATCATCAGCTTCCTGCGCAGTTACGACATCTCGTGAGTCACAGCGTGCATATCGTTCGATCTGGCACCAAGATGGACCCATGGTCCGATGGGGGATCGTGGCGAGCCTGTCCGCGGGGTTGTTCTGCCTCGGAGGATGCGGCGTCACGACCGGAGCGACCGGGTCCACCCCGGCACCCGGTCGACCCGTCGACGGATGGACGACCGCAGCCGGTTCCCCCCGGGCGGCCGGCGCACCGCCGATCGACCGCCCCTCCGCCGACCCCACGGGCCCGACCTTTCCCCTGACGATGCGCCGCACGGGTGGGATCGCCGGCTTCCATGACACGGTCGTCCTGCGGGCCAACGGCACCCTGACGGTCGACACCGACGCCATCCACGGGCGTACGTGCACGCTCAACAAGACGACCCGCACCGCCCTGCTCGTGGCCCTGTCGACACTGCGCCTCGGCGGTTCGCGCTCCGGGTCCGCAACGTCGACCATCCTCACGCCGACCTACACGAGCAGCAACCCGATCACCATCACCGTCACGGACGTCCACGGCCGACCGGTCGACATCGACGACCCGTCGCTCGGCGAGATCCGCAACGAGGTCACTGCGCTGGTCAGCGACGTGACGCTCACCGTTCCCGCGAGGACCCGGTGCGCGACGCCGCAGCGAGCTGACGACAGTGTCGGTATGCCGCCCAGTTGGGTGACCGGCTCAGCCGACTGAGCGGCATACGGAGCTTCGAGCGCCCGGGCAGGTCTGCGCCCGAGGACAACAGTCCTTCACCCGGCGACAAGCCGCGGTGCGCGCACAGGACACAGAATGGGGACGTCGAGACACCAACACGCGACCCAGGAGACATGACATGCCGACGAAGCTCTTCATCGATGGCGAGTGGACGCAAGGCCACGGCGGCTCGTTCGAGACCATCAACCCAGCCACCGAGGACGTGATCGAGCAGGTCGGTGCCGCATCGGCGCAGGATGTCGAGGACGCCGTCGCGGCCGCGCGGCAGGCCGTCGAGAACCCCGAGTGGCGCGAGATGAGCCCGGTAGCCCGAGCGGGCCTGCTCTTCAAGCTCGCCGACGCACTCGAGGCGGATGCGGACGAGGTCGCCCGGTTGGAGAGCACGGATGTCGGCCAGCCGATCGGGGTCGCGCGGTTCGCCAACGTCGGCTCGTCGATCGAGCACCTGCGCTACTACGCCGGCTGGGTCACCAAGATCACCGGTGAGACCAACCCGATCGGCTTCCCCGACACACTGCACTACACCCGGCGCGAGCCGATCGGGGTGTGCGCGCTCATCACGCCATGGAACTTCCCACTCATGATCCTCGTGTGGAAGGTCGCGCCGGCGCTGGCGACGGGCAACACGATCATCATCAAGCCGGCCGAGCAGACCCCGCTCAGCGCCATCAAGCTCGTCCAGCTGGCCGAGCAGGTCGGCTTCCCGAAGGGCGTGATCAACCTCGTGACCGGCGACGGCTCCGTAGGGGCAGCCCTGGTCGAGCACGATGGCGTCGACAAGGTGTCGTTCACCGGGTCCACCGAGGTGGGACGCAGCATCGTGCGGGCCTCAGCCGGCAACCTCAAGCGCGTCACGCTCGAGCTCGGCGGCAAGGCGCCGAGCATCATCGGACGGGACAGCGACGTCGACGCTGCCGTGGCCGGCAACCTCGGCGGCGCCACGCTCAACTCCGGGCAGGTCTGCGCGGCCTACACCCGCTTCTACGTCGACAAGAGGCGCGAGCCGGAGTTCCTCGACAAGTTCGTCGCCGGGGCCGAGTCGCTCCGGCTCGGCCCCGGCATCGAGGAGTCCACGCAGCTCGGCCCGCTGGTCACCGCCGAGCACCTCGCCCACGTCGAGAAGCTGGTGGCCACCGGTGCGGAGGAGGGCGCGCAGCTGCTGACCGGCGGCAAGCGCACCGGCGAGCGCGGCTACTTCTTCGAGCCGACCGTCTTCGCCGGGGTGCGCGACGACATGACGATCGCGCGGCATGAGATCTTCGGCCCGGTGCTGTCCGTGCTCTCCTACGAGGACGAGGACGAGCTGTCCGCCCTGCTGGCCCGGGCCAACGACACGCAGTACGGGCTGGCCGCCACCGTCTGGACCAAGGACATCGCGTTCGCGACCCGGGTGGCCAACGGCCTGCGTGCCGGGGCGGTCTACATCAACATGCCGCCGATCCCCGACCAGGCCGCGCCGTGGGGCGGGTACAAGGCCTCCGGCTGGGGCCGGGAGATGGGCAAGTACGCCATCGACGCCTTCACCGAGGTCAAGGGCGTGTGGATGCACTACGGCTACTGAGCCTGCAGGAGGAGGGTCGCACAGAGAGCTGCCTGTGGGCGGAAGTCGCGTCTGGGATTCGTCTGGGATGTGCGGCCCGACACAACAAGTCGGCCTCGTCCCTGCAGGTGCCGCACGCCAGGCGGGCAACGGCCGGACTTGTTGTGTTCTTCCGCCCGCGAGGGTGGCCAAGGGCTCTCGGGCTCACTCCCCATCGGTGAGAGGACACGGCCGAACGTAACGTAGGGGTGACGAGGTCCGCAGCACGGACCCGGTCCGGGTGGCGGACCGGGCGCACGAGCAGGTCCTGACACCTCCGACGCCCATGCCATCCAGTCCGGGCTCCCGGAGGGCGCGGCCGCGGTGGTCTGGGAGCCCCTCACTGCGCCCTCGTGGACGACTCGCAGAGGATCGGCAAGCCGCGTCTTTCCGGCCCAGATTGACGCGCGCCGCTCTCCTTTGCGCGGCGGCGACTGTCACCGAGGGAGACTAGCCTGATGCTGTGACCAGCGCCCCACGCCGCCGAATGGCCGGCGCCGGCGGTGGTGTCGCGGACAAGCTCGGCAACAAGTACGAGTTGGCTTGGGCCATCCGTCACGCTCTGCTCTGCATCCAGGACGAGCGTCGCAGTCTCACGCTCGAAGAGATTGACCCTGCGCTGGCTGAAGGCTCGGAGTTCACCTACGTCAACGAGCACGGCACTATCTCGGTGACCCAGGTGAAGCGCCAGAACAACATCACCGATCACTGGACGATCGCAGCCCTCAGAGGCCGTGGAGTCTTGGCGGCAGCTGCTCGCCACGTTGCCGCTGGGCGTGAGTTCCACTTCAGTTCGATGACTCCGAGCGGGGCACTTCGCGTCATGGCTAGCCGGTCACGGCAATCGGTGGACGCACAGCAGTTCGTTGCGCAACAGCTCACGCGCGAGTTGAGACCAACCTTCGATGAGCTGACCGCGGCGAATGTCTTCGGAAGCTCTGAGGCGGCTTGGCACACCCTGCGCGGTATGTGGATCGAGATTGAAGTCGAAGAGCAGCTGATCATGACCAACGCCATGCTCGCCGAAGTGAGCTTGGAGGGCGCGACCGGCGACCTCATGGCGGTTGGCATAGGTGCCGCGCTGCTCAACAACCTACGCACGCGGATGACGCGACGCGAGTTGCTTGACGCTCTTGCTCGCGACGGCATCACGCCGCGCGACTCGGTGGCACGGCGCACGGCCCATGAGCAGGTGGTGGCAACGACCCAGAGCTGGCGCGGCACGATCGAGCGCGAACTGCTCTCGCCGTCGATCGAAAGGCAGGAAGCTGCAGATCTCGTGGACCTTATGACTACGACCCGCCTTGCATTTGTCGTTGGGGCTGGCGGTGGTGGAAAGAGTTCTGTGCTTTACCAGGCGGCGCAGGAGTTCGAGGCGCAGGACGCCGAGGTGCTGGCGTTCCGACTTGACCGCCGTGGCGCGTTCGGTTCGACCATCGAACTGGGCGTTCAGCTGGGCCTCTCGACCTCGCCGGTTGCGGCGCTGCGACAGGCGGCAGACGGCCGCGACGCCTTCCTGATCATCGACCAACTCGACGCCGTGTCGCTAGCGTCCGGGCGCCTCTCGGAGCGCTACGACGTCATTGCCGATCTCATTCAAGAAGCGACGGCGGTTGACGGAGTGCGCGTCATCTTGGCCTGTCGACTGTTCGACGTCGAGAAGTAACTACTCAGGTCTCAGGCTGGGACTGGGACCCAGGCGTTGCCCTGCAGTGCG
>NZ_JAKDLO010000270.1 GCF_030452765.1 Intrasporangium sp.
CCCCGGGCGGGGGGGGTCCCGTCTTTGGTGGCGCCCCCCCCCTCGCGCGGCGGGGCCCCGCCGCCACATCCGAGGAGTGACATCGTGACCGAGACCGCTGCAAGCTTCCTGACCCAGGAGGCATACGACCGCCTCAAGTCGGAGCTGGAACAGCTGTCCGGCGAAGGTCGGATCGAGATCGCGCACAAGATCGAGGAGGCGCGGCAGGAGGGCGACCTCAAGGAGAACGGCGGCTACCATGCGGCACGCGAGGAGCAGGGCAAGATGGAGGCCCGCATCCGCCAGTTGCAGGAGGTGCTGCACAACGCCGTGATCGGCGAGACCCCTCCCGATGACGGCGTGGTCGAGCCGGGCATGGTCGTCACGGTCGAGATGTTCGGCGACAAGGAGACCTTCCTGCTCGGCAACCGCGAGATCGCCGACGACACCGACCTGCAGGTCTTCTCCGAGAAGTCGGCCATGGGTGCGGCCATCCAGGGCAAGAGCGTCGGCGACACCACCTCCTACCAGGCGCCGAGCGGCAAGATGATCGAGGTCAAGATCCTCAAGGCCAAGCCCTACGCTCGCTGAGCTCCAGTCGCGTGCACTCTCGATGGGGAGAGTGCACTCTCGATCCGGAGAAGTGCACTCTCGATGGGGAGAAGTGCACTCTCGATCCGGAGAAGTGCACTCTCGATCCGGAGAAGTGCACTCTCGATGGGGAGGGGGACGGGCGTGGCTCAGGCGTGGATGTCGAGCGCCTCGCGCAGGTCCTCGATGAGGTCGTCGATGTCCTCGATGCCGACCGAGAGCCGGATGAGGTCGGCCGGCACCTCGAGCTCGGTGCCGGCGACACTGGCATGGGTCATCCGGGCCGGGTGCTCGATGAGCGACTCGACCCCACCGAGCGACTCTCCGAGGGTCCACAGCTGGACGGCTGAGCAGGCCTTGACCGCGGCATCCTCGCCCTTGGTCAACCGGAAGCTGACCATCCCGCCGAACCGCTTCATCTGTCGCGCGGCGACGTCGTGGTTCTGGTGGGAGGGCAGGCCTGGGTAGTAGACGTGCGAGACGCCGTCGTGGCCGGTGAGGAAGTCGACGACCTTCTCGGCGTTGTCGCAGTGACGCTCCATCCGCACGGCGAGGGTCTTGAGCCCGCGAAGGGTCAGCCACGCATCGAAGGGACCGGCGATGCCGCCGATACTCTTCTGGTTGAAGGCGACCCGGTCCCCCGCGTCCTCGAAGCCGGGCACCGCGATCTGCTGCCCGGTGACGACGATGCCGCCGACCACGTCGCTGTGGCCGCCGCTGTACTTGGTCGTCGAGTGTGAGACGAGGTCGGCGCCGAGAGCGAGCGGGTTCTGCAGGTACGCGCTGGCGAACGTGTTGTCGACCACGACGACGGCCCCGGCCTCGTGGGCGACCCCTGCGATCGACTCGATGTCGGCGATACCGAGCAGCGGGTTCGTCGGTGTCTCGACCCACACCATCTTCGTCCGGCCGGGCACGATCGCGGCGCGGACCGCGTCGACGTCGGCGATCTTCGCGATGGAGTGCGCTATCCCCTGTGGTCTCGCGATCTGGTTGAAGTAGCGGTAGGTCCCACCGTAGGCGTCGCTCGGGACGACGACGTGGTCACCGGGGACGAGCAGGGAGCGCACGATGGTGTCCTGCCCGGCCAGGCCGGAGGCGAAGGCGAAGCCACGACTGCCACCCTCCAGCGCGGCGAAGCACTCCTCGAGCGCGGTCCTGGTCGGGTTGCCCGACCGGCTGTACTCGTAGCCACCGCGGAAGCCGCCGATGCCGTCCTGCTTGTAGGTCGACACCTGGTAGATGGGGACACTGACCGCCCCGGTCGATGCGTCGGCCGGCTGGCCGGCGTGGATGGCTCGAGTGGAGAATCCGGATGCGTCAGACATGGCGCCGAGCCTATGCCCTGGCGAGTGGCGCGGGGCGGACACGCTCAGAGACCTCGCCGACCATGCCTGCAAAAGGAGGTGAGCGGCATACGGCGGGCGAGGTACCGTGGCAAGCATGAGATGCAACGTGTGCACCACGACGCCGGGCCACTCCGGCGCCTCGATGCTGCACTGAGCCACCCAGCACCCACGCCCCGGAGCCGACCCCGGGGCGTTTGTCGTCCCCCGGCCGGCTCGGGCTCACCGAAGGAGACCGACCATGTTCGACCACAGAGAGCTGGGCCGTGACCTCGGCGTCTTCGCCACCGACCCACTCGCCGGATCGGGGCTGCCCCTCTGGCTGCCCGCCGGCGCCGTGATCCGCGACGAGCTGGAGCGGCTCGCCAAGGACCTCGCCCACGCGGACGGGTGCCTCGACGTGCACTCCCCCGTGCTCGGCAAGCGCGCGCTCTTCGAGCGGTCCGGGCATTGGGCGAAGTTCAGCGACGACATGTTCCCGGCCATGCGGCTCGGCGAGGAGGACGCCGACGACGAGCTCGTGCTGCGACCGTCGAACTGCCCCCACCACGCACTGATCTATGCCGCCTCGAGCCGCTCATACCGCGACCTGCCGATCCGGCTCAACGAGCTGGCACCGATGTTCCGGGCCGAGCGGTCGGGTGTCATCTCCGGGCTGACCCGGGTGCGACAGATCAACCTCGACGACACCCACGTCTTCTGTCGCCCCGATCAGGCCGGCGACGAGGCCGCGCGCGGGCTTCGGACCGCGATCCGGGCACAACGGATCCTTGGGCTGCCCGTCGACTACGTGCGCTTGTCACTGCGGGACGACTCCGACGCGTGGCTCGGCAGCCCCGATCAGTGGCGCGAGGCGGAGGCTGCGCTGCGCGATGCCGGCGGTCCGGTCCTCGCGGAGGCGGGACTGCCGCTCGTCGAGGCGGCGGGCGAGGCGGCCTTCTACGGACCGAAGTTCGACCTGCAGGTCCACGACAGCCGCGGGCGCGAGGAGACCATCGCGACTGTGCAGCTCGACTTCAACCAGCCGGAGCGCTTCGACCTGACCTACCACGGTGCCGACGGCGCACAGCGCCGCGTCATGATGATCCATCGCGGCACCGTCGGGTCGATGGAACGCGTCGTCGCCTCGCTGCTCGAGAGATACCAGGGCAGGCTGCCCCTGTGGCTGGCGCCCGTCCAGGTTGCGGTGCTCCCGGTCTCGGAGAGCCAGGACGAGGCGGCGCGCTCGCTGCTCGAAGGCTTGCTGGCCAAGGGAGTTCGCGCCGAGCTGCGATGCGACGACTCGCTCGCGGCGAGAGTCCGGCACGCGCGTCGCCGCCGCGACGCCGTCATCGCCGTGGTCGGCGAGCGGGAGGCATCCGAGGGGTGTGCCCAGGTCACCGATGTCGCGGCGGGCGTGCGACAGGCTGTGCCGGTGGCCCATCTGATCGAACGCGTCGTCGACGCGCGGGACCATCGCCGCCGGCTCGTCCAGTGGGACGCATGAGCCGACCGTCTCAGAGCGTGCAGCCCGACTTGCCCGCGTCCGACACGGTGACGCTGCTCGCCACGAGATGGCCCTTCGCGTCGTGGGTACCGACCACGACGACACAGCGGCCCTTGCGGATGGACGCTGCCGACGTGTCGACCGTTCGGACCACGTGTGCCTTGTCGGCCAGGGCGATCCGCACCTGGGCCTTGGGGACTCCCACGCCCTCGGTCTCGAGTGTGACGAGAGAGCCCTTGACCGTGGTGACGAGGCCGGACATCATGCGCGCCGCACCGGACGCGCCGGGGGCCTGGGGGGCCACCTTGGGGCACTGGCGGTCCACCGGTGGCGACACGAGCACCCACACGACCTCGGCGGCCCCGCCGGGGCCCGTCCGCTGCTCCCCCGGCGCCGCGATCGCGGTGCTCGCCACGACACACACCCCCTTGCGCACCTCGGACCGCTTCGCGGACCGGGTGTCGAGGAAGGCCGTGCCCCCGTCCCACGCGACGGTCGTGTTGCCCGACGCGGTATGGAGCGTCGCGACGCCCTTGTGCGGCGAGGTCACCTCACCGGTCACCGTGACGACCTGGTTGGCCACCTCGAGACCGCCTGAGCTGGCGCTCGCCTTGCCCGAGGGGGTAGCGCTGCCGTTCTTCGCGTCCTTCGAGCCGTTCGTGCCGGCATCCTTGCTGCTCTTCGGGGTCGGAGCGGCGACCGGCGAGCTGGTCTTGCCGGATGCTTTCGGGGTGGCCAGCGTGAGCGAGGGCCCACTCGTCTCCGAGGTGCCCGATGACGGAACCGTCGGGGCCCCGGCGCTCGACGCCTCGCAACCCGACAGAGCGAGCGCACCGGCCAGCAGCGCGGTCACCACCAGCGGCGTACGCCGCCCCACGTCACGACTCCACCCCACGATGCCGCCCCTTCCCCACGAGCGCTTGCCCCCCTCAGCCCAGCATGACGTGTCCGGCCCGGTCTGCGCTGG
>NZ_JAKDLO010000271.1 GCF_030452765.1 Intrasporangium sp.
CGCCAACGACGTCATCCCGCGTGCTTCGTAGTCACTCCAGCGGAGCCGCACCCGTTCGAGTTCGCGCTGGAGCGGTTCGGCCTCTTCCCGAACGGGATCATCCATCTCGTCCCGGCGCCGGAAGCCCTTCCGCGCCGTGACCGAGCAGCTCTGCGCCGCCTTCCCCGACAAGTCGCCGTATGCCGCCCAGTTCCCTGACGTCACACCGCACCTGACGCTCGACGCACGCTCGGACACCGTGTCCGTCGCCTCGACGAGGCGGCTCCTCGGCGACCTGGTCCCCGTCACGTGTCGGGTCGAGCGTCTCGACCTGGCCTGGTACGAGCCCGGCAACTGCCACCTCGTGACGAGCTGGCGACTCGGGTAGCCCTCGCTCCGGTCGAGCGGTCACCTTGTCCCGGTCGATCGGTCACCGACGCCCGGTCGACCGGTCACAAGCCCGCCCGCCGCAGCGGTTCCGCCTGCCTGACGAGGTCGGCGACGAGCTCGTAGGCGTCGCGCTCCTCCGGGTTGGCCATGCCGAGGATGACGTCGTCGACCCCGGCCTCGGCGAGCGCCCCGAGCCGGTCCACCACCCGGCTGACGGACTGCGTCGTCTCGCCTGACGCGGCCCGCTCGCCACCATTGCGGGACAAGGTCACTCGCGACAGCACGGTGTTGCGGACCTCGCGTGGGTCGCGGCCCACCTCCGTGCAGCGCTCCGCGAGAACGGCCAGCTTGGAGCGGATCCGGTCCGGGCCGACGTCGAAGAGGTTGCACGCGTCGCCATACCGGGCTACGAGACGAAAGGTCTTCTCCTCCCCCATGCCTCCGACGAGGATCGGCGGGTGCGGACGGCGGATCGAGGGTGGGCTGTTGAGTGTCCGCTCGAGGGTGTAGTGCCGCCCCGAGAAGGGCGCGTCGTCCTGCGCCCACATCTGGCTGACGATGCGAAGCGTCTCGTCGAGCCGCTCGAAGCGCTCCTTCAGCGGCGGGAACGGCACACCCAGACCTCGGTGCTCCTGCTCGTTCCACGCTGCCCCGATCCCCAGCCAGGCACGGCCACCGGAGAGCACGTCGAGGGTGGTGACCGTCTTGGCGAGCAGTCCGGGATGCCGGTATGTCACCCCCGTCACGAGCGCCCCCAGCTCGATCCTCGAGGTCAGCCCAGCGGCATACCCGAGGGTCGTGTAGGCCTCGAGCATCTCGAGCTCGGCAGGTCCGACGCCCCGGATCTGGAACCAGTGGTCCATCACCCAGAGGCTCGACAGACCGGCCTCCTCGGCGTCCCGGGCGATCCGGCCGAAGGTGGGACCGATCGCGCCGGGCCCGCCCGGCCAGGTGAACCGCGAGACTTGCAGTCCCAGTCGCATCCCTCGATCGTCGCAGACTCCGCCAGACTGGCACCATGCCTGAGGCCTTCGAGGATTGCGTGACCACCAGGCTGTGGCGCCACGGCGAGCTGGCTGCCGAGGGCTTCGCACTCTCCGACGTTTCGGAGCACCTCGCCGAGGACGATGCCCTCGTCTGGGTGGATCTGTGCCGTCCCGACCACGAACTGCTGCGCAAGCTCGCGGTCGAGCTCGATCTGGACACCCACGCCGTCGAGGACGCGATCCTGCTGCATGAGCGACCCAAGGCGACCCTCCATGCCAGCCACACTTTCCTGACGGTGTACGGGACAGCCCTGCGCGAGGCCGACCTCGATGATCCTCGACACAGCCGGCTGGAGCTGACCCGGATCTCCGCCTTCGTGCTGCCGAGAGGCATCGTCACGGTACACGGGCAGACCGGCTTCGACATGGCCGCCGTCGAGCGACGCTGGGAGGAAGACCACGAGCTGCTCCAGTATGGCGTCGGAGCCCTCGTGCACGGGCTGCTCGACAGCATCGTCGACGGCCACTTCGAGACGATCCAGCAGCTGGACCAGATGATCGAGGGGCTCGAGGACGTCCTGTTCGACGAGCATGGGAGCTCCCGCCAGGTCCAGACTCGCACGTACCGGATCCGCAAGGAGCTCGTCGAGCTGCGGCGCGCCGTCCTGCCCATGCGTGAGGTGGTCAACGCCGTCATGCGGCACCGGACCGAGGCCACCCACCACCGCAGCGAGCTGGACGGCTACTTCGCCGACCTGTATGACCACGTCCTGCGGGCATCCGAGTGGACCGAGTCGCTGCGTGACATGGTGACGACGGTATTCGAGACGAACCTGTCCCTGCAGGACGCACGGCTGAACACCGTGATGAAGAAGCTGACCGGATGGGCCGCGATCATCGCGGTCCCGACCGCGGTCACAGGTTGGTTCGGGATGAATGTGCCCTACCCGGGCTTCGGCAGCGCCACGGGGGTGGTGGCGAGCGCCGGCATCATCCTCGGGCTCGGGTTGCTGCTCTTCGTGTTGTTCAAGCGCAAGGACTGGATCTGACTCTGCACAGCGTGCCCGACCGCGACGCGGTCAGTCGCGGGTGAGCTTGCGGTAGGTAACCCGGTGCGGACGGGTCGCCTCCGGGCCGAGCCGCTCGACCTTGTTGGCCTCGTAGGCCTCGAAGTTGCCCTCGAACCAGTACCAGTTCCCGGGGTTGTCCTCGGTGCCCTCGTAGGCGAGGATGTGCGTCGCCACCCGGTCGAGGAACCACCGGTCGTGGGAGGTCACGACCGCGCATCCCGGGAAGTCGAGCAGCGCGTTCTCGAGCGAGCCGAGCGTCTCCACGTCGAGGTCGTTGGTCGGCTCGTCGAGCAGGAGCAGGTTGCCGCCCTGCTTGAGGGTCAGCGCCAGGTTGAGGCGGTTGCGCTCACCACCGGACAGGATGCCGGCCGGCTTCTGCTGGTCGGGGCCCTTGAACCCGAACTGCGACACGTAGGCCCGGGACGGGATCTCGACCTGCCCGACCTTGATGTGGTCGAGCCCGTCGGAGACCACCTCCCAGAGCGTCTTCTTCGGGTCGAGGCGTTCACGGCCCTGGTCGACGTACGAGATCATGACCGTGTCGCCGACCTTGACCTCGCCGCCGTCCGGCTCCTCCAGCCCGACGATCATCTTGAAGAGGGTCGTCTTGCCCACCCCGTTCGGGCCGATGACACCGACGATGCCGTTGCGGGGCAGCGAGAAGGACAGTTTGTCGATGAGCACGCGCCCGTCGAAGCCCTTCTTCAGGCCGGCCACCTCGATGACGACCGACCCGAGCCGGGGACCCGGCGGGATCTGGATCTCCTCGAAGTCCAGCTTGCGGGTGCGCTCGGCCTCGGCCGCCATCTCCTCGTAACGGGCCAGCCGCGCCTTCGACTTGGCCTGCCGTCCCTTGGCGTTGGACCGGACCCACTCCAGCTCGTCCTTGAGGCGCTTGGCGAGCTTCGCGTCCTTCTTGCCCTGGATCTGCAGGCGCTCCGACTTCTTCTCGAGGTAGGTCGAGTAGTTGCCCTCGTAGGGGTAGAGCCGGCCCCGGTCGACCTCGGCGATCCACTGGGCGACGTGGTCGAGGAAGTAGCGGTCGTGGGTCACCGCGATGACGGCGCCGGGGTAGCCGGCGAGGTGCTGCTCGAGCCACTGGACGGACTCTGCGTCGAGGTGGTTGGTCGGCTCGTCGAGCAGGAGCAGGTCGGGCTTCTGCAGCAGCAGCTTGCACAGGGCTACCCGACGGCGCTCGCCACCGGACAGGTTCGTCACCGGGGCATCCGGCGGAGGACAGCGCAGTGCGTCCATGGCCTGCTCGAGCTGGCTGTCGAGATCCCACGCGTCGGCGTGGTCGATCTGCTCCTGCAGCTTGCCCATCTCCTGCAGGAGCGCGTCGTAGTCGGCGTCGGGGTTCGCCATCTCTGCCGAGATCTCGTTGAACCGGTCGAGCTTGGCCTTGATCTCGCCGGCGCCCTCCTCGACGTTGCCGAGGACCGTCTTCGCCTCGTTCAGCGGTGGCTCCTGCAGCAGGATGCCGACGGTCGCGTCCGGGGCCAGGCGAGCCTCGCCGTTCGAGGGCTGGTCGAGCCCTGCCATGATCTTGAGGATCGTCGACTTGCCCGCGCCGTTCGGGCCGACCATGCCGATCTTGGCGCCGGGGTAGAACGACATCGAGACGTCATCGAGGATGACCTTGTCGTTGTGCGCCTTGCGCGCCTTCGTCATGGTGTAGATGAACTCGGCCATGCGCAGAAGGTTATCCGGCACCGCCGGATGGTCCGAATCGGTCAGACCGCGTCGGCCAGCTCGTAGTCGTCGGTCTCGGGGTCGCCCAGCGCCGGCTCGTCAGCTACCGGCTCGTCAGAGACCGACTCGTCGAGCGCTGGGGCCGGCGGGCCGGGCACCTGGATGTCGTGGACCTCACCG